>JAOABA010000040.1 GCA_026418625.1 Candidatus Kapaibacterium sp.
CGGACCGATACTGCTTTTATCGGTTCGGCTTTTTTAATGCAATCATAGGCTAACCCTCCTTTCTTATTTTTGATTATATTTTAATTATGCATATAGTTTTATACTTATATGATTTAGCTAAAGGTCTAGGATATTCATCAAAAAATTTTCTTTCTTTAACCAATAATAAAACCTAAATATTTCTTTTTTTTGAAATGCGAAAAATATTTCAATTATAATTTAAAAAGAATGATGTTGATTCTGTTATTAATTAATTTACAGCAATGAACAATTCCATTTTCGATGTAAAAAGGTTTGTAATAATCAGTAATTTCAATGTCATTTGAATAGTATTGTGAATGAAGATGTAAAAAATATTTAATATTTTCAAAATTATTTTTTTCTTTCTTTTGATAGACTATGTATACTTTCCGTGTTACTTTGTCAAATAATAATCCATTTGTTTCAGATATTTTTGTTATACTATCAGATAATTTTTTAAATTCTTCAACAGGCGAATTATATACAAGTTTTGAAAAATAAAATTTCCATTTTTTGAAATAATGGGTTGAATCAAACTCGATTAGTTCAGATCTTATAAAATTTCCATTTATATCAAAATAGTTTAATTTATTTGAAAAATTTTGTATTTCTATTAATGTATCAGAGTTAATCAAATTAAAATGTTGTTGAAAAAATCTTAATAAAGGATATTGATAATAATTAACATCATAGGAACCAACGTTCTTAAAATGACCATTTTTTAGGTTATAAATCCGAAAACTATTTAAACCTTTATTACTCATTAAGGTATTGTGACCCTTAGGAATTAAACTAACCGAAAATAATGAATCATTGATTTGAAAATAATTAACAAAAGGGTATTGGAGAGTATCGGGTGTGAATATGCAACTATATGAGATACTTTCTTTAAATGGGTCAAATAAGAACAATTTAGCATTCATATTATAATCCAAATCAACAAAAGGTATGGATTCATAATAAGCTTCATTAAGTGAGAAAACGGGCCTTGAAAATTCATTAAATTTTCTAAATTTAATAAAATTTCCACTTGTATCTGCAATAATTAGATTTTTGCTTGCAAAATCCCAAAAAAAGTAAGCACCTATTTTTTTAATATAAATTGCATTATTAATGTTTATTATATTTGGTGATAATAAAGTTGAGTCTGATTTTACAATAATACTTTTAATAATTTGTAATTTACTAATTTCTTTTTCGAAATTATTTGTCTGCCAATAATCCAATATTGATTTAAATTCAGTTGAATTAAATAAATTTGCATTACCTGGTATGCCTATAAATTTAATTATACCTTCGTTATTCATTAAATAGCAAATCGGTGAGTTTTTAACGCCGTATAACTTACAATAAGCACCTGCAAAATCAAACACAATATTAAATGGCCATTTTAATTCTTCTTTTACTTTATTAAAAAAATTTATCGATTTAGTTTTAACAAACAAAACAATTTGAAAATTTCCAACTAAATCAACACTTTTTGCTATATTTAAATTTGATAAATGACATGTAAAGCAATTAGTTTCATCAATAAAAATATATAACCTACCATCAAAGATATTATCATCATAAACTTCTAATGTATCGTTTATTTTCATTCTTGTATAAAAAATAAACTGATCGTTTGAATATACATTTAAATCAATAGTTAGAAAAAATAAAATATAAATATAAAATGGCTTCATCATATTTTAATTTATTGAAAAGGCAGGGCTTTTACCCTGCCAATTATTAATAAACTGGTGGAAAATAAACTGTAAAAAATCCTTGTGAATTTAAAATAATGCCATCTAATTTAACAGAAATATTATTCAATTCAGGGAATTCAATTGATTCAACTACTTTGATTCTATATTCGTCTTCAAGAAATGTAAAACCGTTAAAATTGGCATCCAATTTTTTTTGTGGACTTACACCAACAGATTCAAGACCTATCCAATAAAATTTGCCAGTTAATGAATAACCACCATTCTGTAAGGAGACAATCTCAATAGAATTTTGATCAATGATTGGAAGTCTTGTAATTTTACAATCATTACCAGGCCACCAACATGCAAATGTAGGATTATCATTCCAATACCGTGTTCCACCTTCCTTAACTTCTTCAACTATCACAACTTCAGCAGATAAAATATGAAATGAAATTAGAAAAATAAATATTTTGATGAGTGTTTTCATTTTATAACCTTTTGTTTTTTATTGAAGTGGTGGAATATATACATTAATATAACCATTTTGGTCAACTATTACATTTTTTAAATTAATGCTGAAATTATTTAATTCAGGATATTCAGGACAATTTACTATAACCATGCAAAAGCTTTCGTTTAATATAAATCCTGCATTATTATCCCTTATCTCTTGCTCTACTGGATTTCCATTAACAAGGTGAACATATGTTACTTCATCAAGATAAGTTTTTATAGTCCAACCTCCAAATGGTAAAGGATCAATTTCTGACTGTCTAACTTTTTCAACTATAATTACTCTACAATCATTACATTCCAAATCTGCGCACCTAACCATTTGGTTATCAACCCATTCCCAATCAGTGCTTGATTGTTGTTCACAATCGTCAATTCTAATATAAATAATTGATTTACCATAACTTTGAATTAGGCTTGCAAATAATAAAATTATTATTATCATTATTCTTTTCATTTTGGTCCCTTTATTTAACAAACAAATTAATTAAAAGAAATTGAGAATATTATATTAATTCCTTCTTGTTGTAAAAACAAACTTGTGAATGCAATTATTTATGCCTAAGAGAATCAGCTGTTCAAATTATTTCTATCATTTGAGCGGCTTTATTAATGCAATCATAGGCTACCCCTCCTTTCTATTTCTTTTTTTAACCTGAAGTCAAATAACAATAACTACATCGGTGTTCGGTGTTCGGTGTTCGGTGTTCGGTGTTCGGTGTTCGGTGTTCCGAAAACTATTACAACTAACAATTGAAAATAAAATAAAAAAATTCTAATATCCAAATTAATTTTTATTAATATTTTTTCAGATTCCTTAACAAGCAAGGAATGATGTGAGTGGCGATAGCGTTGCTCCTGCGGCTTCAGAACCAATATGTCACTCCTGCGAAGGCAGGAGTCTTAGAGGAAGCAAGAGATTCCTGTATGCACAGGAATGACAGGGGGAAATTGGGAAACATCACTCCTGCGGAGGAGGTTGTGTAAAAAGTATAAAAAGTGTTTTATTGTCACTCTGAACGTAGTGAGGAGTGACTAATTCTAATTTTTATACTTAATAAACAGTTTCCTTGAACAGCAATGTCGAACTACTAAAAATAGCTTTGTATTTCTATATTAACCTGAAAAAAAATTAACGAATATTCCTACCATTCAATAGCATCAGCGGCAGACTTAGCTCTGTTGTATGCTTCGGTCTGTGTGCTGCCGAGAGCTGTGATATGCCCCATTTTTCTACCTATTCTTGAATTCTTTTTATTATACAGATGTAAATGAACTTTACTATGCCTCAAAACATCGATTACACTTGCAGGGATGCCAATACCATCTCTTGTGCCAAGAAGGTTTATCATCACTGCTGCGGGTGTTATCATATTAGTTGAGCCGAGTGGTAAATCGCAGACTGCCCTAATACAATTTTCGAATTGGGATGTATAACAGGCTTCAATTGTATAATGTCCAGAATTATGAGGTCGAGGAGCAATTTCGTTTACCAAGATTTTTTTATCTTTTGTAAGGAATAGTTCAATACCGAAAATACCAATTCCGTGAATTGCTTCAACACAAGCTACAGCAATTTCCTTGGCTTGATTCCTCAACTTCTCGTCAATTTCAGCAGGAGCTATGACAGAATGACAAATGTGCCTGTATTGAATTGTTTCAACACAAGGATAAACCGCCGTTTCGCCTGCCTTATTCCGAACCACCATAACTGCAAGTTCTTTAGTGAAATCAACAAAGGATTCGATATAAACATCTTTTCTTTGCTCATTAAGACTAAACCTTTGGATAGCAGTTTTTGCTTCGTCTTCATTAAATACGGTTGCATTGCCATAACCGTCATAACCAAATTTTCTGGATTTAATGACAGCCGGAAAACCAAATTTTGAGGTAAATTCAATAATGTCCTCGAATTTTTGAATTAGTTGAAATTCGGGAACAGCTATACCGGCTTCTTTGAAAGTTGATTTCTGAATAAATTTATCTTGAACAAGCCGGACTGTTTTTGAGCTTGGATAAACGTTTCTATGTTCTTCAATTTTTTCTATAATTTCTGGGTCGATGAATTCATTTTCTAAGGTAACAAGATCGGAAACTTGGATGAAATTATTTAATTCTTCTTCATTATTCCATCCCTTTGGGAAATCAAGCTTTGTCATATCTCCGGCAGGGCTTTGCTCTTCTTTTTCTATGATTGCAATATTCAAACCAAGCCTATAACCTGCAAGGGCTAACATTTTAGCTAATTGCCCTCCTCCTAAAATTCCAAGAGTAAAGGTTTTATCTTTGTGATAAATAGATTTTAACATAATTTCCTCATTTTAACTTTCAAAAATAACAGTTATTTTTGATTTTTTAGAATAGATTAATCAATTTTTATGAATTCGATTGTTCTTAAAATAGAATATGATGGAACGAGATATGCGGGTTGGCAAAGACAAAAAAATGCTCTGTCAGTTCAGGAAACTATTGAGCAGGCTTTAAAATCTTTAACAGGTATGACATTATCTGTTATTGGGGCAGGAAGGACTGATGCGGGTGTTCACGCTTCAGGGCAGGTGGCACATTCAAGACTACCAGAAAAAATAAATATTAGAGAAGAAAAACTTTCAAAAGCTATCAATTATTATCTTCCCGAGGACATTAGAATAATTCAAAGTCGAATAATTGATTATCCATTTCATTCTACAAAAGATGCTATAGCAAGAGAATATAATTACTTTATTCACTTAGTTGATAGACCTCTACTTCGTCATTTTTCAACCCTAATCAAAACCAAAATTGATGTTTCTCTATTAATCGAATCTGCAAAAATTTTCTTGGGGAAAAAAGATTTTACGACTTTTTCAAAATTGAATAAAGAAACTAAGGACTATGTCTGTGATGTTCAGGTTTGTGAATGGTCTGAAATTAATGAGAAACAATATAAGTTGACAATCAGAGCTGACAGATTTGTTTATGGGATGGTAAGAGGTATAGTTGGAGCAATGATTGAAATAGCAAGAGGAAAAATTGATTTTGTAGGAGTAAGATCGGCTTTAGAAAAAAAAGATAGAAATTATACATCTCCGATGGCTCCGGCTAATGGTCTAATATTAACAAATGTATATTATCCTAAAGATACTGATCCATTTCAAAGATAAAAAAATCAAAATTCTTAAAAAATTTCTGCGAACCCTGCATAAGACTTATGGAGCTCTGCGAGAAATAAAGAGTCTCACGCAGAGGTCGCAAAGAAAGAAGAGAGAACGCAAAGCTTTGTTTGTGGTTATAATTTTTTCAAGTATAAAAAATTAGCTGGATTATTATTTGTAGTGACCTTTGCAAGATATTATTATTATCATATTATCTTTTACGACATAGATTAAACGATCTTCTTCAGTTATTCTTCTTGACCAATACTTTTCACCCTGATACTTAAGAGGCTCCGGTTTTCCTATTCATGTAAATGGGTGGCGAAGAATATCAACTATTAAAGAGTTGATTTTTTTAAACTTTTTCAAATCAATTTCAAGCCACTCTAAATACTCATCAAAAGCATCAGAATGGAAACCAAGAGTTTTCATTATTTAATATCAATATTAGGGAAAATGATATTTTTGTTGGATTTGATTTCATTTATTCTATTAATGATTTTCTTATTAGTAATCTCAGGAATTTCGAAATCAATATTTTCGAGAGGATAGACATCAATAACAATTTCTTGATTGGGGAAATTTGATTTAATAATATCAATCAATTTATCATCTAATTCCCCAGAATTGACTTGGAAGGTTGTTATCATAATTTTACTTTTTGAATTTTAAACTTCAGAAAAAAATACGAAAGAGAAATATTAAAATTTTATTAAATCACCTATAATCTCTTGGAATACTCTTCGAGGTAATTTAATTCTTCTTGTGTCAATGATTTTTTGCCTTCATTATTGATTTTATCGAGGATTTGATTGAGCCTGTCCTCAGAAAAATAATCAGTATCAAATTCATTGAAATGACTCTTTTCAGACTGTCCAGCTTGATGTTTCCTTTCAGGCTTTGAAATTTCAGCCGGCATCAGATCTTCATCCGAAGGGACAGACATTTTTGGCTTAACTGGATTTATCAAAACTTGAAATAGTCTGTAGAATTTAATAAATAAATCAACAATTAGCCCCAATGATATACCATAAATCAATGAAAAAGCTGAAGGGGTCAATAAATCAGTATCCACAAATTTCGAATGGAGATAAACAGTAACAACCCAGCTAATAGAAATAAGAATTATAAAAGCGTTAATATGGAATGACTTTGGATTTAATTTTATTTGCTTTAAATTTAAATTATTCAGTATAAAATAGGTTATGATGAAGAACGAAATTCCGTCTGTTCCCTTGAGAATTATATCGCTTTGGTTAAAAATTGATGTAAAAAGCAATCCTTGAAATAAAATAATGCCAAACAATAATAAAATCATTGTAGGTTTTCTGAATTTTACTTCAAAGAACGGGAAAAGCAGTAAAATCGTAAATAAAAATAGTAATGCTGATTCAATAGTAAAAAATGAAAAAGGATAAGTAATTACCCTGTATAATTCATTTAATCCCAGAGCCTTAGACGGAATTAGCCCGAAATCCTGAGAAATCTTGAAATTAAGCAGAACATCAACTAAGTAGAAAGATCCAATCAAGATAATAATAAAGTGATTTAAGATTTTTATGTTCTTTATTTTTTTCATTTAAATAAATTTTTACTTTCTACATATATAATAACACTTGAAATAGCAAAACGTTACTTTATCTGCATTATAATAACAGGTGGATTAGTTCCATAGTGCCCCGGTCTTGGATTTTGCTTCAAATTAATATATTCAAATTCAGCGTATTTTCTCGTATTATCGAAATACCCCAAAGAAAATGCAATAATACTACCCTTCTTGAATTCCATATCATCGCCATTTGTGGACTCAGTCTTTAATTTTCTTTTGAATTCAACAACCCATTGACCATTCCAGAAAATCCCTTTTGCTTCGACATCGCCTCTGCCTGAAAATTCATTGTCCTGAACTCTTAATTTCCATCCTGCGAGTCTATCACCAGCAGCCCAAGGTAATTTAGTAATCGGATTATTAGAATTTGGATCAAATGGATCTGATGTATCATCCCAAATGAAGCGGCTTGGATCCAATTTATAGTTATCGCCGCCCGGAACGCTTATGGGAAGGTTCAAGCCTGTGCCAGATGGTCTGAAATTCGGGTCTTCGAATGTTCTTCCTCCAACGTCACCTCGTCTCTCTTTTGGGTATTTCCCGTCTTGACCCATAGCGTAGTAATCATCAGCATAGCCTTGAGGTCCTGTTGTTCCCGCTTTCCAATACCATATATCAATTGTTCCAAAGTCAGGGAAGGAGCCTCCCTCAAAATTATTAATTGAGTTGGTAGTATGGCAAGCTACATAACAACCAACTTTATCAAATGTGTCGTCTGCGGTTTTACCTCTCACATTTGAAGTAATAGGAAACATAAATGATATACCATCCTGACCTTCAGTGGTAAGTGTCCAACTCGATTCTTTCGATGGGTCGCCACCATTGAAAATGAAATAATTTGGCATATCATTTCTTGAATCGTCTTTAATTTTGACAAGGAAATAAATATATTCATCATCTCTCAAAGCTTTGATGCTGCCGTTAAATTTCTTGTTTTGGTCAATATAAGTTGGTTCAATCTGATGCATTACAAAAAATAGTTCCTTGGCAGATTTCCAGCACTCATCATAATCATTCCCATCTATGACAGGAGGTGCTGAAGTAACTTCACAAACGAGGCTTAGCAGCTCTGGGCTGATACCAGCACCTTTGAGATTCACTGAATAAGTTGTGTTGTTGTCTGTGCTTATTCTTAATACATCTCCATAAGCTCTGATTTCTTTTGGAGAAAATTTGACTGTTATTTTACTATTGCTTCCTGCGGCTAAATCAAATGGATTTTGTGAACTAACTGAAAAATCTGTCCCACCGGAATTGAATGTGCAGGTTATTTTTAAAGATTTAGTCGTTTTGTTTGTTATTGTAATTTCCTGTGAACTGGTTGAATTTAATTCTACATTACCAAAATCAAGTGATTTAGGATTAACTTCAAGATCATTAGCAGCTACACCTGTCCCTTTCAGTGCAACAGAGTATTTCTTATCGTTATCAAGGAAGAGAGTTGTTTCATAAAGTTTGATTTCAGTGGGTTTGAACTTAACATTGATTTTTGTAGAGTTCTTCCCGGCTAATTGCAAAGGCATACTATTTGTAACAGAAAAGCCCTCTGAACCCGAAGGAAAGTTAGAATTAATTGTGAAGCTCTGAGAAAGATTATTAACTACTGTAATTTCAAGAGTTTTTTCGGAATTGATTTCGATATTTCCGAAATCAAGCGATTTGGGCTGAACTTCTAAATGCTCAAGTTTGATTCCCTCGCCCTTTAAACCAACTGGGTATTTTTGTTCTGAGTCGAGATAAAAAACAGCTTCGCTAATTTTTTCCTCTTTGGGTTGAAATCTTATTATTACGCTGTCGCTTGCACCCGGTGGAATTGGTTTTTCGGGTGAATATTCGATGAAAAAGGCTGTTACGTCTTTGCCGACAATGCTTGGAGATAATATATAAGGAGTAGTTCCCGAGTTATTTATGCTGACTTTTTGCTTGAGTGATTCTCCGATTACCACCTTCCCAAAATCAATAAAAGTAGGGAGATAATTTATTTCAACTGTCTTTTTTCCGATACCCCTCAAAGATAATTTGGTAACAGGGTCAGTTCCAATTTCAAGAGTGGCGTTATAAGTTTTTTCTGCTATCGGTGTGAATTGAATAAAAATTGTATCTTTTTGACCCGGTTTCAAAGTTAATGTCTGATTATTACCCATTATTGTAAATGCAGAATTATCTTCGCCTGTGATTTTCAGAGTTAATGTCCCTGCCGTTTTTGATGTGTTTTCAATAGCAAATGATTGAATTTTTGAAAGACCTAATTGAACAATACCGAAGTCGAGTAAATCTGTTGAAATATATACTTTAATTTTTTCTTCGGTTGGTTCTGTGGAATTATCTTTGCAGGAATAAAAAGTAAATGATGTAGTAATAAGAAAAATTATTAGAGAGGCAATTTTCTTAGGAAACTGTCTTGTGTTCATTTGGCTATCTATGATATGTTATAAATATCGAAAAAAAGAATTAAATCTTATTTCTGAAAGAAGATATTAATTCGTCAACTTTGACGATATCAATATTTTCATAGAAATCCTCGTTAATGGCAACCATAGGTGCTCCACCGCATGCCCCCATACATTCAACTTCTTCCAGTGAAAATAAGCCGTCTTCAGTTCTTTGATTGTGACCAATGCCGAGCTTTTCGGAAACGTGCTCATAAATCTCTTCGCCACCTCGTAACATACAGGAAATATTTGTGCAAACCTGTATGTGGTATTTACCCATAGGTTTTTTGAAATACATAGTATAGAAGCTTGCTACACCGTGAACATGAGATTCGGGCAGGTCTAAAATTTTAGCAACATATTCCTTGACATCATTGCTTAGCCAACCGAACTTTTTTTGTGCCATCCATAAAACGTGCATAATTGCAGATTTTGATGATGGATAGCGGGATTTTACCATCTCAATTTCTTTGAGTTCTTCTTCTGAAAATCTGATTTCCTGAATGTCTTCCATTCTTTTTTGTCCTTGTTAAATCAAAGAACTACCAAATTAAAAAAAATCTATTAAAATTTCGAATTTCTTTGACAAATTAACAGTAATAATCAAGGTTGTTTTTTGATTCTTTTAACAAACATTGTGATTGAAACCCAGTGCTTCAAAGCTATAAGAAACTTATGAACGACTGACACTTTGATTTTTTTCTTAAATATATTAAAATCATTAAGTTCGATTTTTTCGAGCAGTCTATAATATATTTCATCCATAATTTCAGCCGAAACAATCGTAATTCTTTCATCTGGCGGTAAAAGTTTACGTGCATTGTGATAGAATTCTCTTGCTCTGCGAACTTGAAATCTCATTAGCTCGATAAATTTGTCATTATAAACCTCATTAATTAAATCTTCTTCGGAATAACCAAAGCGATTTAAGTCTTCTTGCGGAATATAAATATATCCTCTGTCTTTATCAGCTTTTATGTCACGTATTATGTTTGTCAATTGAAGAGCATAGCCAAGATTGATAGCATAACTCTTTGTTTCCTCGTGTTTGTATCCGAAAATTTCTATGCTGATTAACCCGACAATTCCGGCAACACCGAAACAGTAATCTTTCAATTCCTCGAAAGTTGCGTATCTGTTTTTCAGAACATCGCGTCTTATGCCGTCAATAAGGATTAGAAAATATTGCTTCGGTATTTCAAAACGCTTGATTGCCCAGATAAAAGGATTTAATATTGAATGGTTTATGTCTCCGTTATAAATATTTTCGATTACATTTTCCCACCAAGCAAGCCTTTGTAGTTTATACTGCTTTTCAATGTCAGTGAAAGTAGGAGTGCTATCAGCAATATCGTCAATATAGTTGCAGAAAGCATAAAGTGATTGAATTGCTTTTCTTTCCTCTTTAGGAAGCAAATTGAAAGAATAGACAAAATTTGAGCGTGCCACCTTTGGGGGAGGCATTTGCTCGAAGTTCGCTAATTCATATTCTGTTATTACTTCCATTTTTCTAATCTTTAAAATATGATTTTCATAAAAATCATAAAGAAATCTTTTTTCGATAACTTAGGACGTTTATCTAAAATGTTTGCTTGTAAATCTTTAATCTTTCTTAATATTGACAAACCTCCCAAGACTGTCGCTTTGATTTCAAGTTTAATTCTTAAATTTTTCAAATAATTAACTAATTCAGCACCCTCGTTCAGTAATAATTCTGTTCGGTCATAAAGTTCATTTAAACAACTAATTAAATTATGAGTTTTTTTTCTTTCAAACAAACCTTTTACTTCTAATTCATATTTAGTTAGATATTCCTTAGGAATAAAAACCCTGCTATTTTTCAAATCAACCGAGAAATCCTGCCAGAAATTAATCAATTGCAAGGCAGAACATATTTTATCCGATAAAACAATATTTCGTTCATTGTAATTATCGGTTATTCTTAGAACCAATTCACCAATAGGTTCAGCAGAATATTTACAATAATCCAATAAGTCCGAAAAAGTTTCAGCTTGTTGGAATTTTATATCCATTATGTAGGCAGTCAGTAGTTTTTGAAAAGGTTTTGGAGGAATCTTTTTCTCTTGCATAGTAATAAGAAGTGCTTTAAGAATAGGATTACTAATTTTTTGATAATCAGTATTTTGAATAAGTTCCTCCAAATTATCAAGCATTTTTATTCTTTCATCCTGAGGGACTTGAAGAATTTCGTCAGCAATGTCATCAGCAATTCTTGCAAAAGCATAAACAGAAAAAATATATTTCCTCCATTCTTTTTTTATGAGGAAAGAAGCAACGGGAAAGTTTTCATAATGACTTTGTGCCAGACTTTTGCAAAATTCAAATGCTGATTCGGAATTATCAACTCTAAATCTACCTCCGTCCCGATGTGTTAATTCTTCAAGCTCTTCTGCTGTAAATTTCATAAGACTTCCTCCGGAGTCCAAAGAAATCTCTTTAAATCAACTCTATCATCAATAAACTGAACTCCTTCGGATTCAAGCAATTCTCGCATCATAGTAGGTGTTCCGAAGTAATTTTTTCCAGTTAGCTCGCCATTCCTATTAACAACTCTGTGACAAGGCAAGGCAGTAGAATAAGCATAAGCATTCAAAGCCCAACCTACCATTCTTGCAGAGGATTTCAAACCTGCTCTTTGAGCTATCAAACCATAAGTCGTTACCTTTCCATAAGGTATCTGTTCTACGATTTGATAAACTTTGTTAAAAAAGTCCTTATTTTTTTTATTATTCAATTTTTATTTTTTTTCAGAGAGATGTAAAAATAAAAAAAATTCTGAGAATAGTATTATTATCCTCAGAATTTAATCTCAATTCCTTATTAAGCTAAACTACTTCCCCAGTGCATGCCTCAGTGACATTAAGCCAACAGTTCCAAACCCGATAAGGAAGAGCAATTGAAATGGAATAGCAGCTATCTCGAGAAAATACAAGGAAATAGCTATACCAATCACATAATATAGAGTAAGAGACAATTCGAAAACAACAGTCCAGTTAAATTTTTTCTGAACATATTTTTTGAATTTCCATTGGTCGTTTTGTGATTCAATTCTATATTTAGGTGTTCTTGCAAATCCTGTTTTCTTTCCGATTAATGCTTCGATAACTGCCTTAGTGTTGTTTATTGCAAAGCCCATACTTCCTGCAAGGAAAACCGGAAATAGCAAAAGTCTTCTTCGCCAATCGAGATGAATGGCACGCTGAGCATACATATAAAATAGGAAAGTTGAAATGGAAGCAAGAACAAAAACTGACATCATATTATAATAAGTGTCAAGTCCACCTATTGTGTTTTTAATAACTACAAGCGGTATATTCAAAACAGCAACAACAATAATAAACGGGAAAACAATATTGCTTGTAAGGTGAACAAAACTTTCTAATTTAATTCTTAGTGATAAAGTAGATTTCAAAACTAAGGGAAGAATCTTCTTTGCAGTTTCGACAGCTCCTTTGGTCCAGCGGAATTGCTGAGTCTTAAGAGCATTGATATCAGCAGGAAGCTCTGCGGGAGAAGTGAAATCATTAAGATAAATGAATTTCCAGCCTTTTAACTGAGCTCGGTAACTTAGGTCGAGGTCTTCGGTCAAAGTGTCAGGCTGCCAATTTCCAGCATCAATAATAGTTTCTTTACGCCATACACCAGCAGTGCCATTAAAATTGATGAAGAATCCGGCTTTGTTCCTGACTTGTTGCTCGATTACAAAATGCCCGTCGAGCGCCAAAGCTGCAGCTCTTGTAATAAATGAATATTCTTCATTCAAATGTTCCCATCTTGTTTGAACCATACCAACTTCTTTGTCGTTGAAATAAGGGATGGTTTTCAATAGGAAATCAGGCTTCGGGACAAAATCGGCGTCAAAAATGGCAATATATTCACCGGTGGCAACTTCTAAACCTTCTTTGAGAGCACCAGCTTTATAACCAGAACGGTTGGTCCTGTGGATGTAATGAATATCAAATCCTTTTTGACGATATTCATTAACTAATTTCTGAGCAATGTCAACTGTTTCGTCAGTTGAATCATCAAGCACCTGTATCTCTAACTTATCCTTGGGATAGTTAATGTTGCAGACAGAGCGGATTAAACGCTCGATAACATACATTTCGTTAAACATTGGGAGCTGTATGGTCACTTTTGGCAAATCTTCAGGCAATGAATTATCCGGCAGCTTGTAATTATTGGTTTTGTGATAATAATATAACAAAACCAAGCCGTGAATACCAAAGCCAAAAAGAACACATAGCGACAGGAAGTAAATAAGTAGTATAAAATCTTCCATCTCTTTAGCTCACCTCTTCCAAATAGTTAAAAAAAATATTTTCAATTACCAACCAGAAACAACTGCGATTAAAATATCTTCAGATGTTCTGTTCAAAGCATCCATAAGAGCTTCTTCCCTATTAGTCAAAGCTTTCTGAACATCATAAACGCTGAAATTAGAGAAGCTTTTTTTCCAAATCGTTTTTTTCATAACATTATCCACAAACTCAACTTCACACCTAACCGTTAATTTTCTCTCCTTCTCTAATTCCCCCGGATTAACAACCATAGTTTCATCACTTATGCTACTAATTTGAACCTTTAAACTTGCGTCACCTTCTTTATCAACAACATTATAAGTGTTGTCATTTCTAAACTTATCAATCAAAAATAATATCATATTATCTTTGACTTTCGGGCTACCATATCCACTCATATCAACCACCGGCTCTATCCTTAATGTATTCAAATGCTTTGCTCTTGTAGCTCCGGTAAATGAATAACATCCGTAAAATGTGCTTATTACAAATATGCAAATTAATAAAACATAAATAAGTTTATTATTACGGAAGTGTGAAAAAATTTTCATTTTTTTAATTGTCCTGAAAAAAGGGATTAGTAAATTTTTCAAAACCTATTGTTGTTTTAGGTCCGTGACCTGAATAAACTTCATAATCATCATCCAAAGTAAATAACTTTTCCCTTATTGAATTTATAAGTGTATCGTAAGAACCACCGGGTAAATCAACTCTTCCTATACTTCCATAAAACAAAGTGTCACCGGCAAAAACTTTTTTTTCATTATGAATTACAAAAGTAGTTCCTCCCTCTGTATGTCCGGGAGTAAATCTAACTTCAAATTTTATATTTCCAATAGAAATTTTCTGACCATCTTGAAAGTAGAAATCAGGATTTACGGACTCGAGTTCGAATGGCAAAGGCATCAAAGTATGCTTCATTGGGTCAATTAAACGATATTCATCCAGTTTGTTAACATACAATTTAGCTTGAGTCTCTTTTATGAGTTTGGCAACATCGGCTGTATGGTCCCAGTGTGTATGAGTTAAAAAGATAGAATTCAAATTAATCTTATTCTTGTCAATATATTCTAAGAAGAATGAAGTGCTATCCAATGGGACATCAATTACAACACCATTCTGAGTTTCAGTGCAGTATATTAGATACCCAATAGTCGCGAATGGACCTGACTCAACCGGATAAATTACCATTTAATTAAAAAAGTAAAATTTTCAGCAATAAAATTACAAAATTTATAATAAAAAAAGACGGAAGTTTGACGGAGTAGTATATTATTTATTATTTTGCTTTTTTTACAATATCATTAATATTTAAATTGTCAATTGTTATTATTTATTTTAAAAGGGTTTGAATTATGATAAATTTTAAATTAGTAAGAGCTTTTTCATTGATTTTATTGTTTGCTTTTGTTCTTGCCGGTTGCTCTGCTATTAAGCAGGTTACCCAAACACTCGTAAATTTACAAAGATTAAAATTCAAGCTTGAAAATGTCAATGGATTTAGGCTTGCCGGAATTAGCATCAGTGATAAAAAATCAATCTCAGATTTTTCCTTAACAGATGGTATAAATTTAAGCAAGGCTTTCACAAGCAAAAGTTTACCTGCCCAATTTGTTCTTAATGTTGCAGCAATAAATCCTAATGATGGCACTGGAGGTTCAAAGCAAACAACAGCAACGCTTACAAGTTTCGATTGGCAACTTTATATTGATGATGTTCCAACTGTGTCAGGAAATATAGATAAACCCATTGAAATTCCGGGAACAGGGCAACAGTCAATTATACCACTTTCGATTAGTCTCGATTTGGTCAAATTCTTCGAAAATAAGGGTTATGAGGGAATTGTAAATTTAGCTTTAGCTATTGGTGGTGTTAATTCAAGCCCTGCGAGGCTAAAACTTGATGCAAAACCAACTGTTTCAACTCCTTTCGGAGCTATTAGTTCGCCAAGGATTACAATTGTTGATAAGCAGTTTAATTAGATTATTTAATCTGTAATTCTTTCGTAAGTCTTGGAAAATGGATTAAAGCTTTTCCGCTTTCATCCAATTCAATTTTTCCTTCTAAGTCAATAATTAATTTTTCAAGGACTGACATAGCATTAGATTTGTCACTTTGGTTAATTTTTGCATATACAATAATTTGCTCAGCTGTTAGGGGAACTTGTCCACTTACAATTACATCGAATATCTTTTTCCTTAGAATATTCAACTTTCTCTTTTTTTCTTTTATCATAACATAAGGAATTCTTGCTAAAGGTATTAAGAAGAACGTAATTGAAAATACCAAGGGAAAAATACTAATGAAGAATGCAACGGTGCTTGAAAAATATGTTGATGTTATAGGGTATAAAACAAACGACATAATGAGATTAAAAGAATTCATAGCTATGATAGCACCATTTCTACCTGCTGTGTTCCCTGTTAGCTGATATGGTGGTTCAATTTCATCCACATAAAATTCAATCTTCCCGCCTTCTATTGGTGGATTAGTCGTGTTAAGTAATTGTGTGAAATCAGCCACAAGTATTTCATCATCAACAATATGGAGTTCTCCTTTGTATTTTGTTGCATATTCTGCTAATCTACGTTCGGCTTCGGGGTAATTTACTCCAGTGAGGGCAATAATGTGTCCAGCAGTTATCTTACCGTTATTTTTTCTTATAAAGGCTATTGCTTCTTTGGCATCTGCAAGATAATCATAAACGGGTCTATCTGGACCAAAGACAAAGCTATAAACTGACTTAATGAAATTTTTGCCTTTATTTTTGTCCTTTTGATAAGTTCTATATTTATAGCCGCTTCTGTCAACTTCGTATTGAACCGGTTGAAGAACTGAAGTCCAAAACATAGCTTCAAAGATTGCCCTTAGGAGTCCACCGATTATATCACCGATTGGGTTATCGTCCCTGTCTCTTGAAGTTCCAAACATTACAGCAAGAAGGATAACAATGAATACTACGGTATAAACAATTAGGACTACTCCAATAGCTGCTTTATAAACTACCTGAAATGCTTTCCATAGAACAGCAAGAACCACAGTAGCTATCTCTTTGAATGTCTTCCTGCCTCGCTTTTGAAATGGGAATGGAAAAATAAATTGAACTGACCCTTTCTCAGGATTCATTGTAACACGGCATTCATAAAGCTCAACCAGCCTTGACAGTGCATCCTGAACTTCATTTATGGATAAACCTGTGGCAGAAGCAGCATCTTCGGGTGTTATTTTACCTTTGGCTCTTTCAACAACTTTCTCGATAGCAAGAAGGTTTTTTTCTTCTGATGAACTTACTGTTTTGGACATTTTTTTCAGTTTTATTATTAGGAAAATTAAAAAAATTGAAACGAAAGATTGAATATGTAATTGTTTATTTTAATGTTATCTAAGTAATACAAATCAAAAACCTAATCTCCATACAAATTTAGTTAAAAACAGAGTTTTTCTAAGGTCTATTGTTTTAGATGAAGTATTGAAAACCTGATTGATGACAAAGTATAAATCACTACCAATAATTGGAATCCAATGCAGTCGAAAATTCATTATTATTTCTTTCGTGCTTGTATTCCATTGGCTGACAAAATAAGTTATTAATTTCGGATTAAATGAGTACTCAATTCTGCCACCAATTTCATCAGTATTAAATGAACCTTCTTTAAGGTTTATTATATTTTTTGAATAATCAGTTGAGACGTTCAAATGCCGATTGATATTCCAGTAAATTGAAGCGTAGATATTCTGTCTTGTGCCACTAAAAAAATCCCCCCAGTTATACTCTGAATATAAGGAAAAATTTCTTCCTTTGAATGTTTCAATTGAAGCTTTGTATCTTGTGAACCAATATTCTCCAACTGGGATAATTACATTTGGGTAAATTTCAAATTCATTTGTTATAGCTTCAGCATTTCTTGAAATTACTATTTCGAAAACATCTTCAGATTTTGTAACAATACCCAAAGGAACAAACTCAAGATAGGTTGATTGCATTTGATTTGTTAAATCGTCTCTGAACAATGCTATTTCAAAGGGCTTAAAATATAATCTTTTGAGAAAAGGAAGGAAGGCAGGTCTCGGTCTGAACATCAATTCAGTAAAATAAAATTTATAATTATCTCTTTCAAGGTAGCCCATTTCTGGATTAAAATCTTTCTGAATTCCAAAAAAAGCAGCTTGAAAATGGAGTAGATCGTTAGGGTAAGCTACTGCTAATTTATAAGACAAGTTTCTTTTACCAGTATTTCCTTTAGTCTGTGATTGTGAAATTGCGCTTTCAACTAATAAATTATTATTACCTAAAAAGTCAGAAGTTCTGTAATTAAAGTTAAATCCGTAAACATAGTTATAATACCCTGAACGTATTTTTGATGTTAGAATAGCTCCTATATTAGACTGATTAAAAATATCTTGTTTAAATCTCAAAACAGTATAATTAGTGGTTGGTATTTCATTCTTACTGTCAGTTTGGACGGAAATAAGCCCAATATTTGAATTTCCAATTTTACCCATAATTTTTCCGGCTGCCAAAATTGGAATCGCATCTCCATTTTCAAGACCTATCCTTCGAGAATAGAACAACTTAGCATCATCGTATAAATCAAATTCAATATCATTTTTACCTTCAAGAAAAAAATCTCTCTTTTCCGGATAGAAAATTGAAAATCTTGTAAGATTAATCTTAAGACGATCAGATTCCACCTGTGCAAAATCTGTATTTAAAGATAAATTGAGTTTTAGGGTGGGTAAAATTAAAGAATTTATGTCTAAACCAAACTTGCCAATTTTTTTTGTATTAGCTCCATTACTCGAATTAGATAGTTCAATTCCACCTAAAGCATAAGGTTTGAGTTCAGCAATTTCCCTGCCTACAATATTTTCAAAACTATCTAATATTCCAGCGTGAGAGACATGTTCAAAATCATAATTTCTTGACCAACCTTGCCAAAATGCAGCTTCATTTTTGTATCTGATATTTCTTTCAAAATTGACTCCCCATTTTTGAATTTTTTCATTTGAAAATTTAAGTGTTGAAAATGGTATTCTGATTTCAGCAAACCAACCAGTATCAGACCTTATAACTTCAGCGTCCCATATTCCATTCCAATCTATATTAAAACCTCTTCCTTCATCAGTGATTTGAACGTCCGCCCTTGCTCCATTTGGATTAATAACAAATATATATCCATTTCTTTTATCAAAAAATGTATCAAACAATACCTCGAAATTATCATCTTCCCAATAATTGAAATCTCGTTTCATATATTTCGCTGTAAATTTCAAAGGAGGAGACTGATAGCACCAAACCCCAATAAATATTTCAGCATTGGTATAAACTAATGAAACTTCAGTTCTTTCAGTTGCTTTTTCACCCTCATTTAGTTCTCGTTGTGTAAAATTTGATATTCTTTGCGACTTGGACCAACAATCGTCATCTAAAATCCCATCAAAATTTGGTGCTTTTTCAAGTTTTAAAGGTTTTATTGTATTAGGATAAGACACTTGGGAATATAATGATATAAATGAAAGATTGAAAATTAATTCCAAAATCAACAATATTCTAATTATATTTACCACTTCAAATTAATTCAAAATTTATCCTAATTAACCAAAAATTACGTCTTAAATTTGAATTAGTTTCGAAAATAATCAAAATTAATATAAATGCAATTATCAAAACCAAGAGTAATAATAGTTGGAGCAGGTTTTGGCGGTTTAAAAGCAGCAAAATCACTAAAAAATGCAAAAGTAGATGTTATCTTAATTGATAAGACAAATCATCATTTGTTTCAGCCTTTGCTTTATCAGGTCGCTACATCTGCTTTGTCCCCCGGAGATATTGCAATACCAATTAGAACAATCTTGAGAAAGAACAAGAATGTTCATATTTTAATGGATGAAGTGCTTGATGTTAAGCTTGACGAAAGAAAGGTAATTCTGAATGATGGAGAGCTTAATTATGACTATCTGATATTAGCTCCGGGAGCAAGACACTCTTATTTTGGAAATTCTCAATGGGAGAGAATAGCACCGGGTTTGAAGAGCTTGAAAGATGCTCTTCATATCAGGGAAACCATACTTTCATCCTTTGAAAAGGCGGAAAGATTTTATTCCACATCTGATAGGGATAAATATTTAAATTTTGTCATTATCGGAGGTGGTCCGACAGGTGTCGAATTAGCTGGTGCAATTGCAGAAATTGGCAAGAAAACTATGCTACCAGATTTTCCAATCCTAAAAAGTGATGATATTAACGTATTTTTGATTGAAGCTAACGATAGACTATTAAAATCATATTCTGAAGATTTATCAGAATATACCCTCGAGGCTCTTCAGAGAATTGGAGTAAAAGTTCTGCTTAAAACAAAAGTAACAAATATTACAGATGATGGAGTTGAAATTGGAAAAGACTTTATTGAAACAACAAATATTTTCTGGGCTGCCGGAAATGAATCTTCAAGTTTAAATTATCGTCTTGGAGTTCCATTAGACAATATCGGAAGAGTAATAGTTGAAAAAGATATGTCAATTCCGGGCTATCCAGATGTATTCGTGATTGGTGATGCTGCCTATTATATTGATGACAAAGGTAATCAATTGCCCGGAATAGCACCAGTGGCAATTCAACAAGCAGAATATGTCAGCAAAATTATTAAAAAGAGACTTTCGAAGAATAAACGACCTCCATTCAAATATTTTGATAAAGGAAGTATGGCAACAATAGGAAGAGCAAAAGCAGTTGCTAATTTCGGAAAAATAAAGTTCAAAGGGCTTATTGCTTGGTTGCTATGGACAACAGTTCATATCTTTTTCCTAATTAATTTCAGAAACAGATTGCGTGTCCTTTTTGAATGGTTTTGGTATTATCTTACTAATCAGCCGGGAGCCAGAATTATTGTTTATAACGATGGGAAAAAAATAACCTCGAAAGCTAAAGAACCTGAAACACAAGAAACTTTAAATATTTAGTTTCGGGAATGCTTTCTAAAATTGGATGGTCGGGTGCTTGCATACCACGAAAGACAAGTCTGAGTTGCTTTTTGAGCTTTGCAGCTTCGTTTCTGATAATTTCATAAAATATATCTTCATAAATATATTGTGTGCAGCTCGAGGTAACAAGCCAAGAGCCGGACTTAAGCAGTCGAAGTGCAAGATTATTAATTTTTGAATAACCCCTTTTTGCAACTGCAACATCTTTTTTTGAATGAGCAAAAGAAGGGGGATCGAGAATTATCATATCCCAATAATTCTCACTATTTAATTGATTATTCAAAAATTTTTCTACATCAGATTTAATAAAATTGACATTATAAATTTTATTTAGAACAGCATTTTTTTGAGCAAATTCGATAATTTTTTCGGAAGAGTCAATCCCAACAACAGACTTTGCTCCACCAAACGCAGCATTTAGGGCGAAACCGCCCAAGTTACAGTAGCAATCAAGGACTTTTAAATCTTTGGATATTCTTCTAACAATAAGCCTATTGTCTTTCTGGTCAAGGAAGAAACCTGTTTTCTGGCTATCAAGCAATGAGAAAGAGTATTTAATTGAATTTTCTTCGATTGTTATTTCGTCTGGAATTTCACCGAAAACTATTTTTTCATATTGAGTCAGTCCTTCGTTTTTTCTTGCTCTGAATGAATTTTTTTCAATAATACCTTTGGTATGAGGAAATAATGATAATAAACTTTCAATGATAAGTTCTTTTCTGAGTTCCATTCCGGCAGAAAAGAATTGAAGGGCAAAATAGTTATCATATTTATCTATTATCAAACCGGGCAGTAAGTCAGATTCACCAAAAACTAAACGATAACTTAATGAATTTTGATATATCCTTTTCCTGAAATCCTTCGCTTTTTCAATCCTTGTTTTGAAAAAATGTAAATCAGGCTCTTTTTCTGAAAGCAAGAGCCTAACGGTAATCAGGCTGTTAGGATTATAAAAGCCGACACCATAATTATTTCCATCTTCGCTAATAACTTCAACTGTTGTTCCAGCGGGTAATTGAGTAACAGCCGTTAGTTCGTTGCTGTAAATCCAGAGAGAGCCTTTTTTTAGTCGTTTTTGGCTATTTTTTTTAACAACAATTTTATCCATTAAGTTTTATCTGTTGGGATGGTCAAATCGTTTTGAGGTTCGCTCTCCGGTTTTTCTATTGATTTAACATTTTCTCTTAAGAAAAATATTCCTCCAATTATAGTTTGAACCAAATAACCAACCGTATGATTAACCGTAGCATAAGCTAATGCTTCTTCAATACTTATTCCATATACTTTGTTTAACGTTGCCTGCATAAAAAAGTGGAATATACCTAATGCTCCGGGAACCGGGGCAACAGTGAAAGCAATACCGGAAATGACAATTAAAAAGATAGCGTCATCAAATCCCATATTGTATTTAGTATCAAATCCGAAGGAGAAAAACATTAAATACATAGGAATAGTATAAAGAAGCCATATGGAAAGAGATTCAATTGTAAGGCGAAAATATTGTCCGGGTTTTCGAATTATGGTGAATCCAAGCAAAAATCTGTCAAATATTCCACTTAATTTCTCATAGAATTTATGAGAAATTGGTTTTACGAATATTTTCAAACCAAAACGAACGAAGGGGGGCCAGAAGCTCAAAATAAGAACAAGAATTACAATTCCAACCGGGACAAGGAACTTATCAGCATGCAAATTCGGCAGAGCCTGCCTGATTTGCTCACGAAAGAAAAAGAATACCCCCCCGAACATCAAAGCAAGAATTATTATATCAATGAATCTTTCGACTACTATCGTTGCAAAGGCAGTTGAATAAGAGGATTTCTCCCTTCTTGCATAAACATAAGGTCTAAGGAATTCGCCCCCACGAGGCAGGACATTATTTGCAGCATAACCAATCATAACGGCTGAAAACAAATTCCAAACTGATGATTTAGGAGCGACTGGTTTGAGCATTGTTTGCCATCGCATAGCTCTGACCCAGTGAGAAAGAATCATTATTGGAATTG
The DNA here is from genome assembly GCA_026418625.1 of Candidatus Kapaibacterium sp. Classification (GTDB taxonomy): domain Bacteria; phylum Bacteroidota; class Ignavibacteria; order Kapaibacteriales; family UBA2268; genus CALHRB01. Next base: position 22,710 of record JAOABA010000040.1, read on the forward strand.
AGATTATTACCCAGAGGTAATCAGCATTTTTAATATAAACCCATAATTTATAAAAATCTATGTCTTTAAGAGTAACATATAAAGCGACAACTATTAAAACTATCGATAGAATATACCTGATAATTTTCTTTTGTTTTTCTTTTTTCTTGTTTTCTTCGCTAACTACTGAATTTTCAAGCAGTTTGTTAGAATCGTCCTGTGCCATATATTTTTAATCTTCGACTTTTGCCCTAAATGTATCAATTATGAAATAAGTAACGATAACAAGAAACATTACTACAGCAATAACCTCAGTGATTGGGTTTTCAAGCCAAGCTTCGTTGAATTTTTTATCAATGACATTGAAAAACAAGAGAACAGCACCAACTACTCCGAAAAGTGATGCACCAGCCATAAATCCTGAAGCGATAAGTGTTCCCCTTTGAGAGCGTGCTTCGACAAGTTTTTCATTCTTTGAGCTTTTACTTACAATATGAGCAATTAGACCACCAATAATCAATGGAGTGTTTAGGTCAAGTGGTAGATACATACCAAGAGCAAAAGCTAATGGTGAAATACCAAGCCAATTAATAAGTATTGCAATAATTGCTCCAACTAAATAAAGCATCCAGTTAACATTAGCACCGGGAGTCATCAAAGGCTGAATAACGGCTGCCATTGCATTTGCCTGAGGAGCCTCCAAAGGATTTGGCGTTTCAGGCGTCTTAACAAATCCATAAGCCTGACTTAAAATATAAATTACAATACCGATTGTAGCTGCTGAAACAAGAGTTCCAAGGAATTTGAAGCTTTCCTGCTTTTTAGGAGTTGAACCAAGCCAATATCCAACTTTTAAATCTGTTATGAAGCCACCAGCCATAGAAAGTGCAGTGCAAACTATACCTCCAATTATCAAGGCTGATAACATTCCCTGCTGTCCAGTTAAGCCAAACTGAACAAGAACAAATGATGACAATATCAAGGTCATAAGAGTCATACCCGAAACAGGGTTCGAACCAACAATTGCAATAGCATTTGCGGCAACAGTCGTAAATAGAAAAGCGATTATCAAAATTGTTAGCAAAGCAACCAAAGCTTGCACAAAAGTGATATTAACACCTGTTAATAAGAAAATAAACACTGCAATAAGTGTTAAAAGGATAAAGAGAACAACAAAAGTCATTTTAATATCTTTTTGAGTTCTTATTTCATCTTCAATTTTAGCCTTCTTTGAGCCAAATAAGCCTGCAAAAGCCAATCCAAATGCACCACCGATAACTTTTGATGATTTTATGATACCAATAATTCCAGCCATTGCTATTGCACCGATACCTATCGGTCTAACGTAAGCTTTGAAAATTGCTTCAGGTGATAATGAGGCAAAAATATTAACCCCAGCAGTCCCTGTTGTAATAGCACCTATTTGGTTTATTAGCGGAACAAGAATAAACCAAGAGAGTAAAGAGCCAACTGTAATAATTGTTGAATATTTCAAACCAATTAAATATCCAAAGCCAAAAATTATTGAGCTAATATTAAGCTGAAAGAGAATTTTTGATTTCTCCGCAATATATTCTCCAACGGGTAGGACTCGGGAGGTGAAAACATCTCTCCAAAGATGTAATGAATTGAAAAGAAAATCATAAATTCCACCAATAAGTCCGCTAACAATCAATATACCAGCTTGTTTGCCACCCTTTTCGCCCGTAATCAGAATTTCAGTTGTGGCTTTTGCTTCAGGGAATGGAAACTTCCCGTGCATATCCTTAACAAAGTATTTTCGGAAAGGAATAAGGAATAGAATGCCTAAAAATCCACCAAGAAGAGAAGAAAAGAAAATCTGGAAAAAGTTTACATCAAGTTGAAGAATATAAAGAGCTGGCAAAGTAAATATAGCTCCGGCAACAATAACTCCAGAACTTGCACCAATTGATTGAATAATGACATTTTGTCCGAGGGCACCTCGCTTTTTAATTGCTGCCGAAATACCTACAGCAAGAATTGATATTGGGATAGCCGCCTCCATAACTTGTCCAATCTTTAATCCGGAATAAGCAGCGGCTGCGGAGAAAATTATTGCCATAAGCAAACCCATAGTAACTGAATAGGGAGTTACTTCGGGGAAGTTGTATTCATGGGACATCACCGGCCGGTAAACTTCGCCGGGTTTTAACTCTCTATATGCATTCTCGGGTAAATTTGTTGATAATGTCGGTGTTGTTTTTTCCATCTTTCACTCTTTTATTATTTCACTAATTCCTCAAATTAACTACTTTTTTCAACCCAAATCTGAGCTAAATTAATAATCGTTTCAATGGATTTGTTCATAAAATCAACGGATAGCCATTCAGTTCGGCTATGGAAGTTTTGTGCTCCAGTATAAATATTTGGTGTAGGAAGACCCATTTCGCTTAATTTTGAGCCGTCTGTTCCACCTCTAATTGGGAACCAGTAGGGATCAACGCCACTTCTTTGGGCGGCTTCCCAGAGGCATTCAAGAACTATTGGGTGTTTTTCTAAAACATCTGCCATATTTCTGTATTGTTCTTTGATTTCAAGCTCTATCACAGCATTAGGGTATAATTCCTCAACCTCACCAATAGCTTTTTCTAAAATTTCTTTTAATTTATCCAATCCCTCTGTCTTGAAATCACGGAAGAGAAATTTAACAGTTGTTTTCGAAATAGTTCCTTCAATAATATAGGGGTGAATATAGGGTTCATATCCCTCAGTAGTTTCAGGCGCCATATCCTTGGGTGTTCTTGAGATAATATCAGCGGCAACACGTAAGGAATTAACCATAATATTTTTAGCTGAACCGGGGTGAATATCCCGCCCATAAACAGTTAAAATAGCTGCATTGGCGCTAAATGTTTCTTTGTTCAATTCGCCGGGCAATTCACCATCAATGGTATAAGCATATTTAGCCCCGAATTTTTGCAAATCGAAATGTTTTGTTCCTTGACCGACTTCTTCATCTGGCGTAAAACAAATTTTTATGTCACCATGAAGAATATTGGGGTTACTAATGAATTCCTCTGCGGCAGTCATAATAGCTGTTATTCCGGCTTTATTATCAGCACCCAAAAGTGTTGTGCCATCTGTGGTCACCAATGTATGACCTATACATTTCTTCAGATTTGGATTCTCACTTTCACGAATGACAACTGAGTTATCACCGGGCAGAACAATATCACCACCCAAATATTTAATTATCTGAGGATTTACATTTTCCGCAGTTACTTCGGGCGAAGTATCCATATGTGCTATAAAACCTATTGGCGGAACTTTACCAAATGCCGGGTGATTTTCTGGTAAGTTTGATGGAATGGAAGCCATCACATAACAATTTTCATCTAAACTTGCCTCTATTCCCATATCCTGAAGCTCTTTTAGTAATAAATTAGCTAAATCAAATTGTTTCATAGTGCTTGGAAATGTGGGCGAGTCCTCTTTTGACTGTGTGTCTATTTTAACATATCTTAAAAATCGTTCTAAACTTTTATTATTCATTCAATAACCTCAAAAATTTAATAACTTACTTGGCATAAAATACAAACATAACAAAATTTACTTTTATCTTTTAGAAAAACATATATGAATTTTTTGTTACTAAATATTTGTTTTTATTAGTAACTATCTTTGATAATTCGATATTAAATATTTATTCAATTTTAATTTTACTATTTCGTTTAATTTCTTTTTTTATTAGGGAATTAAATATGAGTGATATTAACTGTGATGTTGTTGTAATCGGTTCTGGACCGGGTGGTTATGTAGCTGCAATAAGAGCTTCCCAGCTTGGTTTAAATACTGTTTGTGTCGAAAGGGAAAGCTTGGGCGGTGTTTGTTTGAACTGGGGTTGCATCCCGACAAAAGCACTTCTCAAAAATGCTGAATATATGCACTTTCTTCAAAATTCTAAAGAATTCGGTTTCGAAATACCCGAATTTAAATTTGATTTCAGTCAGGTCATCAAAAGAAGTCGTGAAGTTGCTAACAGAATGTCCAATGGAGTTAGCTTTTTATTTAAAAAATATAAGGTCCAGACTGTAAAGGGAAATGCAAGATTCAAATCCAAAGACGTTATCGAGGTAACTGACATTGATGGAAATGTTACAGATACTATCAAAGCTAAAAATGTCATTATTGCTACTGGTGCAAGACCACGAATGTTTCCGGGAATTGATGTTGACCATAAAAAAATTATCACTTCAAAAGAGGCAATGATTCCCAAAGATGTTCCTGCCTCTATGATAATTATGGGAGCCGGTGCAATTGGTGTTGAGTTTGCATACTTTTATAATGCATTTGGAACCAAGGTTACTCTTATAGAAATGATGGACAGAATTTTACCTGTTGAGGATGCTGAAGTTTCAAATGAGTTATCCCGTCATTACAAAAAAAGCGGTATTCAAATCCTGACAAACACAAAAGTCTTGTCTGCCATACCAAGCAAAAAAGGTGTTGAAGTAAAAATTCAAAAGAAAGATGGCAGTGAGGAAATATTAAATGCAGATATAGCTCTAAACGCAATAGGTATTCAGGGAAATATCGAAAATATTGGTCTCGAGACAATTGGTGTGAACATCGAAAGAGGCTTTATCAAAGTAGATAAATATATGCAAACAAATATTCAGGGCGTTTATGCCATCGGTGATGTTGCCGGTCCTCCTTGGTTAGCTCACAAAGCATCTGCCGAAGGAATTGTTGCTGCTGAATATATAGCTGGTCATAAAACCGAAGGTATTAACTATGATAATATCCCCGGTTGCACTTATTGTCAACCACAAGTTGCAAGTATTGGAATGACCGAAGCAAAAGCAAAGGAAGCCGGTTACGAAGTTAAAATCGGAAAGTTCCCGTTCACTGCTAATGGCAAAGCACACGGCATCGGCGAAGCCAAAGGTTTTGTTAAGTTAGTTATTGATGCAAAATATGGCGAAATTTTGGGAGCTCATCTAATCGGTCCAGATGTGACAGAAATGATTGGAGAACTTGCTTTGGCGAGAAATTTGGAAGCAACAGCACATAGTTTGTTCAAAACTATACACGCACATCCAACTTTGAACGAAGCAGTAATGGAAGCTGCCGCTCAAGCTTACGGTGAATCAACAAATATTTAATTTTATTAATTTTCCGAAACAAAGGTGCTGCTCTTTGAAGCTCTGTAAAAACTGGTCATTCTGAGGCGGAGCGAAGTATCCATATCATTTAAGTCATTGATAAATAATGGACTCTTCACTTCGTTCAGAGCGACAAAAAACCACTTTTTATACTTTATACACAGCCTCCTTTGTGGTAGTCTCTTTTTTGTTTTTACAATTTTTTCATTTCCTTTTTGTCAATTCCCTTTTTTTATTTTCAGATTTTAATGAGAAAAAATAACCTAAGAAATATAGCCATAATAGCCCACGTAGATCACGGAAAAACCACCTTGGTAGATGCTATGCTCAAGCAAAGCGGAACATTTCGAGATAACCAGATGATTGAAGAAAGAGTGATGGACTCAATGGATCTTGAGCGAGAGCGTGGAATTACAATTATGGCAAAAAATACTTCGATTTTTTATAAAAACGTTAAAATTAATATCGTTGATACACCGGGGCATGCTGATTTTGGTGGTGAAGTCGAGCGTAGCCTTAATATGGTTGATGGAGCCTTGCTATTAGTTGATGCTTCAGAAGGACCTCTGCCTCAAACAAGATTTGTCGTTAAGAAAGCCTTGGCAAGAAAAATTCCAATCATTTTAGTAATTAACAAAATTGATCGTTCGGATGCAAGAATTAACGAAGTGATAAATGAAGTATATGATTTGTTTATTGATCTTGACGCAAACGATGAACAGATAGATTTCAAAATTATTTACACAAATGCTAAAGCTGGTATAGCACTAAAGAACCTGACAGATAAAAACACCGATCTTGAAATTCTTTTCGAGACAATTCTGGAAGAAATACCGGGTCCAGAAGCCGATGATAATGCAATTCCCCAATTTCTTGTTACTAATCTTGACTATGATTCTTATGTAGGGCAAATCGCTATTGGTAGGCTTTATAATGGAACTCTTGAAATGGGTAAGCTATATTCTTTGTGTGGTCAGGATAAAATAATCAATAATATTAAATTTTCAACTCTTTTTAATTTTCAGGGCTTAAGTAAAAGGCAGGTTGACAAAGTAGAAGCAGGTGATATAATTGCTTTGGCTGGAGTTGATAATGTTGTAATTGGTGATACAATCTCATCGAACGAAAATCCTTCACCTCTCGAAAGAATTCACGTAGATGAACCAACAATATCTATGATTTTCTATGTTAATGATAGTCCGTTTGCTGGTCGTGAAGGAAAATTTTTAACAACCCGCCATTTACAGGAAAGACTTTTCAGGGAAACATTGCGGAATGTTTCAATCAAAATTAAGCGACTTGATAGAAATGATGCCTATGAGGTATGTGGTAGAGGTGAATTGCAAATGGCAATACTTATTGAAACTATGAGGCGAGAAGGTTATGAATTTATGGTTTCCAAACCTCAAGTAATCACCAAGGAAATTGATGGTAAGATCTGCGAACCTGTTGAAAGGGTTTATCTCGATATTCCCGAAGAATTTACAGGAGTAATCACATCAAAATTATCCAACAGGAAGGGCATTTTAGTTAATATTACTAATTCAGGTCATGGAAGGGTAATGCTTGAATTTGTAATTCCCTCGAGAGGATTAATTGGTTTCAGAACTCAGTTCCTGACCGATACAAAAGGAGCAGGTATAATGAATTCAATTTTCGATAGCTATCAGGCTTGGTTTGGTGACATTCCTCAACGAACTACTGGTGCTTTGGTTGCTGATAGACCGGGTAGAGCAACAGCTTATGCATGCTATTCTATGGAAGATCGTGGAGAGCTTTTTATTGATGTTGGAACTAATGTTTATATGGGCATGATTGTTGGTGAAAGAAATAAGACACAAGATTTGAATGTCAATATTACTAAGGAAAAGAAACTAACAAATATGAGAGCATCAAATTCTGATGCAACAGTAGTTTTGCGACCGCCAAGAATTTTATCCTTAGATCAATGTATTGAATTTATTGCTGAAGATGAATTAATCGAAATCACCCCAGAAAACATTAGGTTACGCAAAAAAGAGCTTGATCCAAATAAAAGAAAAATCAAGGATAGTTAAAAATCTACTTTTTTGTTATCTTCGACTTTGAATTATTCATAATATTATTCTTTCTAAGTTTACCCGGTAAATGTTTAGGAAAACTTTTATCATCATGACAGTTTTCGCACGTTGGCTTGGACGAAAAATTCATATTATTGTGACATTCATTGCATTCGATAGAGTTATGATTATCGTCTAAAATCAAGCCTGTAACAGAATGTTTAAAACTACCAAGTTTCCAATCTTTATGGCAAGAATAACATTCGATACTAAGCTTTTCAAATTGCGATTTTCTGATATGGCATTTATTACAAGCAACTTTTTCATGGTAGTGTTTCAAAGCGAACCGTGTTGATTTCTCGTGGCTCCAAGGCTCCAATTCTTTTGTTGAGTGGCAATCACTGCAATGATCTTGTTTATGACAGGCAACACAAGGCTTATGATGATCATCAAAAGATTTATTAACTTTGTGAATTTTCTGACTCTCGACAATATTATGGGTTAATTTGTTATTAAGATCATGACATTTTATACAGTTATCATGTTGATGACAACTATTGCAAGTTAAGTCAAAAAGTTTAATATGATCATCGTGATAAAAAGTAACTATGGGACCTTTGGAATATCCAGTCTCAAAAACGAGTTTAGTAGGTAAAATTATAGGTGGGTGATTTTTTCCCGAAATCCTACTAACTTCTTCAGATATTTTTCTTTTAAAATCATCATTTTTAGGTAGATGACAAGAATTACAATCAGTTGTATGAGACCATTGCCTGTGGCAGTTCATACATTGTCTGTGATAAGCACCTTTTAAGTCTGTTTTAGAAATATCTTCTCTTTGACGGGTTTGCTCATGGCATTTTTTACAAGCCAGAATAGGACCAGTAGTATTAAAATGATGGCATCCTTGGCATCCATCTGACATTTCAGACATTTGAGCATGAAGTTTATGGGAAAAGACTACAGCCCCAAATCGGGTTGACATTTCGTCCATAATAATTATTTCAGGTGATTCATCAGGAGAGTGATGAACAGTCATCATTCCTTCCCTTGGACAATATTTTAGACACGGATCATTTTTTGTGGGATATTCACAAGAGTGACAGGTTTTGCAATTTATAGGTTGCTTTGAGTGTGAAACTCCTGTTTTTTTCTGGAAAAAGAAACTACTTCTATTTTCAATATTAGTTATTGATGGGTGGTTGTCAGCCTTATTGTTTTGGTTTTGAAATTGACTTGTATCCTTTTGTCCTATAATTATAGTAACCGAACAGAATAAAATGACAATAGTTATAAATATTTTATTTTTCATTCAGAACCTCATAATTATTTGCTGTAATAATTTGAGCATTATTTTTAGGTTGAACACTAATTATTGGGAAGAACATAACAAATGCTCTATATAATAAAATTAGTAAGGCAACAAAGCCGATAGTAACGGAAATCTCACCTATTGATGGAATGTATGGCTTAAAGCTATAAGGAGGATGATATGCTACGATAAAATTATTAAACCTGTTTATAACAATGCCAAATATAACTAATACTGATGCCCAAAAAGTAATTGTGAGTGATTTAATAGCTTTTCTGGATAAGAACATAAATAATGGAACGATAACCCCTACAATAACCTCAATTAAAAACATAATTGAGTGAATATTCAATTCGAATAGATAGTGAAAAGTTTCTCTAATAAACATGTCACCAATCTTAAAAGCAAGATAAATCAATAAAATAGGGGCAACCATATTACCAAGTTTCTTTAAAATTTTTTCTTCAGGTTTTAAACCGAAGGATTTCGATGCTATAACTGATTCAAAAATAACCATAGGAAAGCCCACCGAAACTGCAGAGAGAAAAAATAGCAAGGGCAAAACTGGAGTTTGCCAAAGGGGATGCATCTTTTCACCTGCAATTATCATTAAAGTCCCTAATGAAGATTGATGCAAAGTAGAAAGAACTACACCAGCTATAATAAATATGAACATAGTCTTAGATAGTCCTTTGTCCAATTTTTCTAAAAGCCATTCAACTGGTTTGTTCAAAAATTTTAAAAATTTTGGAAAATTTACTCTACCCATAAATCTTTCAGTAACAATGGGTAGAAATTCGATATACAAAACAGTTAAATAAATCATTACACATATACCAACCTCGAATAAAGCAGAGTTAGGATTCCAATAAATTAATGGATGCCAGACGTAATACCATCTACCTATATCTATCACAACACCTAATGCAACAAAAGTGTATCCCAGCATAGCCGTTAATAATGCCGGTCTAACTATTGAATGATATTCTTCTCTATGCATAATGTGACCAAGGGCTGCAGTTGTAAAGCCTCCGGCTGCAAGTGCCACTCCAGTTGCAACATCAATACCAATCCAGATTCCCCACGGATACTCGTTCGAAAGGTTTGTAACGTAACCAATTCCAAAAATAAATCTTAAAGCGACAAAAACAAGACCATTTAGAGCAATTAGCGTGAGAATGATTACTCCGGGAGTGAAAAAAGGTCTTACTTTATATAAACCTGAAAGAGGGACAGGGTTAATATTATGATTCATTGCTTTCTTCCTCCACGTCAAGTTCTTTTTTTCTTTTATTAATCCACATCAATGTTCCCAGCATTGAATAGAACAATACTGGTGGAACAAAATATGCGAAGATACCGTGTTGAATTGCTTCTGAGACGCCGGGGGCGTGTTTGTTCGAAAGTTTAGGAAAGCCAATCTTATCAAATTCTCTGCTTGAAATATAAATCCAAGAAGTTCCACTTACCTCATATTCTCCATAAATATGTTTGATATACCTTTGTGGATTTCGTTTAATTTTATCTCTTGCAATTTTTATTATTTCTGAGCGCTTTCCATAAATCAGAGCTTCGACAGGGCAAATTTCAACACAGGCTGGCAATTTTCCTTCTTTTGTTCGTTCAATACAAAAGTCGCATTTTCTTATTGATGGTTCTATAGGAGTAAGGTATTCAAATGCTGGAATTTGAAATGGACAGGCAACCATACAATAACGGCAGCCAATGCACTTTTCGGAATTCCAAACAACTGAACCATTCGGTAATTTATCTATAGAGCCAACGATGCAGGCAGACACACAGGCTGGTTTATCACAATGCATACATTGGAATTTAACATCTATCGGAAGCAAAGGATTTTGAGGATTGCTGAATTCATTAACGACCGTGTAAGAATATTCCTTTGGTCGTCTGAATTCTTTGAAAACTGACCTGTTCTTGTAGTCTTCAAGCGGTGGAGTAGGTATATTATGACTATTTCTGCAAGCCCATTCGCAATTTCTACATCCAACGCAGACAGTTGTATCAACAAGAACTCCCATCCTATCTTCAGATAGAACATTTATCGGTGTAGCAACTGATTCATTTGTGTTGCCAAGTGTTGCAGCTGCTCCAATTCCAATTGTCTTAATGAGAAAATTTCTTCTATCCATATCATTAATCTCATTTATTGTATTTATATCGTGAAAAACTACACTTATTAATAACTTTTTAAAAAATTAAAGATATGAATGTAATCAAAATGTTGCTAATTAAAATAATATTATTATTTTTGAAAGAAAGGATTATTTTCAGTAAAATCTATCTTTGATTATTATAGGTTAAATGTTGTAATAGTTAATTTTGTTATGTATAAAGTGTGGATATGTTTAAAATTCTATTTTAATTCAACTTGAAAAAGTAAATTCCAATTTTTCCCTGTGAGGAAAATTCTTTTGTTTTCGGAATCATAAGCAATACCATTCAAAACATCAGTTTTTGTGTTATACTTTATTTGTGTTCGAAGAATTGAGCAATCAATTATCCCTTTTATTTTTCCTGTGGAAGTGTCAATTTTTACAATATTATCGGATTGCCATACATTAGCCCAAATTTCTCCATCAATAAATTCTAATTCATTTAAATAGTGAACTGGATTAAAATTATCATCTGTTACTGCAAGTAATCTTGTTGTTTGAAAATTATTTGGATCCAGAAATCTCAGCATATTTGTGCCATCACTCATTACAAGTTCATTCCCTGTATAAGTGAGTCCCCAGCCTTCTCCCTGATATTCAAAAGTTTTAATCAGGTTGAATGAGTTCAAATCATAAACAAAGCATTTTTTATTAAGCCAACTTATCTGGAAGATTTTATTTCCAACGAGGGCTGCTCCTTCTGCAAAAATTTCCGGGTCTAAGTCAATTTTTTTTAAAATTTTTCCTGTTTCAATTTCAACTTTTCGAAGTGAAGAAAAACCTTTTTGACCTGTACTTTCAAAAAGGTATCCCTTATAATAGAAAAGACCTTGTGTAAATGCATTTTCGTCATGAGGAAATTTATTGATAATATTTATTGAAAAACGTTCAATTGATGATTTCTCTTCTGTATTTTTAACCACTGTCGAATTATTTTCTGAAATTTTGATCGAATCCATTTTCGAATCATTTTTACTGTTACAAGAAAAAATGGTGAAAATAAATAATAAATAAATTATCATTCTCATTCTTTGCATAAATAAATTCATTGTAAATAATTGTAAATAAATTAATAAAATTATAATTATAAAGTTTAAAAATATATAGAGTTTTTTTTATTAAATTTGTTTTTGAAAATGAAAAATAAAGAAAAAGCATAATTGAATAAATACGCTTTAAGCATAATCGGTATCATCCCTGCAAGGTATTCATCAACGAGACTACCGGGTAAAGTTCTGGTTGACATTAATGGGAAGCCTATGCTTCAACGTGTTTGGGAAGCTGCCTGCCGCTCAAAACATCTTAGTAGAATTATAATTGCCACCGATGACGAAAGGGTTGAAAATCTTTGTTTTAATATTGGTGCTGAATATGTAATGACACCCAAGGAGTTATCCAGCGGAACTGAAAGAGCGATTTATGCATATAAATTACTAAACGAGGACTCTGAAATAATTCTTAACATTCAAGGTGATGAACCTTTGATAACAGGTGATTTGATAGATGATTTAATAGAATCTTTTATAGTCAGGAATGCTGATGTTGGAACTTTAGTAAAACGTATTGATAACAATGAAGATATATTTAATCCCTCTGTTGTTAAGGTAACATTAAATAATGAATCGAATGCTCTATATTTTTCGAGAAGTCCCATTCCATATCTAAGAGATTATCCAAAAAATGAATGGCACAAAGTTCATACTTTTTGGAAACATATTGGAATATATATTTATAAAACCAGTCCTTTTTTGAATTTCAATGTTTTAGCCAATTCCGAACTTGATAAATTCGAACAGTTAGAGCAATTAAGGTATTTGCAAAATGGTTATAATATTAATTGCATTGAAACCGAAAAAAATTTAATTAGTATAGATACTTATGAAGACTTGGAAAAAGTAAGAGCTTTTCTTAATCAATAATATCGAATTTATGATAAAAAAAGTTTTATTGAGTATTTTTCTTCTGGTTTGTCTTTTCAAAATTTCACACGCAACAGATTTTAAGGATTTCAATTTAAGTTATAATTCCTGCAGATATTTAATAAATGTAGAAAAAAATCTTGATTCGATAAAAAATAATATTTTAACTTGGACAAAAGAAGATTGCTCTTGTAAACTTGATTTGATTGATTCCCTTACAGATAATTATATCAAATCCGGAGATGAAAGATTTTATTACTGTCTTGTAGCAGTCTGTAATGTTGCTGATATAAGTTTATACAATTCCCTTTTGGAATCTAATGGTATGATGTTTTATGGAATTTTTGATAAATATTTAAAAGCTATCTATCATTATAAAAAATATTATCACGAAGAGCATTGCTTTGTAAATTATCTGATAGAAGCATTAAGCCTTGAAGTATATACTTCAAATAACCCAAAAAAAGAAATTAATGAGATTCAAAAATACATTGAAACCGAAACCCACCGATATAATTTTAGTGAAGAGGAAAAAAAATATCTTTCAGATCTTATCAAAAAGATAGATCCTTCGATTTGGGGTCAGGAATAGCTATTTACTCTCTTCAATTTTTTCTTTTGGTTTTCTTCCTCTCCTTTTTGCAGTTGGTTTTGGTGGAGTTTTCGGACCTTTAAGATAATGACTCCAAGTATATTCAGATGGTATATATTTGCCTTCGAGAGCAAGTGAAACCAAATATTCTCCCGTTGTTTTAACAAGCCAATTAAAATCCTCTGCTCTCATCAAATTTCGTTCTATTAATGGAACAGGATTTAAAAAGCTCATAGCATAGTATTTATTATCTTTGATGGCTATATCAACTGCATTGAAATCATAGCCAAGAGCACTGCAGATTTTTATAGCGATTTTAACAATTTCCTTCTCAATTTCAGAATCAATAGACGGAGCCTCCTGTGAAAATCTTAGATGCATTGGTTTACGTGGATCGTAATCAACCATTCTATAGGATTTTTTTCCGATGACATAAATTCGGAAGTATTTTTCAAAATCAATATACTCTTGCAATATCATCGCATTTGAACCAGTGAAATCATAAGCAGAAAAGAATTCATTTTCATTATAAACAGTAAAGGCATTAATGCCTGAATTACTGTTGTTGGGTTTAATAATGGCCGGAAAACCGACATAATCGAAAACTTCCTGCCAATTTAGTGGATAAAGTAGATTTCTAAAACTATCTGGTCCTGTTCCCAGTGGATTCTCTTTGCTTGGTATGATAGCTGTTCTTGGAACATTAATACCTAATTTCATAGCTAATGAAAAGTTAAAAAAGTAATCTGGGGGATAGTTCCAAAACGGATTATTAACTATTTTGACATTGCTCAAAGATGCCTGCATCATAATTGAATGGTAAAAAGGGATATCGTTTGATGCTCTGTCCAAGATTACATTGTAATCATAAAAATCTTCAATGTTTTGAGCTTTGATAGTTATTAGTTCAGATTTTACAAATTTAGATCTATTCTGATTGATATAATCATTAACAGCAAATGGGAATGACTGCTCCATTCCGAATAAAATACCAATTTTTTTCATTTTAGCCTCAAAAATTTTTTAGTTAAAACATTTTTATAACTTAACCAATTAATTGAAAACGTTACATTATGAGAACTATTTCAATTCAATAATTTTTAAAATTATTGAATTATATTTTACTACTATCTTTGGACAATAACTTTACGGTAGAATTTTCTTCCACTGATGTTAAACTCCAGTAAATAAAAACCATTACTGAAATTGGATAAGTCAATGATATATTGATGGTTGCCCGGTAAATAATAATTTGAGTAATTATATAGGGTGCTCCCCGGCAGATTTAATAATCTGATAGAAATATTAGTAGGATTTGTGATATAAAACTCGAGTTTAATTCTATCATCTGCTGGGTTGGGATAAACACTTAGCTGATAATAGCTTTCATCATCTTCAACACTTTCGATATCGAACCAATATGGATCGGACATTGCCGTAACGCAACCGTTGCTATCAATAGCTTGAACAGTATAAAAACCTGTTTCGACTGGTGTAATAATAGAGTCGGTAGCTCCCTCAATTTTTTTACCATCGAGATACCATTGATTACCAGTTGGATAACTCGATACGAGATCCATAAGTCTTCTTGAAATTATTGGACCGGGTGGTATTTCAATAGAGATTTCTTTGACAAGGGTATCACAACATCCTGTTACAGTATTGCATTGAACTAAGGTTATATATCCTTTACCAACTTGCCCCCAAACCACAACAAGACTGTCATTTTGTAGCCCTCCAACAGGGGTTCCACCGGTTACCTGCCATCTTGTTGAATGGCCTTTTTCTTTATTGTAATAAGTAGTTCTTAGAGTGGGACAAACAGTAGTTTTACCGAAAATTTCAACCTCAGGAGAGGGCAAAATAGTAATTGTTTCATCCGATTCTTCGCTGTCCATCATAGGACTGCTCGCCCTGACTCTAATTTTATAGCCGTTTCCGGGAGGTAGTGACCTCGGTAATTTTCCAGTAACAACACCGGGAGTGGTGCTTTTCAAATTACCTATAAGGTAAGGATTGTCAAAATTTCCTTCGGCATCCGATAATTCAACTCTGAAGTTATTATTCGAATCATAAATGATAGATGATGTAAAAGTGACAGAAATTTCTTGACCAGCGCAATATGAACCACCAGCAATAACTTTGAAGTCAACTTCTCTTCCTCTGAAAACACCATCGCCCCAAGTTCCAGCGAGTAAGTCACCATTTGGATGTTGAACAATGTTAAGTAATTGAATGTTTGATAAGCCACCGTTTATTTGCTTCCAGGTTTGCCCGTTATCTGTCGAACGATAAGCCCCCCTGCCAAAAGTCGCAGCAAAGAGTTCATCATTTTGAGCTTTTAACAAAGCAAAAATCTGTTCAGAATCTTTTAATTCTGAAGCTAATCTCCAAGATCCCCCATTTGAAGTAGAGCTATAAATTTTTGAATTACGTGAGCCAATGAGAATGAGGTTTTTATTCACAAAAACGAGCGAATAGATATTTTTTTGTTCTGGAAGTCCTTGATTGATTGCTCGCCAGGAATTTCCATTATCACGTGAAAAATACATTCCGCTATATGTGCAGGCAAAAAGCTCCCCTTCACTGCTAATTGCTATATTATTGATCGAAATATTTTCAATTCCGTTGTTTCTTTCTTCCCAACTTTGTCCGCTCGTGGTTGATCTGTAAACAGTGCTGTAAACATCTGTTGCAATATACAAATGACCGTTCGGATTGATAGAAACAGCCACTATGTATGGACTTTGTAAACCTTCATTAATTTCAGACCAAGATTGCCCATTATCTTTGCTGACAAACATACCGCCTCCGTTTGTCCCGGCAAAAATATCACCATTAGCTCTGGCAGCCATTGCATTTACAGTTAAATTGGTTAAGCCTTTATTAACCTGTTCCCAAGTATTTCCATTGTCTGATGAACGATAAATGCCTTCTTTCTGAATAGCAGCGAAGATTTCACCTGTTGGTTTAGTTATGAGGGCTGTTACTTTTCCCTTTAAATTTCCTACTTTTTGCCAATATATTGTCTTTGATTCTGCGGAAAAATTATTTATAAAAATCAGTATAGTGACAAATAATAATAATCTGATTAAATAAGTGCATTTAATGGAGTAGTTATTTAATTTCATCAACATCCTCATATTATTTCTCTGATTAATTTAGTAATTTTACAAAATATAAATTTAATTAACAATTAATTAATAACCATTAAAATTAATATTAGTTACAAAAAAAATCAAATTTCTAACATTTTTTAATTTAATGTGTTATTATAAATGACGGTCAAAAAAAATTATTAAATGGATAGAAAATTATCAAAATATACTGACGAAGAGTTGTTAAGGCTGTTAAAAGGAAGTAGAAAAGAATCCGAACAAGCTTTTACAGAAATTTACGACCGTTATGCTTTGAAAGTAAATGCTTATTGTAGAACGATAATTGGAAATAAAGATCAAGCTGAAGATATTTTTCAGGAAACTTTTATTCGGTTTTACCAGAATGTTAGGGTAGAACATCCAAAATCAACAATTATAGGTTATTTGATAAAAATTGCAAGAAATTTGTGCCTTAATTATAAAAGGGATAAAAAACAGACTGTTTCAATTGATACGATAGATTATTCAATACCAGCTGATGTTAGTTTTGAGGATAAAGAACTTAACGACTTAATTTTGTTTGCTATTGATTTGTTGGATAATGAGACAAAAGAAGTTATTACAATGCGAGTTTTCAACGATATGTCATATAACGAAATAGCGGAAACTATGGATATAACACCTGCGAGAGCTCGTTATTTAGTTTTCAATGGTAAACAAAAAATTAAGCAAATATTAGATCCATATATAAAAGACATTTATAAATATTAGGATAAATCAATGGATTATCAAATATTAATACACGACTTTGTTGATGGGACTCTTGACAAATCCCAAGAAGAGAGTCTTTTTTTAGCACTATCCTCGAGCGAGGAGCTAAGAAATGAATTACGGCAAACAATCGCTCTTGAAAAAGCTTTTGGAAAAAAGCTGAGCTCTTTTGCTCCTTCTGCAAAGTCAACCGTTGCTATCTTTTCAGGTTTGTCAATGGCAATTCCCGGAAGTGCCTCCTCTGCTGGTGTGGCTGCTTCTTCAAAAACCATTGTCTTTATTTCAAAATATATTCAGGCAATTTTTAGTAGTCTTGCAACGGCTGTTATTTTGACTGCTGTTTTTCTTGGAGTTAGTTCAAGCAATACTGATGAAAGAATTTCTTTGCCTGTAAATTCACTTGTAAATAAAAATATTGATTTGGCTAATAATGATTTCAATATTCCAAGAATATATTCTGCTGAGGTTCCCGAAACAATTATTAAAACTGTTTATAAACCTATACCGCAAGATAATGCTAAAAATATCTTTGCAACCGATGATAAATTAGAAATTCTATCAAATCCAATTGAAACAGAGATACCAGAATCATTAACCTTTGCAGACAGTAAAGTTTATCATACTACTATATTGTCCCGAAATGATTTTGAATTTGAATCTAAAAATCTAACATTGAATCCTACAAATGCTCCAATGTTTTCAAATTTAGATGTGAAAAATTATGGATTAAGTCTTGAATTTCACGGAAATCAAAGCATTCTACAACAAAAAGCTGAAGTTCCCGAGTCTTCGAATCCACTTTTTAGTAACGCAGGAATAACTTTGCTCTATAATTTTAATAAAAATTTTTCTGCAGGACTAGATATTCGTCAGGAATTTATCTATCAAAGATTCGAAGGCACAGATGATGAAGGCAATCTCTACTTATACAAACAATATCCTAATTACGTGAGTATTTCTGCGGCATTCCGTTATGGATTTGATATTAATAATTGGTTGGGGATCTATTCGCAAGTAATGGCTGGAGGAACTGTAACTGGCGGAGTTTTAAGGTCAGGTGTGGGTCTAAAATTCAGTCCTTACCCAAATTACAATTTATTGTTGGGAGTTGATGGTATGGTATTCGGTTACAAACATCAAAACAACTTTTACACAACTTCAAAATTGGGTCTTAATTTCGGCATAGGATTCAATTTTTAGGAGATTCACTATGAAAATTACATTGAAAATTTTGCTTTTTTCATTATTTGTTTTTCCTTTTATTTTAATAATCCAATCCTGCGAGGACTCTCTGGGATATGATCCAAATGTCGAAATAACAAAAATAATAAAAGATACTGTAAAAATTGATCCAGAGGATCCCCAGACCAAATTTATCACTATTGATAAATGGGATATAACATTCAAAGAGTTTTATCAAGAAGGGAGGGTTCTTAAAGATCAGAAATGGGATTTTATTATTCTTTCACACAAAATTCTTATTGATACTTCTAATCGATTTCCTAAGCTCTGGATGGAAATTGATTTTGCTAATAATTTACCTGATACTGATTACAAAAACAGACATGACAGGGTTTTGAACTATAGAATTAAATTAGCTGCGGAATTATATACTGAAACAATCTATAATTTAAATGAAAAGATAAATGAAAGACGTTGGTCTGAAATTACTATGAGAGATCTAAGGCGAGCAGGTGGAGTGAACTTTATAATTCCCGGCATCGAATCGAGATCCCAAATAATACTTGAGGAAATAAATTTAAGAGCGGGTTATTTGAATTTCATCGTATCAAATGATTTTGTTAAATATCCCTATCTTAATACCAGATATTTCAGAGGGAATATCAAGCTGTATTTTAAGTAGAGATTTATTATAACATATCCTTCAAACAAAATTTTTCATTGTGCAAATGTTGAATTAAGCTAAGTCGAATCAAAGTTTTAAAAACATTTTGCATCCACTTCTTTATCTCTGCGTTCTCTGCGTGAAACTCTTTTTTATTTCTCGCAGAGTTCGCAAAGAATTACGCAAAGATCGCAGAGATTTTTTCCTCGATCTAATAAAAAACTTAAATTTCAAATTTTTGTTGTTTGATAGCAAAAATTAATTAAAGCCATAATGGATACTTTCCAACTTTGTTTGTGAGAATGACCACAAAATATAATAATTTTAAAATTCACTTCGAATTTTTAGAATAATTTTGTTACAGCTTTGCGTCCTCTGCTTTACCTCTGCGTTCTCTGCGTGAAACTCTTTTTATTTCTCGCAAAGTTCGCAAAGATTTATGCAAAGATCGCAGAGATTTTTTCCTCGATCTATTAAAAAACTTTTGTAAAATTTCAAATTTTTGTTGTTTGATGGTAAAAATTCTTTAGAATCATAATGTATTCTTCCAAACTTCGTTTGTGTGAATGACCCGAAAATTGTTTTATTTCAATTGTTAATTTCAAATTTTTTATGATAATTTAGATTATATTAGAGATAACTTGAAGAAAGAAACTAATTTAATGATAACATCATTTAATTGTGAGTCGTCAAAACTATGAAAAGCTAAATATTCATAATATTCGCTCCTTACTCCTAATTTTTTCAATTTTTCATAAAACCATTGACTTTGATAGACGGGAACAATTGGGTCCAAGCTGCCGTGAAAAATTATGGTTGGTGGAGAAGAAGAATTAACATTCCAATAGGGGCTAACGGAATTATATACTAAAGTATCAAATGGAACACCAATATACTCAGTTAATATATCACCTATTTTAGCCCCCAACCAAATATTGTAACTATTATACCATGACCAGTCGCTTAGGATGCTTGGACCAAAAATGTTTGCAACACATTTTATGTTTCTATTATATTTATAAGCATAAATCATAGCTAATTGTCCGCCTGCACTTACCCCTAAAACAGCAATTTTTGAAGAAATATTATACTTTTTCTTGTTTGAAATAATATTGTTTACTACATTATCTATGTCAGCGATTATTTCATTATGATGAATCTTATCAGAATTGCTTGCCAATCTGTAATTCATATTAACAATAGCAACATCATTCCATTTTTTTTGAATTAGATTTATTAAAGAATTTAAATCTTCTTTTTGTCCCGATTTCCAAGCCCCACCGTGAATCGTTATTATAACCGGTGTCAAGCTATCTCTATTTTTTGGCAGGTATAAGTCATAAACCTGCCTTGTGTGACTTCCGGTAGGAATATTAAATATGATAGTGTCAACAATTGAGGCTAGATCATTTTTTTGATCTTTAATATTATTTATTTCATTCTTACAAGAAAGAAGAATTCCAACGAAAACAGTTGTAAGAAGAGCATACCTAAAAAACTTTTCAACTATCATATTACTATATTAAAAAAAGAGTTAAGTAAATAATTGAAATAATCGAATATAATTAATTGATATTTTTTTAAATTAATTTCAATTTTCAATCATCTCAATAAAACTAATATTTTTTTTTAATGTTCTTTTAAAAATAGAGCATTAAGTTTAGGAAATACAATAATTACATCTGAGATGAAAAATATTTTATCAAATTTATCAATTTCTTGAGACCTTTTTACGTTTTAAGTGTTTAATAGAAATGTGCGAACAAGTTTTAAAAAAGATGTTAAAAAAATTAGAACATATTAATAGCGAAATAGTTTTCAGCAATAACTGGTGGCAATACGCAAAGGATATTTATTTAATGCCAAACGGAGAAAAAGGTGAGTATCATTATGTTCATTCCAAAGGTTCTACTTTTGTCATCCCAAAAACTGAGGATAATTATTACATTATGATAAAACAGTATCGCTATCTCAATAGAAAGTTTAGCATTGAATTTCCCGGTGGCGGACTTAAGGAAGGAAGAAAACCTATTCTAAATGCTTTAGATGAAATGAAAGAAGAAGCTGGTTATGTTTCGGACAAAGTAAGCGAACTTGGAACTTTCAACCCATTTAATGGGGTTACTGATGAGATTTGCTATGTTTTTCTTGCTGAAGATTGCAAATTTATTGGAAATAAACCAGATTTGTCTGAAGAATTCGAAATTTTAAAATTTACAGAAAACGAAATTATTGATTTTATTAAAAAAGGAGAAATATGGGACGGAATGACATTAGCTGCTTGGTCTCTTTATTATTTCAAAAAATGAAAAGATTACAGTTTGACTTGTTTTTTTCAGCTGTTCTATTAATTACTTTATTTTTGGGCATCAAAACAGATGTATTTTCTCAAGATGGAGCAAAAAAAGCTGAAGAGCCACCAGCATATCAGCTTAAATTTATACCTCCACAAACAATCAGGCACGTATATAAGATGCACGATTCAACAGTTGTTACAAGAATTTTTAGCGACAACAGCACAAAAAAATACACCCGTGAAGTTTGGTATTATTTTAATTTTGTTATGCCAAATCCCCCTAAGGAAGGGTTTATGACTTTTGAAGTTTCGATTGATTCATTGAAGTATAAATTTACTGAAGGGGAGGCAGTTTTTGAGTTTGATTCTCAGGCTGATAATCCCGGTGCATTAACCTTTGAAGACCTTGTTGCAACAATTGTTCCTCTTGGTAATGAATTTAATTTGACTTATTCTCCTTATGGAGAGGTTGCAAAAATTGATGGAGAACGTTACGAATTTATGAAAGATTTCATCAGACAACAAAAAAGTAATCCAATGAGTGATGCAATAATGAATTTTGTTTGGGAAGAAGGTATATCTCTCGATAGGTTGAAATTTCTTGCAGATGTTAAAAAGATATATTTTACCCCTGAACCCATTGAGATTGATACACTTTGGGAAACCCCAATAGAATTTCAACTTGATCATATCAATTTTTTTGATACTTTAACTGCAAAGATTACAAAATTTAAAGATGGTTATTTTCATATAGACGCAGTCTCGAACAATATTCAGGCAAAAAACAAACCTGCAAAATTATATGGCATAAAAACTCAATTAATTGAAGTTGCTGACGCTAAGGGTAATGGCGAATACCATCTTGTCCTTCATAATAGAGGATTTGTATCCAAAGCAGAGCTAAAATATAATGTTGAAATAGGGTCTTATATTAAGAAAGAATATTTCAAACAAAAAATTGAAACAAAAACAACTTGGGAATTATTAAAACAATTTAAGTTTTAAAAATAAAAAATTTATTTTCTTTGTAACTTATTTAAATTTTAAATGTTATTACAACGATGAAGAGTGACTTCGAGCAATATGATGATGTTGAGCTTTTCTATTTGATGAAGTCGGGTAGCGGGCATTCGGAGGAAGCTTTTAGAATATTATATAACAGATATTCAGCAAGGATATATTCATATTGCCGAAAGTTTTTGGGAAACAAAGAAGAAGCGAGGGATGTTTTTCAGGAAGCATTTGTCAGGTTTTATCAAAGCGCCCAAGAAGAAAGGGAAATGACAAATGTTCCAGCTTTTTTACTTAAGATTGCAAGAAATCTATGTGTTAATCTAAAAAGGAAAGACACCTCGGCGTTGACGTTTGAAGATTATATGTCTTCAACTTATGAGAGAAGTGATAATGATGAGTTATTAAACTTGATTAAGACAGGAATGGAATTATTACCGCCAGAGTATAAGGAACTTTTTATTTTAAGAGAGTATGAGGGATTAACTTATAACGAAATAGTCAATGTAACTGGGTTACCACTTGCAACGGTCAAAATTAGACTGTTCAGAGCAAGACAAAAGTTAAGAGAAATTTTAGCGCCATATTTGGCTGATTTATCAAAATATTAATGTATAATTATTTGATTGCAGAGTAGTTATGAATGAATCAAGTTTTCAAAGTCCTTCTGAACTTCTTCATCTTTTTTTAGATGGAGAACTTGAAGCTGGGAAAGAGACATTTTTATTTTCTGAACTTGCTTCGAATGAAGAATTACGAAGCGAGATGAGAGATTTAATGTTAATTCGCAACAAGATTAAAGCGGATTCTGCTCCTATTGCACCACCTTTGGAAACAACAGCATCAGTCTTTAGTTCTTTGGGCTTTAACCCTACATTGCTTAATCCAAATGCTGTTGCACCATTTTCTGGTATTGTTCTTTCTACTCTGAAAAAGCTATGGGCACCAATTACCACAGCAATTGTAGCCTCTTTGATAACTTATTTTGCAATCAATAATAATCTTGACTATTTGTCTACTCAATGTCATTTACCTATGATGGTTTCCTATTCCATTGAACCATTAACTCAAGATATTGCAAAAAATAATCCTAAAGAAAAAATAATTTATAAATATTTTGATAATTCTTCTTATAACAATCTTGCTAACAATAATATTTATGCTAAAGAGAACCAATCTCAATTTGATTCAAAATCAAATGTGAATAATACAGATTTAATTAATTTTGTCAAAATGGATGAAATCCAAAATAATTCAGCATTTACACTTGCTGAGGGTAAAACTAAATATAATCAAATCAATTTAGGAAAAAATTCATTAAGTCTTAATCAACCAAAAGTATTAAAAAATCAAGACAATGAATATTCTTTGCAACTTAGAGGAATAAACGGGATATCTTTTCCGTCCGTTCAAGTTCCTTACAAGCAGAATACAGTATTCTCAAATATGAGTGCTGCCTTCTATTTTGCTCGTTTCGGAAATTTCAGGATTGGCTTTGAATTTGGCAATGAGCCTTTCGGTCAGGTCTTCAACAATAACGAAGGTGGAACTGAATGGCAATACACTCAAAATGCTGCAATTTACTGGGCTGGTCTTGATATTATGTATATTTTCGATAAAGAATTTTTATTCAATGGAGGTCCTAAACCTTTTGTTCAAGCAACACTTGGAGGAACTGAACTTGGTCCCATAGGCAAATTTATTACGGGTTTGCAATATTTCTCGAAAGAGACTGGTATTGGTGCAATGATTGGTTTGGAGGGAACAGTTCTTTCTTATATCAACCAAAAAGTATGGTATAATACGAAGAAAATAGGCTTTACTTATGGAATGTCATTTCATTTTTAGTTTGTAACTTATTTGTCAGTTGAGTGTTAATGTATTTGTAAAAAATGTAAGATGGAAAATTAGAATGGACAGATTTAATTTAATATTTATTTTTCTTATATCACTTCTGCTTTGGTCTTGTTCTTCTCCAATGGATTTGGACACACCAAAGGAGAAAAGATTGGTTGGTAATCCCCCTGCAAAAGTATTCCCTAAAATCAATACAATTTTGCTTGAAGAAAATGGAATAGCAAGAGAGTTTGTTGCTAAGGATTATTCCATCGCAGTGGATACATCCAAAGATATACCTTTGATTTGGATGAATTTTTTACTTGACTCTTATGATAATAAAAAAAGCACTGAAAGAATTAGTATAAATAACATTAATTTTCGAATAGATTCTACTCAATTAACAGGACAGCCAATAAAGATAGTTCCAAATATTATTAATCCAACTTGCTGGGCTAAATACACAATAAATCGTGGATTAAATATCCAGTCTGACACCACAATTAATTCAGGTGATTCAAAAAATATCACCGAATTATCTTTTAGTTATAACAAATCAAGAAAAGAAATCTGGGCATACATTTATTCTAAAATTTATGACCACAAAGTCTGGAAAGAACAAAAGGATACAGTGGTTTACGATACTACTTGGGTTGGTGGTGTTCCCAACATCAAGGAAATAAGATTGAGACTCGAAGAAATAAGGACAAAGCAAGATTCTTTATTTTTGAACACTAAGTTACTTTTGAAATATTAAAAGCTTTTCATAAATAATTTTGAGGTGGAACTATGAAATTCAAAGTTGTTCTCGTTCTCTTATTTTCTTTTTTATTTTTATATGAAAATTCATTAGCTTTAGAAGCTCCGAAGCCCCCTCTTAAATTTACTGGATATGTTCAAGAT
This sequence comes from Candidatus Kapaibacterium sp., assembly GCA_026418625.1. GTDB lineage: Bacteria > Bacteroidota > Ignavibacteria > Kapaibacteriales > UBA2268 > CALHRB01. The sequence goes on from JAOABA010000040.1 coordinate 47,615, forward strand.
AATAACCAAAACAATGCAAATTCAGTTTATTTCAAGTGGATGAAAAATCCCGAGGGGACTCAGCCAAATTTGTTTATACTTTATATTGCAACAGAAAACACACAAGATTTATCAAAATTTAAACGATTTGATTATATCAAAGCAGGGAATCAACTGGATTATAGTTTCGTTTTAGGTGGTCTCAAAGCAGGGCAGTATTCATTTTATTTGACTTCAGGTGCAATTGATGGAAATTACATAATCGAAAGTAGTAACTCTGATATTGTTTTTATTGAAATTAAAAACAATGAAAAACCATTTATCAGAATTATATCCCAGCCACCAACGTATGCTGCCATCGGAAAAGAATATATATATAATGTGAAAGCTATTACAAATTTACCCGACAATTGCCCGCTTGTTTATTCTCTTGCACAGTCACCTAAAGGAATGAAAATAGATGAAACAACTGGTATTATTAGATGGGTTCCTGAAGAAAATGGTGTTTTCAAGGTATCAATTATGGTAGGAACAACTTGCAAAATTAATGTTGAGCCTGCTTTTCAGGATTTTGCAATTACCGTTGGGCAAAATAATCAGGGTTATGTGAAAATTACAAGCCAACCTCCACACACAGCGTTTGTTGGAGAGCCTTTGATTTATCAAATCATTGCACAATCAAATATAAGATGTCCGATATTATTTGACCTAACCAATGATGTTCCAAATGAAGTAGGATTTGATAGACAGTCTGGCTTACTAAAATGGATTCCTACAAAGCCGGGAACTTATAAATTTATTGTAAAAGCATACCTTGAATGCGACGATAAGATAAGTGATTCACAAACTTTTGTAATAGAAGTAAAAGAAGGGCATAATGATGATTTTTGTGCCTTGATTACAGGCTTTGTTGAGTTTGATAATGAAAATGTGCCCGTCAAAGAAGGTAGAGTAAATGCTTGGAGAATTGATAAAAGAACTAATGCTAATTTAACTTATTCTGCTCCAATTGCTCAAGGTAATTTTACGCTAAAAGTTCCTGCAGGTATTTATTTTTTGAATTTTGATGGACCTGAATTCTTGAACGAATGGTATAAAGATGCAATTTCGATTGACAAAGCTCAAAAACTTGAATTAAAGTGCGACGATCAGATTAAACTGAATATAACTGTGGAAAGGAAGAAACTACCGAAGACTTTCACTGTTAGCGGAAATGTGTCAAATGAATCAGGAGATAAACCCTTATTAGCATCTATTCAGTTTATTCCAATTGATTTAGATAAAAACTACAGAGATCCAAATCAACCAGTTCCTAATACTTTCACAACAAGAACTGATGAAAAAGGAAACTACAGTATAAAACTTCCTGATAATTTTATTTATCGAGCTTATGCTATACCAGTGGACAATAATTATTATCCACAATATTATGATAAAGTGGATTCCCCATTCGAAGCAGATTTAATTGAACTAACTGGAGATATAAGCGGTATAGATTTTAGATTGAAAGAACGTCAGCAATTCAAAAATTCATTTACTGGGAAAGTTGTTTCCGATAACGATGGTAGCCCTCTTCATTCTTTAGTTTTTGCGTATTTAGTAAATCAAAACAACAATTCTAATCAAAGATTTTCAAGAATGGCAGAAACTGACAGAAGCGGTTACTTCAGATTCGAAAACCTTATACCGGGGCAATATGTTCTTCTGTCAATTCCTTACGACAGAGCTTACACTCCCGGTTACTACAAAATGGGAGAAGTAGCTACTCTCAAATGGCGAGAAGCCACAAGGATTAATGTTGGCGAAAATATGATTGATATCATATTCGAAATAAGACATAAAAACAGAGCTGGACTTAAAGGCATCATTCAGATTGACGGTGTTGTTATTGATAATAGCGGGGTTATTAAAAAGTCCGATAGTCCCTCAACACTTAACACTCTTGCAGGTGCTTTTGTATATGTTATTGATGAATTTGGTGAGCTTTCTGACTATACTTTCACTGATATTAACGGAAGATTTTATCTTAGTGAAGTCTCAGATGGAGAAAACACTCTTGTAGTTGACTATGTTGGATTCAAAACCTTTGAGCAAAAACTCATAACTGATTATTCAGAAAATATAAGAAATAGCGGTCTTCTTGTTGCCCTCGATAACGATGAACCATTATCTAATGATGATCTTTTCGATAACAATAATATAGAAATTGCAATTTATCCCAATCCAGTAAATAGCAATATGACTCTGAAGTTTTCTGGAAAAGCTGGAATAGCAAACATCTACATCTACGATAATTTGGGTAATCTTGTTCATTCAGCTATTTTGCAAACAACCGAGGGAATCAACATAACTAAATTAGATTTGAGGAACTTGAATCAAGGTATATATTTCTTGAGAATTGACAGAAATAATAAACAGCAGACTACAAAGTTCACTATAATCAGATAGTATTTTTAGAATAAAATTAGTAAAATTTTTTTATAGACCTTTTAAAAAAGGGATGTTTGAACTTCTTGGGGAGAAACAAACATCCCTTTTAGTTTGTAGAGACACAGCTAAATAATAAGTAGTCTTTGTTTAATTTCTATCCAAGACCGAGCCTATTGAAGATATAATCAACAGATTTATAAATTTCGTCAAATGAGAATAATGTTAGAACTTCTTCTTTTGTTAAATGAGCCATTAGCTCTTCATTTTCGAGAATAGATAGCTTGAAATCCTTCTTGGTTTCCCAGGTTTTCATAGCAGACTTTTGAACCAGTTCGTAAGCATGTTGTCTTTTTAAACCTTTTTTCGTCAGGGCAAGTAAAACTTTCTGGGAATAGATTAAACCATTCGTTAAATTCAGGTTTTTAAGCATATTCTCTGGATAGACAATCAATTTGTCAATCAATTCAATGGCTTTGTTGAGGATATAATCGAGAGAAATGGTTGAGTCAGGCAAAATAATTCTTTCGACACTACTATGGGAAATATCTCGTTCGTGCCATAAAGCGTTATTTTCCATTGCAGCCAAAGCATTAGAGCGAATGAGCCTTGCCTGCCCACAGATATTTTCTGCAGTAATTGGATTTCGTTTATGCGGCATAGCAGAACTGCCTTTTTGTCCCTTTGAGAAATATTCTTCTGCTTCAAGAACCTCCGTCCTTTGCAAATGACGGACTTCGAGGGCAATTTTTTCGAGCATTGAAGCAATAATCGCCAAAGTTGACAAAAAGAAAGCGTGGTTGTCTCGCTGAACAATCTGAGTGGATATCAAAGCAGGGCTTATTCCGAGTTTTGAGCAAACGTATTCCTCAACCTTAGGTGAAATATGCTCGAAAGTGCCAACTGCACCGCTTATTTTGCCTGTTGCAACATCTTTGATTGCTTTTTCTAATCTTTCAATGTTCCTTTGACACTCCGAAAACCAAAGAGCAAATTTTAGCCCGAAAGTCATTGGTTCGGCGTGAACACCGTGGGAGCGCCCTATGCAGGGAGTATATTTAAATTCAATAGCTCTTTTCTTCAGAACATCCTGAAGTTTCAACAAATCCTGATGAAGGAGTTCACCGGCACGCTTGCATTGAACTGCAAGGCAGGTGTCAAGAACGTCACTTGAAGTCATTCCAAGGTGAAGATATCTTGCATCCTCGCCGATATACTCTTCCAAGTTTGTTAGAAAAGCAATAACATCGTGCTTTGTAGTCTTTTCGATTTCTAAAATTTTTGCGATGTCGAATTTAGCTTCTTTTCTGATTTTTTTTGCAGATTCTTCAGGTATTTCGCCTAATTCAGCGAGTGCTTCACAAGCTAAAATCTCAATTTCGAGCCAGATTGAGTATTTTGTCTCATCTGTCCATATATTACCCATTTCGGGGCGAGTGTATCTTGGAATCATTGTTTTGACCTATTTCTTCGATTTAAAAAGATCTTTAACCATTTGCTCTAATTCAGCAAAGAGATTTTTATCTTCTGTAAGTAATTTTTTCATTCCTTCGCGTCCTTGAGCTCTTTCGCCCTTGAAGGTATACCAAGAGCCGCTCTTTGTGATAATACCGTTCTCAGTTCCCAAATCAATCATATCTCCGAGCTTAGAAATTCCTTCATTATACAATATGTCAAACTCTACTTCTTTAAATGGAGGCGCTACCTTGTTCTTAACTATTTTAACTCTGACACGGTTCCCGATAATATCCTGACCTTCTTTAATAACCTCTTTACGTCTTATATCAATTCGGACGGAGGCATAGAATTTAAGTGCATTTCCGCCAGTCGTAGTCTCAGGATTCCCGAACATAACACCGATTTTACTTCTAAGTTGATTTGTAAAGATAACGCAGGTATTGGATTTTCCTATTGCAGCATTCAATTTTCGCATTGCTTGAGACATAAGTCTTGCCTGAGAGCCCATCTGAGCATCACCCATTTCCCCTTCGATTTCAACTCTTGGTGTAAGTGCGGCAACAGAGTCTATAACGATAACGTCAATAGCACTGCTTCTAACAAGGGTTTCAACTATTTCGAGGGCTTGTTCCCCAAATTCGGGCTGGGATAAAAGCAGGGAATTAAGATCTATTCCGAGTCTTTGGCAATAATTTATATCAAGAGCATGCTCGGTATCAATAAAAGCAGCAAGACCACCCATTTTTTGAGCCTCGGCGATTACGTGTAACGAAACTGTGGTTTTTCCAGATGACTCAGGTCCAAATATTTCGGTGATTCTGCCACGAGGGACCCCACCGATTCCAATAGCATTATCGAGGGAAAGGCAACCGGTTGAAATAGCATCAACCTGAACGATATTTGTATCGCTCAGTCTCATAATTGAGCCTTTACCGTGATTTTTCTCAATTTGCTCGATAGCAGATTTTACCGCTTTCAGTTTTTCTTCACTCATTTTTTGAGGCTCAACCGCCTCTTTGCTTTCTTTAGTAGCCATTTTCATTATTAATTAATTTTCAAAAAATATAAATTTAAGTTACTAAAAAAGTTCGATTTTTTCTTCGCAATTTCTAAATATGAATAAAACGCCTATTCAGTGAAATAAATTCCATTATATGAAAAGCTAAGTAGTAAGACTACTAATGCAATCCATCCTATTAATTTTCTTTTGGAATCTAGAACTGAATAATCATAAATAACGGGATGTTTAAGTTTAATAAAAAATCGTGTTATCAATCCCCAGAAAATCCAGCCACCCCATCCATTGAAATACCAAGGGACTGTTTTTTTGAGCCAACTCAAAACGGGTAGAATTGTGTTTTGTAGAAAAATATAAACCCCAGATGGATTGTCAAAACTTAATAATTCATAAATCAGAGCGAGTATTGAACCAAAGCCTATGAGAATAATCAACCACCAGACATATTTTGCAATTTTATGCTGCTTTTCACCGAACATAGCATAAGTAACGTGACCACCGTCAAGTTGTCCAAGAGGAAGCATATTCAAAGCTGTAACAAATAATCCAAACCAACCAACACACAAAAAAGGATAATGGTAGATCTCGTTCATTGGTGGGAGCCATCCATTTGGATTTGCAAAAACGCTACTTAAAAATGAATAAAGTAGAGTATCACCGAAATGAAGACCTGTATCCAAAACACCTGTTATTTGGTATTGAGGATGGATTGTGAATATGAATTCTTTTGGTGGTAGGGTTTGAAGTCCAATAATTAGAAAAATCAAACAAACAATGAAACCAGATATAGGACCAGCAACACCTATATCAAAAAGGGCTTTCTTACTTGTAATGGGACTTCGTGTTTTGATAACAGCACCAAAAGTTCCAAAAAGCATAATTTCTGGGAAAGGAACAGGGATATAATATGGCAAAGTTGCATCGACTTTATGAAATCTGGCAGCAAAATAATGACCGAACTCGTGTGCGGAAAGAAAAGTTAAAATCAAAACCGCATAGGTAAGCCCTGACGACCAATTTGCTATATCTAAATAATTTTGCCCAGCCCAAAGTGTTCCAGCAATAGTGCAAGTGAGAAATGTGGCAAGGAATAGCAAAAGATGAATACTCCAATGAGTTTTTTTAGGCTTAACGTAATAAGGTTCATTTTCTAAATATCTTGCCGAATATGGATTATTCATTTTGATTACCTGACTTCCTTTGTCTTATTATTATAAGTAATAATTCCCGTTTCGCTAATTTTTAAATTTGTTTCTCTCATTGAAAAGCGAAAATCAATAAATTTATCGAAAATTCTATCTTTTATTTTTGATTCCGATTGAAAATTAAAAACTGTCATTTTAAAATTATTTTTTATCAGCATTTTTTTCAGTAAATCACTCAAAAATCGGAAAATTTTTCTTTTATCATAATTGAAACCAACTTTAAGAAAAAAATATCCATTTATGAAACCAATAATTGAAATAATTAATCCGTAAACTCTTGCAGTAGAGACAGTTACAGATGAAGATACAATACTAAAATTTATTGAAATCAATAAAGTTGATAAAAGAATCCAAATAATGCCAATGATTGTCAGAATATACTTCACATTAAATGTTGAAATATTTATGTAAATAATACCAAATTTGGTTGAAATTTCCGTTTAGTGCATCAAAAATTTCGACATAAATAAACAAAAGAAATGAAATTACAAAATATGAAATTACTATCACTCTTATTCTTTTTTTCTTTTTATGAATGTCAGATTCCGGATCATTTAGTAATTTAAAAAAAAATCTATATCTGTCTTTATGCAAAAATATAAGGTAATTAACAATCACAAGGATAATAAAAACAATAAGACTGACCAATTTTAATATTAAATGTAATTTGTAAATAGCATTTATATAAATTATTAATGTAGCTATATTTAATCCTTGAAAAAAAGATAAAATAAAGACAACCAAGATACTTTTGTTGAAGTTATCTTTTTCGAATTTGAAAAAGGACAAAAGCCCAAGATAAATACTATGATAAAATTTAAGCACTTAGCACCAAAAATTTTTAAGTTTTAGACTTTTCGGGTCTCATTTGTGGGAAAAACAAAACATCTCTAATTGATTTTTCTCCTGTGAGAAGCATAACAAGTCTGTCAATTCCAATTCCGAGACCAGCAGTAGGAGGCATACCAACTTCTAGAGCATAGAGAAAGTCCTCATCAACAACCATTGCTTCTTCATCCCCACCAGCACGTAGGAGAGCTTGCTCTTCGAGCCTTTGCCTTTGGTCTCGAGGGTCGTTCAGTTCCGAGAAAGCGTTCGCAACTTCGAATCCAGCGATAAAAAGTTCAAATCTCTCAACAATTCCATCCTCAGTTCTGTGTTTTTTTGCCAAAGGTGACATTTCCACCGGATAATCAATCATAAAAGTTGGTTGAATTAAATTTGGCTGAACTTTGACAGAAAAAATTTCGTCCAGAATTTTCATTGCACCTGCTTTTTCATCAATTTCGACATTGAGCTTTTTTGCAGCACTGTAAAGTTCATCTCTCGATAGATTTCTGAGGTTCATTCCTGTATATTCAAGAAGTAGGTCATACATTTTAGCCCTTCTGAAAGGTTTTTCAAGTTTTATTTCCTTGCCGTCATATTCCAGTATTTCAGTCCCGTTAACTTTTTTGGCAATCGTTATCAGAAGGTCCTCGGTCATATCCATCATCCAGTTATAATCTTTGTAGGCAACATAGATTTCCATTGAGGTAAATTCGGGATTATGCATTCTGTCCATACCTTCATTTCTGAAATTTTTGCTGATTTCATAAACCCCCTCGAACCCCCCAACAATCAATCTTTTCAGGTAAAGTTCATCGGCAATTCTCAAGTATAAATCAATATCGAGAGCATTATGATGAGTAATGAATGGTCGTGCCGTAGCTCCACCATATAATGGCTGAAGGATTGGCGTTTCGACTTCCAACCAGCCACGAGAGTCAAAATAATGACGCATTTCGGTGATGATTTTTGCTCTCTTTTTAAAAGTATCACGAATATGATGATTGACAATCAAATCGAGATATCTTTTTCGATAGCGTTGCTCAACGTCCGCAAAGGCGTCATATACAATTTTGTTTCCTTCCTCATCAATTTCTTCTTTTGGCGTGGGAAGAACCCTAAGAGATTTGCAAAGAATTTCGACTTTTTTAGCGTGAACAGTAATTTCGCCCATCCTTGTCCTAAAGACAAAACCTTCAACGCCAATTATATCGCCAATATCCAATAGCTTAAGTTTATCATAAAAATCCGGCAGGTCATTTTGCTTAAAATATATTTGAATTTTATCGCTTTCGTCCCGAATATCGCAAAATGTTGCCTTTCCCATTGTTCTAATTGTCATAATTCGACCTGCAACACTCACATTTGCGAAGGGAGATGGGTCTTCGTCCCTGAAATTAGTTTGTATCTCTTTATTGGATATTGTTTTATTGAATGAATAAGGGAAAACATTTATCCCTAAACGCTCGAGTTCCTCGAGCTCTTCTAATCTTCTTAATTCCTGATCGTTTCGTTGTAAACTCATTTATTTCACGTATTTTAAAAAATTGAAAAATATAAATTTAAGAATTTTAAGATTAATGAGTTGGAAAAAAATTGTATTTGCAATATTTATGCTATTTCATAATTGCTTTAATTTGATATAAAACAGATTTTTGTAATTAAACTCAAAATCATTAATTTGTTTTTTTAAACAAGAAATCATTAAATCTGTCAAATTATCCTGATATATCGGTTATTGTAGCTTCAAGGAATGAGGAAAAATATATTTCCTTATGCTTGGATTCACTCTTAAATCAAACTTATAAGGGAAGGATTATTATTATTGTTGTTGATGGGATGTCAGAGGACAAGAGTCAATCTATAGTTGAGGAATATATCAAAAATTATGACAATATCATACTTTTGAAAAATGAAGGAGTAAATCAGGCTATTGGCAGAAATCTTGGCTTTACTTATGCCAAAACTGAGCTAGTTGCATATATTGACGCACATAGTTATGCCGAGAAAGATTGGCTTGAAGAGCTTTACACAGCTTATAATAAGTTGGCTGAAAATGATGATAGAATTATCGGTGTAGGCAGTATCTATAGAAATGCAGAGAACAACAATTTTACGCTGGCAGCTGAAATTGCTTTTGAAAGTGTCATAATAGGGACTACCAAAGCTTCATTTCTTAAAAGGGAAAATATATCAAAGGTTGATAATGCCTATGCTTGTCTTTATAGCAAAACGAAATTGATTGAGGCAGGGTTATACAATCCGGAGCTGAAAATCGGCGAGGATATGGAATTGAACAACAGACTGACATATAAACTTGGGTATAATCTTTATGTAAATCCGAACGCAATAACATATTATTTCCGCAGAAACTCTGTATTGGGGATTTTCAAACAACAAATGAATTATGGCTATTGGCGGCTGAAAGTTCTGAATCAATTGAAAATGTTCAATTTGAAAGTAATCGCTCCTGCTGTTTTTCTTATGACATTGGGGGTTTTATTTTTGGCAAGTTTTTTTTCAAAATTTGTCTTAATTTTATTTCTGACGGTAGTAACTTTTTATATAACAATTATTTTAATTGCTACGATTTATTATTCAATTAAAAATAGAAAATTTTTGGGCTGGTTGGTTTTCATTTTTCCTGCAATACATTTTGGCTATGGTGCTGGTGTAATGCGGGGAATAATTAAGGGGAATTTTTGAGAAATAAAAAATAACAAGAAATAAGATGGAAATAACTGCAAAAATTACTGGAATAGAGTATAAACCTGTTTTAATAAGTAAGTTATCGGAATTTAATTATAATAAAAGTAATTTCTTCAATAACTTTGACGTTAACAAATTGCCTTCTTGTTGTATGGTAAATTTTGATAATTTTTCATTTGGACTATCAAAATGGGTATCACCAAAAAGGACACGTTCTTATCCTTATGAGAGAGTCTATAATACTTTAGGTTGTAGTAAGCGAATAACGATAATACCAGTTATTAAAGATGAAGGGAAAAATGGAGATAGAGATTTTATACAATGGGATACAATTTCATTGATGAGTTTACTTGATGTTTATATAGTATTTACTTATTATAATGATGCTGAAATTAATTATAAGAAAGAAAATAAAATCACTAAACAAAAATACTGCAACGAATTAGTCAAGCAAAAGATTGATGAAATAAAAAACTACCATAGTTCTGCATTACATTGGAATTTGAAGGAAATTGATGAGTCATTTGATAAGTTAATTGAAAAAGTAAAACAATCATATCAAATTTTATCCAACAAATTAAATATCGATTTTCACAATGAGTCTGGTATTGATAACTATTATGAGCAATTTCATAAAGGAGTAGAAGAATTCAAGTCATTTTCAAGGAGAAAAGCGAAGGGGGCTCAAAATCGTGAAAGTTTGACTATTCAACCAAAAGAAGCTTTATCTACTTTGTCCAAAGCTACGATAACAATAAAAAATTATCTTGGTGGGATTTATTATTTTACTGTTGATGAGATCAAAATAGTTAATGATAACATTTTCCTCATAGAAACAAAGCATTCAAATCGTTCTTTGATCCCAAGTGCAAGAGATATTAAAGATGGTTTATTAAAGATGATTTTATTCACAAATCTGAAAGATATTAAAATATTAACAAAAAAATATAAATCAACTCCTATTTTAAAATTAACATCTTCAAAATTAACAAAAGGTATTACATCTAATAATTCCGATGTTGTCTTTCAAAAATTTAAAAAAGATAATAATCTAACTTATAAACAAGGAGTTTTGATTAACAATCTTTTAGAAGAAGCAAGGTATAATAGTTTTAAATTAATAATAGAAAATTACTAATTAGATTATGATAAATAGCCCGTTGAGATATCCCGGTGGTAAAAGTAAAGCTGTAAAATACATTGCACCCTTTATACCAGATTTTGATGAATATAGAGAGCCTTTTTTAGGGGGTGGCTCGATGTTTATTTATCTTAAACAAAGATTTCCTGAAAAAAAATTTCTGATAAATGATATTTATGAGAACCTGTATCTTTTCTGGAAGAATATGCAATCGTATCCTGATTTGGTTATAAATCAAATACAAGATTGGAAAGACAATTTTAAAAATGGCAAAGAACTTCATAAATATCTGATTGATAATATTGAAATTTTCAATGAAATAAAAAGAGCAGCTGCTTTTTTTGTTATAAATCGTATCACATTTTCTGGAACTTCTGAAAGTGGCGGGTTTTCTGAGTCTGCATTTCAAAAAAGGTTTACTCAAACAAGCATAGAGAGATTAAAAAAAATACCAAAAATTTTAAATGATACAATTATTACAAATATGGATTATCAAAGAGTAATTGAATTAAAGGGTAATAATGTTTTTATATTTTTAGATCCACCATACTTTTCAACAGCTAAGTCAGCTTTATATGGAAAAAATGGAAATTTACATAAATCTTTTGATCATAAAAGATTTGCTGAATTAATGAAAAACATTCATCATAAATGGTTAATAACTTACGACGATAGTGATTATATAAGAGATTTATTCTCTTTTGCTAACATTAAAGAATTACAATTAACTTATGGAATGAGAAATGTGGGAAAAGTTATTGATCAAAAAAGAAAGGAATTATTAATTTCAAATTATCCTTTAAAAAATGAAATCGCTGAATTTTCATTATTCTCAGATGTTTATTGCGAATGAATTTTAGCTTAATACTTAATAGTGAATTTAATCATCAATACCTCGAAAAAACATATTTGCATTTTTAATGCTCTTTATTATCCTCATACAGGTGGGGTGGAAAGATATGTTCATCAGCTTGCTCTTCATTTGACTGAAAAAGATATTGATGTTACTATAGTTACTTTTAACACTGAAAATGTCAGTCCCTTTGAAATAACTGAAAATTTGAAAATTTACAGGCTTCCTTCCATCAATTTTCTTGGTGGGAGATATCCTTTGCCAAAATACAACAAAGAATATTTTAGATTGAAAAAGGAAATCGAGGCGATTGGTTTTGATTTTATCATTACCAATATGCGTTTCTATCTTTCCTCTCTAATTGCAGCAAAAATTGCAAGGAGAAAAAAAATTCCAATCTTATTAATTGAGCATACTACTGGTCATTTCACCGTTAATAATAAACTTTTCGATTGGATTGGTCACCATTATGAGCATTTTATTTCAAATCTGATTAAAAAACGTGTTAACTATTTTTATGGAGTATCAAAAGCTTGTAGCAATTGGCTTACCCATTTCGGAATAAATTCAAACGGTGAAATATTCAATGGGGTTGATTGTGATTATAAAATAAAAAGTTATTTCGATATTAGAGAAAAATTTAATCTTCCTGATGACTCAATAATTCTGTTTTTTGCAGGTAGATTGATTTTAGAAAAGGGAATTTTATTCCTTGCTGAAGCCGTCAAAGAATTAAGCCCAAAAATTGATAATCTTTATCTTTTTATCGCAGGTGTCGGTCCTTTATACGATGAGATTAAAAGAAAATATGGAAATTCTAAAAATATTATTCTTTTGAATCAAATAGAATATGACGCTGTAATGACTTTCCTTAAACAGACTGATATTGTGGTCATACCATCTTATTATCCTGAAGGTTTGCCAACTCTTATTCTCGAAGCCGGAGCAAGTAAATGTCCTGTTATTTCAACGCCTATGGGAGGTGCAAAAGAAATAATTACAGATGTAAATTACGGACTTATTATTGAACCAAAAAATGTTGAAGAACTGAAAAAAGCAATTATTTTTTTGATTGAAAATCCTGATAAAAGAGAGACAATCGGGGAAAATCTTCATAGAAGAATTTGCGAAAAATATGATTGGAATATTATTACTGATAATCTACTTACAGAACTTGATAAAATAAAAAATGATTAATGATTTAGACAAATTACCGCTTCATTCTCGAAAAATATCCCAAAATTTAGTTGATATTTTAACAAATGCCACAGATGCAAGTTTCTATAGATATGTCCCCGAAGCAGTTATTAAGCCCGAAACAGAACAGGATATCCAAAGCCTTTTTCTGTGGTGCAAGACTTTCAACAAATATATTACTTTTAGAGCTGCTGGAACAAGCCTTTCTGGACAGGCTTTAACCGATGGAGTCTTGATAGATTTAAAAAATGGATGGAATAAGTTCGAAATTAATAAAAGTATTGATTTTGCAACATCGGATTGTGGTGTTATAGCTGGTAAGATAAATGAAAAACTAAAAAAATTCGGAAAAAAAATCGGACCAGACCCAGCTTCAATTAATTCCTGCACTATTGGAGGCATTCTTGCTAATAATTCAAGCGGAATGTCGAGCGGAATTGAGCGAAATCCTTATCATACTATTGAGTCTTTGAGATTTATTCTACCCTCAGGTTTAGTAATTGACACAAGCAAGCATGATTCCTCGTATCTAAAAAAATTCGAGCCAAATTTGTTTAATGGTCTATTAGACTTAAGAAAAAAAATCGTATCGAATGATGAATTAAGAAATAAAATTATTAATAAATATAAAATCAAGACTACTATTGGTTATTCTCTTAACGCCTTTATTGATTTCGATTACCCTCTCGATATTCTTGAACATCTGATGATTGGTTCAGAAGGGACTCTTGGATTTATTTCCCAAGCAACATTAAAATTATTCGAGGATTATCCTGTTAAACTGACAGGGCTTTTGATTTTTCCTTCCGCAAGGGAAGCTCTAAGACAGGTTGAATTGCTTAAGGAAACCGGACCCGTAGCTCTTGAATTTATGGATTATTTTTCGCTGTTATCAGTGGAAAGTAAACTAAAGGAAGTTTATCCAAATCTTTCATTAGCTGAAGATAATTCTGCACTTCTTTTTGAATTTGCAAGTTCAAGCGAAGAAGATTCAAAGCAAAAATTAGAATCAATAAAGCATTTACTGAAAGATTTTTATCTGGTAAGCAAGCCTTTAATTACAGATGATGATATTCAGCAATCAAAACTCTGGAGTATTCGGAAAGGTTTATTAGCCTCATTAGGAAATACTAAGGAATCCGAAACAACTTTCATTCTCGAAGATATTTGCTTTCCCCTGAAAAGTTTACAGGAGGCTGTTCCTGATTTACAAAAGCTCTTTTCAAAATTTGAATATTATAGAACAGGTGTTTATGGTCACGGTTTAGATGGAAATATGCACTTTATGCTTACCGAGGATTTTAAAAGACCAGAAGCAGTCAATAGGTTATCTTCATTTATGAATGCTTTGTTTGACTTGGTGGTCGTGAAATATAATGGGTCACTCAAAGCAGAACACGGAACTGGCAGAAATATGGCTCCATACGTAAAAAAAGAGTGGGGAGAGGATGCTTACGAAGTAATGCTTCAAATAAAAAAACTGATAGACCCTCATAATTTTTTGAACCCCGGAGTTATCATTAACGAAGATGACAAAATTCATCTGAAAAATATCAAAAATTATCCGAAGATAGAAAGTGAAGCTGATAGCTGCATAGAGTGCGGTTTTTGCGAAAGTCACTGCCCAAGTAAAAATCTGACCCTTACTCCAAGAAAAAGAATTGTTTTGCAAAGGGAGATTGCCCGAAGTTTTAATAGAATTATACCAAACGAATTAAAAAAGATTTATGATTACAATGAAAAAGATACCTGTGCTGTTGATGGTATTTGCTCTGTTTATTGTCCCATTGGAATAAATACAGGAAATTTGGTAAAAATTCTCAGGCAAAATGATAAAAGTAATTTTGAACTGAAAGCAGTAAAATATTTTGCCAGAAATTTTTCTCAACTTGAATTTTTTCTAAGATTGGGATTAAGAAGCCTAAATTTTATTCCAAAGCTCATAGGAATTGAAAAGCTGAACAATACGCTGAAATATTTAAATAAAATTATTAATCTTCCGCTTCAGGAATGGAATCCTTATGTGAATTACCCATCACCAAGAATTTTCACAAGTCCCAATAAAGCCGATTTTGTATATTTCACATCCTGTGTTTCAAGAATAATGGGAAGGTATAAATCTCAAAATCTATCTTTAGCGGAGGCAATGATAAAATTAGCAGAAAAGTCTGATTTAAAATTATATTTACCTGAGGGCTGTTCTGATTTTTGTTGTGGAACAATTTTTCATTCAAAGGGTTTTTCTGAGGCCGGAGATACTTCGGTTAACAAATTAATCAAACAGCTTTATTTATGGTCGGATGAAGGAAAGCTTCCAATAATAATTGATTCATCTTCTTGCAGTCAAAATCTAAAAAATTGTGAGTCACACTTGGAAGACAGTCTCTTAGAGCAATATAAGAAATTAAAAATTATTGATGTTGTTGAATTTATTAATGATTATGTTATTGACAAGTTAATTATTGATAAAGTTAAATGTGTAGTTCCTCACTATACTTGTTCAACAACAAGAATGGATTTGAACAGTAAATTCCATTCAATATTAGCAAAGTGTTCCGAAGAAGTTTTTGTGCCGTCTGAAACGAATTGTTGTGGATTTGCAGGAGACAGAGGATTTTTATTCCCCGAACTAACAAAAAGTGCAACCAAGGATGAGGCACAGGAGGTTATAGAATTTTCTTCTGAAAATAAAGTCTTTGGATATTATTCAACAAACCCACCTTGTGAAAATGCTATGAGCCACTCCACGGGCTGTAATTATGAATCTATTGTATTTTTACTGCTTGAAGTTACCAGGTAATTATTTACTAATATGAATAGATTAAAGAATGGTATAAAAATTGAGTTAGTATAAAATGAATAATTATAAAAAATGGAAGCAAATAAAAATAATCATGAAGAATTAACGAAAGTTCTCATTATCTCTGACGATTTGAAAACAGTTAATGAGATAAAAGAACTAAGCGATGAACTATTTATTTCTTTAGATTTTCTATCATCGGATAACATAATTAAATCCGGTGTTTCTTTGGAATCTCACGATATATTAATAGTTGATTCAGAATTGAAAGCAGTTAATTATAAAGATTTTTTGAGTATTTATAAGAATAATTTCGATAATATTTATACACCTATATTAATTTTAACCCCTAATGATAATAAAGAGTTCTTAAAAACAATTATCACGTTAAATGTAAATGATTATATCCTGAAACCTTTGAATTTGTATTTATTATTAATCAAATTAAAGAATTTAATTCTGATTAGTAATTTAAGTAAAATGCTCATTGAAGCAAGGAATGACTTTATTCAAAAAAACAAAGAAAAGAATGAATTGTTGGGTCTGACTGCACACGATTTGAAGAATCCGATAAACAGCATATCGATGCTATCAAAAGTTTTAAGGGACGCTGATGAATTGTCACAGGAAGAAATCAAAGAATATTCCAGTGATATAGCATCAACTGCAGAGAGGATGCTATCCTTGATTAAAGAATTACTTGATTTTAATGCTATCGAAGAAGGAAGGATAAAAATCAAACCTGAAGAACTCGAATTAAACGAGATAATTTCAGAAGTAGCTGACTTTTACATGAAAAATGCTGAAAAAAAAGATATTTCAATAAATATTGAATTACCAGACGAGACGGTTTACGTAAAGACTGATAGAAATGCTATTGTTCAAATTCTTGATAATCTTATTTCTAATGCTGTTAAATACACCGCACAGGGAAAAAAAGTAGGTATAATTTTAAAAAAATCGAATAATTTAGCAATTGTAGAAATTAAGGATGAAGGTCCCGGATTTACCGAAGAGGATAAGAAAAAATTATTCCAGAAATTTTCAAAACTAAGTGCAAAACCAACAGCTGGAGAGCATTCAACAGGTCTTGGTTTATCAATAGTTAAGAAATATGCTGATTTGATTGGAGCTGATATAAAATTAGAAAGTGAAGCCGGAAAAGGCTCCACTTTCTTCATAACTTTACCGATTGTAGATATAGAAAATTAGTTGGATTACTATTTAGCAACTCTTTCGAGCCATTTCAACATAAATAACATAGTCAGCATTGAAATTAAACAGGCTATAACGAAAACAAGCCAAGTTAGCCAAATTGGCATATTGTCATAGAAAATAGCTCCGATGAAGAGCAACTGATTTCCCAAAGCAGTTGCACCAAGCCAACCACCCTGCATAATGCCCTGATATTGTGGTGGAGCAACTTTCGAAACGAAAGATATACCTAATGGGCTGATGAATAATTCAGCAACAGTTAAAATAAAATATGTTCCAATCAAGAGCCAAGGTGTTACTCTTTGAGCGTCAGATAGACCTCCCATTGCAATGACTTCGGATTTTAAGGGCAAACCGAATGAACCAATCATCATAAGAAGATAAGCGAGCGCAGCTATTAACATACCAATGGCAATCTTTTTGGGGGTTGATGGTTCGATACCTTTAGCGTTGAGCCAACCAAATATTGCCATAATTATGGGAGTTAGAATTACAATAAACAATGGATTTATTGATTGAAATATCTCGGCACCCTGAATGGTAATGAAACCTAAATTAATAGCTATTCCACTTAAATCTGTATAATCTTTTGCAAAGTAAGTCAGAGTTAAACCGTTTTGATGGAAAGAGAACCAGAAGAAAATAACCACTCCAAAAACTGCAAATAAAGCATATAAACGTTGCTTGACTTCTCTTGCTTCCATTTGGACGGCACTTGGATCAACTGATTTGGATACCTTTGGAGCGGGATTTGGAAATGTCTTTTTGTTTAGCATATAAATTAAGAAAGATATAAACATTGCTCCAACAGATATCGCAAAAGCATAATGGAAACCTTCGGTGAATACATTCAGATAATCGTGTGTGAATGCTGATATATCGGTAACTACCTTGCCTGTAACTTCATTTGCAAGAGTTGCTAATCGTTCACTTGCCTCGGGTGTAATTGTCCCTTCGATTGATTTATGGCAGAGTTCTGGTAAATCTGGATTATATTTATAACCAAATCTTTCGAGCCAACCATTTCGCATCGCAATAGCCATTAATGGTGCAAATAAAGCACCAACATTAATAAACATATAAAATAGAGAGAAACCTGAGTCTCTCTTGCTTGAGTAGTCTTTGTTGTCATACATTTGTCCTACCAAAGCCTGCAAATTTCCCTTAAATAAACCATTACCGAATGCTATTGTAAAAAGACCAAAGCAAGAGATAATCAGAAATAAAGTCTTATCAGGCACTGGGGTAGGCGTTGGAATAGCTATCAATACATATCCGATAGCCATTATAATCAAGCCAGTCATTATAGTGCCTTTATAATTCCTTGTTCTATCGGCAATCAATCCCCCGACAAAAGCAAGAATATAAATAGAGAAATAGAATATTGAATATATTATTCCTGCATCAGTTCCACTCAAACCGAATTTCGCCTGTAGGAATAATACAAGAATAGCCATCATAGTATAGAAACCAAAACGTTCGCCCATATTAGCTAACGCAGCAGCTAGTAAACCTTTAGGATGTCCTTTAAACATTAATCAGCCTTTATTTATTGAAAAATAAATTAATTAAAAAAAACAATAATACTAAAATATACTTTTATGGCAAAAGTATTTTTTTGTTTTGAATTCTATATGTTATTATTTTATATGTACTTATTGAGAACGGTCTGGATTTGCTTATATATGAAATCTATTTCACCAACACCGTCAATTTTATCAACAAGATTTTTCTTTGAATAATAATCAATCAAAGGCATAGTTTGTGCTTCATAGACTTTCAATCTATTCATAATTGGTTCTTCTTTATCATCATCTCGCTGATAAAGCTCTCCTCCATCGGCATCACAAACTCCCTCAACCTTTGGTGGATTATAAATCAGGTGGTATGATTTTCCGCAAGTTCGACATACTCTTCTGGCTGTCAGACGCTTCAAAAGTTCTTCATTTGGAACTTCAAGCACAAGGACTGTATCGAGTTTTTGTCCTAATTCTTCAAGAAGTTTATCAAGTGCTTCAGCCTGAGGAACGGTTCTTGGAAAACCATCAAGAATGTATCCATTCGCAAGGTCTGGATTTTTCAGTTCAACCCGAATCATCTCAATAATTAATTCATCGGGGACCAAAGCACCGGAATCCATATAGGATTGTGCTTTCTTGCCCAAATCTGTTCCCATTTTTCGGTTTGCTCTTAAAATGTCGCCTGTTGAAAGCTGAACAATATTATAATCCTTACAAATTCTTTCTGACTGTGTGCCCTTGCCAGCTCCCGGAGGTCCCAAAAAAATGATTCTCATAGTATTCTCTCTTTTGTAAAACTTAAAAAAATGATAATTTAAAATAAATAATTATAAAGTAACCCTTAGCATAAGGTAAGCCCAAAATGCAATATCTTCTCTCTTCTTTTCATTCGATTTTCCCGGATTTACAGTCCATATTTCTTTCATCAGCTTGCCGGGTAAGAAAAATCCTCCACCGCCTTCTATGACGCTGTTCTTGAAAATACTATATCGTAAGATATAATCTATTTCAGTTCCAAAATCTGTCAAATCTGTTGCACTTTTTTTATCTGATGTAAAGTAATGAATATCCAATTGTGCATACCAAGGACTGTCTTTTGGCTTATAAGAACTTCTTAAATAATAATCGTGAAGCCCAAGATTTCTCGTTGAAGTTTCTATAGTGCTGAAATAATCCATATATCCATAAATAGCGTGCTTAGTTGAGTATGTATTATCAAAAACACGGAGTTTATTTGAATTTTTTGCAGTATCGCCTCCTTCAGTTCCCGAAACAATTTCTCCGTTCAAGGACACTGAAAGTTCTTTTAAGTCATATTGAAATCTTGCTGCTATTGTATAGGCAGAAATATCATAATCAAAATAATTAACCGTTGTTTCGCCGGCTTTTTTTGTCCCTTTGGTTAATGTTCCAGCTTGATAGGCACCTTCAATCAATGTGCTAAATTCATTTAGTTTGTAATTTATTGAAGCACCACTTGTAAGTCTGTTAAGATTGACATTTCTTGAAGAAGCAAAGAGAGTGTCTTTAGCTTTTCTGTCAAGCTCATCTTTTCGCCTATCTGTCTCATAGTAAGAAAACAAGTCGAATGAGAGGTTTTCGGCAGGTTTTATATTAGCCCATAATCCATAAATGCTAAAACTTGTATCGGCATTTGGAGGATATGGATATGTGTTTTGATTGTAGTTAGCAGTAAAATCCTTGAAATATGTATGTGTGAAATTAAAAACATCTACCCAGAAAGAGTTGAGTTTATATTTTATTAACAAACCGTCGAAGGTTCTTGAAGCATAATGCCACTGATTTGAACCAAAAAATCTGTTAGACCCATAACTATGCTCGTATCTTCCAGCTTTCGCAGATAAGGGTAATCCAAAAATGCTGTCTATTTCAGCAAATCCCTGATGTAAATCAACATTAAATATACTTGCTGTAGTGCTTTTTTCCTGTCCCCAAACACGAGAATCCTGAAGCTCAACAAATAGTTTAATTTGGTTAAGAACTTTTTTTTCAACGCTCATTCTTGTTCTCATACTTGTTAATGAGTAAGGATATGTTTCGTTTAGAAAATCACGCCCATCAAGTTCAGACCTTATTTGTATTTGACCGCCGAAAATCCAATCGCTATTACCTTCTGAACGCACTTTAGAAGGTATGATTATTATACAAATGAAAATAATTAGAAGTATTAACTTAGTATAATTATGAATCATAGATATTATTAATATAATTTTAAAAAAATAAGTTTTTTAATATAACCAAAGTGTTTTAATTAGTAAAAAATTAGTTAATATTATTTAATCAAAGTGTGTTTTTTATTAAATAATCGCTTCTAAATTTTTAAAATGATGGTTACGAAATGAAAGTTTGGCTGAATTTAGTTAATTTTGTTTTTTTTATTAGAAATTTTGGTGAAAAATGACATTAAATCCAATAATACCTGCTCGTAAAACAGAAAACGTAACTTATGCTATTCGAGACATTATTCTTCTTGCTAATGAGGTTGCCAAAACTGGTAAGGAAATGCTTTATCTTAATATTGGCGATCCAAATGTTTATGACCACTCCACTCCGAAGCATCTTATTGATATTATATACGATGCAATGCTAAAGAATTATAATGGTTATGCACCTTCAACTGGTGTAAAATCAGCTTTGGAAGCTATTGAAAGAGATGCAAACAAAAAAGGGATTGACAATATTCTCGATATTTTTGTTACTACAGGAGCGAGCGAAGCAATTGAACTTTGCCTGACTGCTTTGCTCAATCCGGGGGAGAATGTTTTAATTCCAACACCCGGATATCCGCTTTATACTGCAATTCAAAGCAAATTGGAACTTATTGGAAACCCTTATTACCTTGATGAAAGTAATGGATGGCAGCCTGATATTGCGGACATTAGGGCAAAAATTAATAATAAAACAAAAGCAATTGTTTTGATTAATCCTAATAATCCAACCGGAGCCATTTATAAAAAAGAAACATTAGAAGAAATAATTAAAATAGCCCTTGAATACAATTTGGTCATATTTGCTGATGAAATTTACGATAAACTTCTTTTTGATGGAAATAAGCACATTTCAATAGCTGCTTTGAACAAAGATGTTTCAGTAATCACATTTTCAGGATTATCGAAAAATTATGTAGCTCCCGGATTTAGAATTGGTTGGGGAATTGTCTCAGGTCAGCAAAAAGTTTTAGGTGATTTTATTGAAGCAATTAACAAGCTTCTCAGGGCAAGAATTTGCGCTAACCATCCAATACAATATGCTATAGCACCCGCACTCGACGGTGATCAAACTCATTTGGTTGAATTAAACAAAAAACTTGAAAGGCGACGAGATATAACTATGAATCAGTTAGCGACTATACCGGGTATTTCTCTCGTTAAGCCAGAGGGTGCATTTTATGCATTTCCGTCAATTGAAGTTGATGATGATGCTCAGTTTGCCGCAGGTCTAATAAAAGAAACTGGTGTTGTCATTGTTCCCGGGACTGGATTTGGTCAAAAACCCGGCACAAGTCATTTCAGAATAGTAATTCTTCCTGATGAGAAAACGCTCGAAAAAGCTTTCAACCTTATAGCGGACTTTATGAACCGTTATGGAATTGGAAAATAATATTATTATTGGGATAAAAAATGGGAAAACACATAGTAAGAATAGACGTAGAATATCTTGGTGACCTGCATTGTCGCATAACTCACGGACCATCGGGTCAACAATTCCTTACGGATGCGCCTGTTGATAATCAGGGCAAAGGTGAATTTATTTCACCTACTGATTTGCTCGGAACAGCCAGTTGTTCCTGCATAGTTACAATTATGGGTA
The DNA here is from genome assembly GCA_026418625.1 of Candidatus Kapaibacterium sp. GTDB lineage: Bacteria > Bacteroidota > Ignavibacteria > Kapaibacteriales > UBA2268 > CALHRB01. The sequence continues at coordinate 69,796 of JAOABA010000040.1, forward strand.
TAGTAGCAAGAAATAATAACTTCGATATTACTGGTTTGAAAGCCTACGTAGAAAAAGAAATGGTTAATGATCCCTTTCGAAGAGTGGGAAAACTAACAATGTATTTTCATTTTCCCAGAAAATTAAACGATAAAGAGTTTGCTTTGATGAAAAATGTGGTGAATACTTGTCCAGTAACAAGAAGCATAAGTCCTGATGTGGAAATTGTAACGCATTTTTCATTTGAGGAAAACGACAAATAGTTTTCCACAAGTTTCCAACATAGCATTTTAACTATTTGTTAATATAAAATAAATAATTAAATTACTTTTGTTACAATGGATTGTAACAAATAGTAGCTATCTCTATTAGTTATGAGTTAATCAAGGAGGATTTGACATTAAAAAAAAATGATTCAAATTATCCTTCTTTTTTTGGATTTAAGTGTGTTTGTGATAGATAGACAAGGATGTATATGAAAGCATTAATTATTATATCCTTCATAATAGTTTACGGATTTGTTAGTTGCACTAATAAAAATCCTGAGCAGACAGAAAAAAATAAAACCACCGAAACAACTCAAAAGACAAACGAAGGTAAAGGTGGTGGTGCAAATGAGGCAGAAAAAGAGGCTACAAAAGTTCAAGATGTGAACCCAGAGATGTATTCTGATGTTACTCATTATAAACCTTATGAGTTGAAAGAAGACGGTCTCTATATCTACTATGACGGTCCTAAGTTGTCTGATAAAGTTGACAAAAAATGCGAAAGTGTAAAATTAAAAAATTACAAATACCAGCCTGTTCCCTCCCAAAGAACTAATATTAAAACTGATGAAATGAAAACTTGGCAGTATTGTCAAGTTATTAGAGAATGTGAATCGAATTTGGGTAAGCCCTCATTAAGGGAATTGGGCTATGAGCGACATAAAGAAAGAGAAATCAAGCCAGAAGATAACCGTTTTGGGCAAGTGATTACTAAAAAGGAAAAATGGACGGAAAATGAAAGAAGAATCAAGCAGGAAATCTTTATTAACTATATTGACTCTGATAAGTTTATGAAAATGAGTCGTCAGGAATTTTTGGAAAATGGAGTAGTAATCATAGGGAAGCGTATAAGTAGAGTTGTTGTAAAAAAATCTCCAACATTACCTTTCTTTTACACCCCAACAAGGATTCCTGTTAGCTTCACCGTTAAGAATTATAATTGTGACGGGTTAGTAAACACAAATGAATATGGTCTTGTCCAGCTCGGTGATTTTAAGCGAATTGACCTGAAAGAAAATATATTTGAATTTATTCAGGAAGAACCGCTACCCGGTAATGCGAGTTATTTGAGCGATTTACAGATGAAAAGTCTTAGCGAATATATTCATCAGCTTATACCTCGACATCCTTATGATGGCACTGTTCATAAGAGTTTTTATTATCCACCGGGTTACTATTTCATAGAATATTATAACGGCGATCAGCTTTATGACTATCTATGTATTCAGTTGATCAGTGCTCCATATCCTCCTCCTGCACCAGTTAAGCCTCTTAGCTTTAATAAACCGGCACCCCCTGATTCACCTGTCAGCGAAAAAGGCTGGGCTCTAATTTTAGGGAAATTTAATACATTAGGAGAAGCAAGTAATTTTATTAAAATGAAAGATCCTTATCCTCTTGTTGTTTTGTCATCGAAAGATGGAAAATATTATGCAGGAAGGATGTTTTATGATAAAAATGCTGCAGAAATGGAAAAGAAACGAATCTTAAATACTGGTGTTTCAAGACAAGCTTGGATACTCGATATTCAGGAAATCCAATTTAACGTACCATAAAGAATACAACTTTTGATTAATAAAGCGAGGGAAATTAAATTTTCCTTCGCTTTTTTTTTCTTAAGGTTAATTATATTTGCTTTTTTTTGTAAGGGCTGTTTATGAGGAAAGTTTTTTTAATTGTAACATTGATGATTTTCTCTGCTTTATTCTCTTTTTCTCAGGATATGACTACTATTTATTCAAATCTTGATATAATTAACAACAAAATATATAATCTTAGCCAGAGAGTTACAAAGTTGTCAAACTCTATTGAATCAGTTCGTTCTTCAAATGTGAAATCCATAGATAAACTCAAAAAGGATTTCGAGGAAATTTTAATTGATTTTAATGAAATAAGGATTCTCTCTCAAAGTATGGAATCTGTTTGTTCAAGAATGATCGAAATAAACGACACCTTACGAAATGAAATAAAAGATGTTAGAAAGGAAAATGATGCACTATTAGCCGCACAAAGAGTTTTAAGGACTCAAACAAAAGTGCTTGGGGAGCAGATAGAGTATCTGAATATAAAATTTAATCAAGTCCCACCAATCTTTTTTTGCGAAGACTGTCCTCCGAAATTTTCCATCGGCGCCTCGGCAAAATATTATCCATCACTCAATGTAACTAACATAAGAACTTATGCATCACCATCAATGGGTATTAGTTACAAAGTTAGCTCAAAATATGGGTTCTGGCTTGATTATACATCTCCATTTATTATTTCTTTATCGGACTATTCACTACAATATAATACAGAAGTTAGTGATCAATGGACTGCCCACATTATATCATCGGGATTTTTTTACCATTTAAATGATTTAATACGAAAACCTATAATTTATACTCTGGGTTTTGGTGTGTTTTATGGCGAAGCTGATTACGACAGGTATTTTACAAATGATATCGGTATAGAAAGAGGAGACATTTCTGGGTTTTCAGGTTATGGAGTATTATTTTTAATTGAAGCTTCTTATAACGAATTTATTAATAAGTTTCCGATGGAGCTTTTTGTTAACTTTACAGGAAATTTATTCCAAAAAAAAATCAAATTAAATACAGGTATAGGTCAGCCGCACGATTTGGGTTTGTTCCTTGTTTCTGCATCTATCGGTGTTCGTTTTAATTTTTGGGGAAAATAAAAAAAGCCGGCTCTTGAGTTTAGAACCGGCTTAGTAATTTAAAGCGATTTTACTATTTAACTATTACCATTGGCTTTGTAGCGGATTTTTCCCCTAATGTGATAGTATAATAGTAAACCCCAGCGCTCAAGTTAATTTCACTTGGATTAAATTTGATTTCATTGTAGCCTACTTTTGATAAACCATTAAACAAAGTCTGAATTTCTCGACCCATTAAATCCCTGAGAACGATTTTGGTTAAGACTTCATCATTTGTATTGAAGAAAATAGTTGTTGCACCACTTGTTGGATTGGGTGTATTGCCAAAATCGAGAGAAGATTGGTTTTCATCAACTGAGGTAACAATGAAGGTTGTGATTGCAACCGTGCATTCCTTTGAAGTCAAGGTTCCGCATTCGTTTGTTGCTACACACTTATATACTCCTGCATCAACGAAGGCAGAATTCGGGATTAAAAGTGTGTTTTCGGTGAAGTTAGGTAACAAATTACCGTTTTTAAACCATTGATAGGTAATCGGAGCTTCGCCAACAACTTCGAAGACAAGTTTTAATTCGTCACCTACTTTAACGCTCAGATTTTCTGGCAACTGGGTCAAATAGAACAAATTCTGCTTGATATCGAGAGAAACATTGTCAGAATTGATGGTAATATTATATGGATGCAAGGTAATTCTGACAAAATAGTCATCACCTTCGTCATCAATTGTAACATTTTTAATTGTTAAAGTCTTTGATTTTGATCCACTATATTTTTGGCCATCGGTTAGTGGATTAGAACCTCTAAACCACTGATAAGTTATATTTGCACCACCAAAAGCAATTGCATCAACTGAGAAACTAATATCTTTATATTCACAGCTAACAACGTTTTGTGGATTATTAAGGATTTTAATATCGGGAGTTTCTAGAGTGATATACTTCATAGAGTCAGCACCACAAAGACCCGTTACCATAACCCAATAATCATTGCCATAGTCAGATGGCTGCAAATCACGAATTGTAAGAATAGATGAATTAGCACCTGCTATTCTATCGTTGTCTCGGATTTTAGTATTACCACGCCACCATTGAATATCATAATTTTTATTATCAATTAATTCAACGTGTGCTCTGACTTCGAATTGAGCAACATCTCCAAGTGGTTTATAAATTGTTGTTGGCTTGGAAATGATTTCTGTCTTTGAATGAACATAGATAAGAGCTTCATTCGAAATTATATCTCTAATGCCTTTACAATCCTCAACATTAATAATGCAGCGATAAACACCAGAAGAAGCGAAATTGAGGTTGTTCAGGTAAAGTATTGGCGATTTGGCAGTTGGAAAACGATCAACTGTAAGATCAACTCCATCTTTTTGCCATTGATAGCTGAAAGTTTGGGCGTCGGTATAGGCAGTTAAAACGACATTAGCTCCAACACAAACCTGTTGGCTTTGCGGTTGGAATGTAAAAGATGCTTCAGGGAAAATTTTGATAGCAAATGTTTCTGATATAGCCTGAGATGGATTGCAATAGGGACTTCCGAAAATAATACATCTATAATTTCCTGATTCACTTGGATCAGCACCTTTAAATACTAATTTATTGCTTGTGGCTGATGGATATTTGTTTAAAGGTAAATCTTTCCAGCTACCTGTTTCTAACTTTTGCCACATATAGCCGAGGACTGTGCCATCGCTAGTAACAGAAATATCAAATTTATCTCCAACACAAACACTTGCTATATTAGTTGAAGCGTGATTTCTAACCCAAGTGATTGGATCGGAAACATTAACATAAGCAACGTTAGTAAATATCTCTCTTGGACCGCAGTTGCCGGGACCAATAATTTTTAATCTATAAGCTCCAGCAGCCTCTAAGGCATTTGCTAAAGTTAATTGTAATGTAGGAGAATTTTGACCGACGATATCATCAAAGGTTCCGGGTGATGCTTTTCTTTCTTTCTGCCATTGATAACCAAGAATAGTCCCAGCTCCACCACCTTGAAGAGTGAGCGATGGATCGTTGGAGCAAACCTCAGCACTATTCGGATGGCGAGTCACGCTCATAGCAGTTTCAACTCTAATAAGCTTAACATCGGATTGAACCTGAGAACCGTCAAAAGTTGTAATAACATAATAATTTGCCGAATCTGACTGAACAACGGGGATAAAGGATAAGGACGTTCTTGTATCAAATCTCTGATTGTTTTTATACCAATCATAGGTAAATACAGGATTGACAGATCTTTTAACTCCATCCACAAAACCTTTTACTTCAGGTTCAAAACTAAGAACAACATTTGATGAGTTTGAGCAGTAAACTGGTAAATTAGGAGTAGCGGTTATGTTCGTTTTAATGCCAAGAATGGAATTTACTTCATCTGCGCCTACATAGCAGTTTGTTGTTCGTCTGTTTTCTAAGTCAATATCGTTTCCAATTCCTAATGCAGGTGCATAAAAGTCTGAATGACCGACATTATCACCATCTAAATGTAAATCGTTGTTTGCAACAAAAGTTACTGTTCTAACCTTTGTATTGGTATTGCGTCCATATATAGATCTTAAAGTAGCTAAGTCAGATATATCAGTTGGTGGGGATGTTGTATTATATCCAGCTAAAATACCATAGCTACCATAAGCATAATGAACATTATAATCCATATTATTAAATTGTCCAGAGGGACTTGCATTATAAACATACACAGTGTAAGACTTAGTTCCCGAGATATTAGATGATAATCCATTAGCAAAAATGTTATTTCTTAAATCGATACTTGTTACAGATGAAGATGTAACCAGAAAACAAGCTGTTAAAGATGCAGCTGAACCAACGTTATCTTGAGTTCCATATAAGTGAACTGTATTATGATATATCGAGAAGTATTGCCCACCAGTTAATCTTATTCCAAATGGGTTATAAGTTGTTGAACTATTTGAATAGTTCATAGTGGTTATATCCCAGATGAAATTATTATAGATTTTTAAATAATATGTTGATGACGAAGCAACATTAATTCCAAAAGCCCCCCAACCGCCGGAATTAGGATTTTTAATAGCATAAATTTTATTACGATAAATTTCGCAATAATAATTTGTTCCGCTTATTTCAATTGCAGAAATATTAGTTGAAGGTGCAACCCTCATATTGAATACTTCATTATCTCGTATATGAGCATAATCAGCATTTTGAACAAAAATACCTCTGATATTTATATAATCTGACGCAGTGTTTGAGCCAATAATATTTCTTGAGATAACTAAGTTATCAGTTCTTACACTGGCATTTCCACCGACATAAATACCATAATATGCTCTTGTGATAACATTATTATCAATCGTTAGGTTATCGTTATCATTTCCTGCTCCAGATGTGCTTATAGCATTATCAGCAACATATATTGCAAAATTTGTCGTTGTATTAGATCCTGTTGAAATATTACAATTTTTTATTGTATTATTATTTGCACCTCCTGTGAAACTTGCAACGTGTATTGTAGCGATGCTTGAGGAAGTTGAAGTATTAATAAAAGTAAGATATCTTCCTGCATTATTGAAACTACCATCAATTGTAACCCTATCAGCACCTTCGAGCCTAATCAGAGATGTTGAGGAGCTACCAGAGATAGTAAAATTCGTTGCTGAGACGGGTCTGATAGTTATTGTATAAGGATTTCCTCCTTCGGCAGCTATTTCTTTTAATCCAACAGCTCCAGTTTCGTCTGTGATGCTTGAAGTAATCAATATTGTTACGTTGCCTGTTAAAACTGCATTATTCATATAAGCAAAGAGTCCATCAGTTTTTGTAAGGGATTTATAAGTTTCAGATGAGCCGACCCGAATAGTTCCAGATATTGAAGGTGAAATTCTATAGGATAGAATTGTTCCAGTAATTGGAAAAGCAGACGTTCCTAAATCAACATTTGAAGGTTTGGAATTGAATTTTCCACTGTTTATTCCTACATTTGGGGGTGAAACAAGATCCTGTGCAACAATAAAGTATTGGATTTCATCATTTGCCTGAACAGAGCCACCTTGCAATTTTGAGTAATCAATTGTAAACGAGAACATATCTCCTGAATTTGTCCCTACTACGTATTTCCAGCCGTTATTTGCTGAGGTATTACCAGTGTAAGTATTTGCATCGGTAGATTTTTTATAATAAAGCCTTGGTGCATAGGTTGTAGTATTAACTCCAGAGTTATCTGTGATACGTGCGAAATTGTTCAGGACTCTGTTGGAAGTTGACGTTGTATTTGCAAGAGGTGTAAATTCAATCCTTGGAGGAGCAAATTCACCAGATTGTTCATAGGCACCTACTGTTGGTGCTGTAGTTGAACGATTTGCGTTCAGAAAATCACGAGGAACTTCGGTTAATGGGGTTCCAGCTCCTACCAGAGGAGAACCCGGCAAGGGAATCAAGAAATCATCAGCATTATAGTTAGGATTTGACGAAAACGAGTTTGCATCCTGTGATGTTGCACTTCGCCAAGCTGCTATTGTTGTTCTGTTACCGCCTAAATAGCCCAAGACACCGTATGTTCCTGAGGCATAATAATCATTATAATTAATTGTGGTATTTGTCAGATTAGTGGTTCCATATAAATATATTGCATAAGATTGTGAGCCTGTTAAACCTACCAAACTATTACTAAAAACATTATTTCTAATATCAAATGCATTTGATGAACTACCAGAAATACAGAAAGCTGCTGATAAAGTTCCCGAAGTATTAGAGCCTTCCTGTTGACCATAAAGATTAATGCTATTGTGCCATATTTTATGTCCCAAACCACTCGCAATGAGAATACCAAAAGGATTATAAACCAAGGAGGTAGATGAGTAGTTTGTTGAAGTCATCTTATAAATCACATTGTTTCTGAGTGTATCATAATTCCCTGCAGTTGAAGTAGAACCAGCCATATAGATACCTACTGCCGCATAACCGCCTGTAGAAGTTGATTTTAATGAATTAATTAAATTTCTTTCATATAAAGTATAAGCGGAATAACTGTATATTCCATACATAGTGTAAAGTGCTGTTATGTTTTGAATTGTATTAAGATAAATTCTTGAAGTGTCACAATAATAGTGATACATTGCATAGCAAGTTCCGTTGACATTCAAATTTTGAACAATATTATTATAAACTAATGTTTTATTAGAATAATAATTGTATAATGCATAAACAGTAGAAGCAGAGGTTATATTGTCAAAAGTATTATCATAAATTTCTGTATAACTACCATAGTAGTTGTAAATGCCATAAAATGAGCTTGCTGCTGTAAGATTTGTAGCAGAATTACCGTAAATTTTTGCATTAGTTCCATAATAAGAGTATAAATAATATAGCACTGACCCAGTAGTATGATTATTCAAGTAATTGTTAGAAACAGTGAACCCGTCAGCATAGTATATATACATAAAATAGTACATTATACTGCCTGTTGCAGTGTTATAACTAATTTCAAAATTCTTGTTTTTCCCTGTTATAGCTGTGCCTGTTCCATAAATTCTGATGGCATAATAAACATTACTGAAATTATTATATAGGAAACGGTTATTATCCATTCCAACGCCACCTGTGCTTAAAGAGGCACTCGAACCACAGGTTATACCCCAAGAAGATGAAACATTTGAACCAACAATATTACAATTTCTAATTGTATTGTTCTTTGCACCATTTGCAATAGTTGAGGTTGTATTGCTATCAAGCCAAATAACAGTAGATGTTGAAGTATAAGTGTTTTGAATTGTCAGAGCATTTGTTGAACCGCTTTGGTTAACTCTTCCATCAATTGTTACATTATCAGCTCCTCTTAGCTCTATTAGACCATTAGCTATACTTCCCGAAATTGTATAAGTTCCAGTAGGATAAATTGTAACAGAATTATAATTTGCTGAACCAACGCCAGATGCTTGAAGAACGGCTGCTGAAGTTTCTGTTAAATTACTTCTAATTGTGATTACAATATCACCAGTATGTGTCCCTGCATTTATAGCATCAAAAGCAGCTTTTAAGGTCGAGTAATCGGTCGAACCTATTCTTGCTTGTGAATAAAGATTGCCAAATGATAAAGTTAATAGCGTTGACACAAAGAGAAAGAACCTGATGGTTCTTGATAAGTTGTTTATTGAATAAACAGTAGAACTATTGAACATATTTTAAACCCTTTTAAATAATTAACTTATTGTTTCCTATAAATTTAAATATTTAAATTAATAATTTTTTTTTCTATTTCAAAAATTATTTCAAAAGTTAATATTTTTTGCAATTTCTCTTGCAATTACAATGTGTTGAATCTCGGATGTGCCTTCGTATATTTCGGTTACTTTGGCGTCTCTCATCATCCTTTCAACGTGATATTCTCTAACGTAGCCATAACCACCGTGAATTTGGACAGCATCTCTTGTGATTTCATTTGCAATTGTCGAAGCATAAAGTTTTGCGTGAGAGGCAGCCATTATGTTTGTATTACCCTGATCTTTGAGCCAGGCAGCTTTATATACAAGAAGTCTTGCAGCTTCGATTTTCATTGACATTTGAGCTAATTTTGCTTGGATTAATTGATGTTCAATCAAAAGTTTCCCAAAAGCCTTTCTTTGCTTTGCGTATCTGACAGATGCCTCGTAGGCTCCTTGTGCAATTCCAAGTGCTTGAGCAGCTATTCCTATTCTTCCGCCATTCAAGCCAGACATAGCGATATAAAAACCTTGTCCTATATCTCCGATGCGGTTTTCATCTGGTATTTTTACATTTGTAAGAGCAATTGAACAAGTATCACTTGACCTCATTCCCATTTTATCCTCTTTTTTTGCAGGTTCAAAACCTTCAGTTCCCTTTTCGATGACAAAACAGGTAATTCCTTTGTGCCTTAGCTCTTCATTTGTTTGGGCAAAAAGAATATAGAGTCCGGCATTTTGGGCGGTTGATATCCAATTCTTCATACCATTCAAAATCCAATAGCCATCTTTGAACTCAGCCTTGGTTTTTTGATGTGTGGCATCCGAGCCAGCTTCGGGTTCACTTAGACAATAAGCTCCAATGATTTTGCCTTCGGCTAAATTTCTAAGGTATTTTTCTTTTTGTGATTCAGTCCCATAAGTTTCAATTATCCAGTTTACTAAAGAATTATGAACTGAAAAAATAATACCGATACTGGCATCAACCTTGCAAATTTCCTCTTGGGCTACAACGTAGCTAATTGTATCAAGGCCACTTCCACCCCATTCGGGTGAAACCATCATTCCCATAAATCCAAGTTCTGCCATTTTTTGAATGATTTCTGTTGGGAATGTCCCGTTGATGTCTCTTTCAATTACAGAAGGGGCTATCTCTTCCAAAGCAAATTTTCTCGATGTTTCCTGAATTTGCTTTTGTATTTCGTTCAATTCAAAAGAAATCATATTTAACTCTTAATTTTAAACTTTAAACATTAAATTTTCGTTATTGACAAAATAATAAATTTTTGTAAATAAAATGAAGATAATGAAATGATTAGGTTTATAACTATATTATTACTGTCTTTAGGGTTATTATGGACTAATTCATTTAGCCAGCCAAAACTTGAAATGGAAGGTGGTAAAGTATATGATTGGGGTGACGTCAAGCTGAAAGACTCTCCATTGAAGGCAAAAATTAAAATTTATAACAAGGGAAATGAAAAATTAAAAATTTATAAAGTTAAACCTGCTTGCGGTTGCACTACTGCTCCGCTTGATAAAGAAGAAATTGAACCCGGAGATTATGCCACACTCGATGTTACATTGAATCTTGGCAATCATTCTGGTCTTTTCATTAGACACATTAATATAACTTCGAATGCCCCTGATAATTCTCCTTTAAATTATCAACTTAAATGCAATATCATTGTTCCGATTAAATATTTCCCAAGTCAATATATTTCTTTTGGTATGATGGAACTCAATAAAGAAGCAACCGCAAAAGTAGTGCTTACAAATTCAACAGATACTACAATAACAATAAAAAATGTAATTTTCTCCCCAGAAAATATGATAGTAAATCTGAAGAATGATACTCAAATTCCGCCAAAAGGAAGTATTGACGTTGAAGCAAAATACTTGCCCAAAAGCAGTGAGCCAGTGATTGGATGGATCCGATTCCAAACTGATAATCCTGAAATTACTGAGGCAGAAATTACTATCAGAGGAATAGTTAAAGACGGCAGTATGGATATTGCTCCGCCTCCACTTCCTCATCAATCAGGCAAGAAATAAATTAAGGTTATGCCGACAGTTCTAATCAAAACCTTAGAAAAAAAATTAGAATATCTGGGGAAAAAAATTTTTTATTCGTTATTCAAATTGATATTTAGAAATAAAATTTCTAAAGTTCCATTGGATATCAAACAGATCAAAAAGATTTTAATAATCAGATATGATAAAATTGGGGATATGATAGCTACTCTTCCAGCGATAGATTGCTTAAAAAGATTAAATCCAGCTTTAGAAATAGATGTTCTATGCTCAAATCAAAACTATGAAATAATTAGAAACGATGATAGAATTAATCATAAGTTTTTAACAAGAAACAAGCCATTAATTTTATTAAAGGATGCTTTAAAATTAAGAAAAAATAATTATGATTTGATTTTTTCCTTTGTTTTTTATAAAACAACTCTCGGTGGTTTAATTTCCAATTTTTCAGGGAAAAGAAAAGCTATAAAGATTTCCATTCAACACAAAGATAGAAGCAAACTATATTCGACTTTTTTCAATATTTTAGTGCCTTCTGAAGATTTTATACAAAGCAAGAGTATGCTCGAGGTCCTTTTCAATATGGTCTGCTATGTCTTTGGTATTGATTTCGACTTGAAAAATATCAGACAAAAATTATACATTGATGAAGAAGCAATTCAAAGAACTAATAAATTTATAAATTCATCTGCAAAGGGGAAATTTATCATAATAAATATTTCAGCTGGTCATCCAATAAGAACTTGGGCAGATGAAAATTTCATCAAATTATTGGATTATCTGACAAAAGAATATAAAGATTTAATCTTTGTCATAATATCCTCGCCCGAAGACTATACAAGAGCATTATCTATCTCTTCGAATTTTTCCGAAAGGGTATATAGCTTTAATTCAAAATCCATTCTTGATGTTGCTGCTTTAATATCTCGAAGCCAATTTGTTATAAGTCCGGATACCTCAATAATTCATTTAGCGTCTGTTTATTCGGTTCCTGTTATAGGTCTTTATTCAAGGTATTCAACAAATATTAATAACTGGGGACCATTCAACATACCTCACAAAATATTATTAACCCAGAAAAAAGAAAGTATAAACACGATTCTCCCCGAAACAGTATTCTTTTCTTTTAAAACTTTATTCTCTGAATTATCTTCAGATAAGTTTAAAGAAAAAAATTAACTTCCTTTGGCATAAGTATTGCTAAAACATAAAGTTCAGTAAATAATTGACGATATTAATATATTCGGCAAAGGGAAAAGAATATGAAACTAATAAAATATATCTTAATTTTTTTGATGGGTTTCAATCATTTGGCTCATTCTCAAACTTTGAAATTTATAAGGACTGACGTAGAGCCAGCCAGAGAGGGTTTTGTAACAGCCACATATATTTTTGGTTTGGATGTTTATGCAGATAATATTAAAAACTGCACTGGTGTTACATTTGAGTTAAGACATAACCTTCCTGAAATTCTAAAATTATCGGATTGGTCCTATGGGGACTTTGGTGAAAAAGGCTCTGCTGTTGTAATTCACGATATTGACACTTTAACTAAGCAAGGTAGATTATATGTCGGTGTCCTTTCCGGTGAACCGGTAGGTTTTACAGGGCTTGATAACCCTAAACTAATTCATCTTGAATTTGCAGTAAGCCAAGCAGCACCCCACGGGACCGAACTAAACTTTGATGTAATTAACTCAAAAGCAGTTATTTACGATGGTTTAGCAGGAAAAATCAGGGATATCTATGTTCCCTCTTTCAAATACAAAGTTCACGGTTTTACCGATGTCTGGCCCGGAGATGCTGATAATAACGGGGTTGTTGATACTCGCGATATAGCAACAGTTGGTCTTTATCTTGGTTATGGATTATCAAAAGAAAATTTCAGAAGCTTCAAAAGAGATAATCCAAGCACTTTTTGGACAAAACAGAGAGCTTTATGTTGGGATAGTCTGGAAGTTACCTATGCTGATTGTGATGGAAACGGAGACATTAACATTACCGATATGCTTATTATACCTTTAAATTTTGGGAAAGTAGTTGAAAATCCTAATAATAAAAATAAACCTCAACCCATAATTAAAAATAATAAAGAGTCTTGTGATTTTTATGAATCAAACAGAACTCCAATCATAACTTATCTTCCAGAACCTGTTATAGGGGTTGTCGCACGCATTGATTGGAAGCTTTTAAGAAATAACTTTTTATGTATTGAGGATAACATTTTATTTGGCTCAGAACAATACTCTTATATTAATGAGCATAGCGATTTATATCAAACTGATTTTCTATTAAGTTCAACTTCAAAAAGTTCTCTACATCAAGGATATACAACTATTGGGTGGGTTCGCTCTAATATATCTGGCGATACTCAAGGAATGTTCGAATTGTGTGATGCTAAAGGTGTAACTTCTGAAGGAAGAATTATCCCATTAAAATTATCCACAACTTCCGTTGATGACAATTACTTTAGTGAAAATAATAAAAATCTTATTGTATCAGATGGTTTCTTGAATTTAAGCATTAAAGAAGACAATCAGATAGAGTCAATAGAAATTTATGATTTAATTGGTAGTTTGCTGACTAAAGAGAGAAAAATTTATAATCAGGGTCAGATAAAATTCGATGTGTCAATATTAGCCTCTGGTTATTATTATGCAATACTGAAATTTAATAATCATAACGAAATAATAAAATTCCTTAAAATTTGAAAAATTCTAATTTTTTCGCTTTTTTTGTTTTTATACAACCTCGAAGACAGGAATCTCTTCATTACTTCAAACCACTTGCATCCGAGGCTGTGTAAAAACTGGTCATTCTAAGGCGAAGGCGAAGAATCCATATCATTTAAGTCATTGAATTATAATAGACTCTTCAATTCGTTCAGAGTGCCTAATAACTACTTTTTATACTTTTTACACAGTCTCATCCGCAGGAGTGACACTCTAAACTTATTTGTCATTCCTTGCTTGTCAAGGAATCTCTTCATTACTTTAAGAATCCAGTATCCGAGGCTGTGTAAAAAGCAGTCTTTCTGATTCGAAGGCGAAGAATCCATATCATTTAAGTCATTGATAAATAATAGACTCTTCACTTCGTTCAGAGTGACTAATAACTACTTTTTATACTTTTTACTCAGCCTCGAACACAGGAATCTCGTATTACTTTATAAACAACCCCGTTTGTCAGAATAACAGTCCATAATTTAACCTATTTTCAATTTGATTTTACATTATTTTTTCTCGCAGAGACCGCAGAGAGAAAGTAGAGTTCGCAGAGATTTCACAACGTTCTCTACCTGACACAGAAAAAAATTGAGTTTGGTTAAAAATTAAAAACCCTCTCAGTTTAAGCCTGAGAGGGTTGATATTTAGTGCTTTGTAAAATGTTATTTTACAATTTGCATAGTCTTGGTGATTGAATGAATACCAGACTTTAATGTATAGAAATAAGCTCCCGAAGGAAGATTTGTAACATCAAATGGAACAGTATAGCTTCCGGGAATCATATAATTATTTACCAAGACAGCAACTTCCTGACCCATACTATTGTAAACTTTCAGACTGACATCACCGGAATTTTCAAGGGCAAAATCAATATTTGTTGAGTTAAATACTGGATTTGGAGTATTTTGGTTTAATGTAAATGGCTGTGCCTCATAAGAATTAGCCCTAACGCTTAATTCACCTTCGTATGTTCCAACTAAAATCATTGAAAAGTTTTGTCGAACATATTGACCGTTTAATGGTTTAAACTTTTGATCATAAGGCGGTTGCCAGGTTCTATACCATAAAAATGTGGATTCTACAGTGTCAGAGAGGCCGTTTTTTCTAATTATGGTGGCATAGGTTTCTTTACGTGGTAATTGCCATTCAAATCCGCCAAGCATACGAACAGAATCTCTTAAAGGATTGGAACCGGCTGAAAACATAAGGAATCCAAAATTATTACCGGCTTCGATAACTATAGGTTTTGGTAATTTTAAAATAACTCTGTAACGCTGAACTTGACCGCCTCCGATATCTTTCAAGCGTGAATTGATAGTATCTTTTGGAATTTTAATTTGATCTCCAAGTTCTTGGTAATCCACATTGTTTAAATCAAATCTAAATCCATTCCAAGAACTAGTGTCATTTATGTTAATGCTGGGTAATGAAATTGGATAGAGCCAGAAATCACTTGTAAGATCAGGTCTTACTAATAATTTAAAGAGATCAAGTGCGATTGTATCAATAGTAAGTTTACCGGGCAATGCAGGATGGAACTGTCCAAAGCCATAAGCATTTCCCCAGCTTCCTAATGAGAAAGGATAATCATAAAAGCCTGTGAATGTCCATATCTCATTTGGGTCCTGAAAATTTGGGTTAGGTGGATAAATAAAAGCCGAATCGCTCGTATCCTTTAATGTAAAAATAAAAACTCTTTGCGAAGCCTGAATATCGTAGAAAAGAGATGAAGCTTTTGTTTTAATTGGTTGAATGGCTTCGGGGTTTAACTCTGCCTCAGTGTGAATCTGTGGTAACAAATATTCCCTAACGCTATTGTCTGGAACTTTAGAAATGTCTCCCTTGAGTGTGTTGATCATTACTCTGGTCTGCTGTGAATAAGCAACTGTAGCTGCAAGTAATAAAAGTGCGATAAAGTATAATTTTTTCATAAAATACCTAAAAAATTTGATATTAATAATTAATTAAATTTCTTTTTCTTTTAAACAATGTAATGACACATTTATTTGTTATTTAGTTACATCATTTAAAAATTACAAACAACAAAATTAATATAAATAAATTGAAATGCAAAGAATGAGTTAAGAGTTTTTTTATTTGTCAAATTTTGCAACTGCGAAAAGCTCAACAGCTGTTGTTGCCTGATAAAAATATTTTAAGAAATTAGTAAAAGAAGGGTTATTATCAAAAGATTGGCTAAAAATTAATTGAGATTGCCAAAAAGCCTTGCGAGTCAGTCTTGTGTTTGGTCTCCTTTTTTCAATTTTTTGCACATCAAAGCCTTGACTCGAAAGCAAAAAATTTAGAGATTTATGAGAAAAATGAAAATAATGATTCTGTGGTTGAAACCATATCCAGCGGCTTTTCAATATTTTAGACCAAAGAGAATCAAATGCTGGGACTCTAATAAATAAGTATCCATCAAGTTCGAGCTTGGATTTAAGTAAATTAATAAATTTTTTTGGTTCGGGATTATGTTCAAGTGAATGCCAAAGAGTGATTATATTAAACTTTTCCTTGATATCCTCAATATCCTTAAAAACATTAAGTCCAATTTTAGAGCAATAATTCCTTGCTGTTTCAGAAGGCTCAACTCCGGTAACATCATAGCCAATTCTTCTGGCTTCGTCAAGGAAAAAGCCTTTATCGCAACCAATATCTAATAATTTTGCCGGGGCTTTAAAATATTGACTTATTTCTCCAAGCAAAGAGAATTGCTCAGGGATACGTGCGAGCCTTCTCTTTTCGGTAACAATGAAATCAGATTCGGTTATTTTGTATGACTTTTGATAATAATTTTCCAGAGCATCTTTTTCTGGAATTTCAGAATTGAAGTGAATATCGCAAACAGGGCAGTAAAATAATTTAATTTGACCAAATGTTTTTTTTGTTAACTCATTTGAATTGCATATAAGGCAGCTATTTACTTCTATGCTCAATTTACCCCTCTATCTTTACTCGTTTTGAAATTAAGATATTTTGCCAAATTTGAACTTAATTGCTCTTTAAGTGGGATTGAAACCAAAGAAAAGATTTTAACATTTTCACCTTTTTTGATATAATATGTATTAATAATAAAAAATATCATAGCAATAGGCATCCAAAGCCCGATGGTAACTAAATTATTTCCTGTAATAAAATTTATTTCAAATAAAAGAAGCATAATATAAAAAGACATACCCGCAATTCGTTTCTCATCATCATCAAGAAATGATAACTTTTGGGGATTTTTTATGAAAAAGGCAGTTATGGCAAGAAGGATTGCAAACATACCAACAAAACTGAAGAAACCGAAAAGTCCCATCTCAGCCATTGCAGCAAGAAAACCAAAATCACCAAATTCAATGTCCTTGCCTTGATAATACGTCAAACCTAAGCCAACACCAAAAATTGGATTTTCTTTCCAGATTTCGAAGCTTTTGCCGCCGGATTCGAGCCTAACACCAAATGATTCCCCGGGCGTTGCTATTGAAGTCTCAGAACCCCATTCGGCAATGCCTGTAATTCTTTTTTCAAATAATTCTATAATGCTAATTTGAGTATAAGATTTCACAGCGAAGTCTGTAATAAAAATAACTATGACCGCAAAAATCGCAATTTTCCATACTTTCGTATAATTTTTCACTTTTTCTAAAAGGAAATATCCACCAACGACTAATGCTAAACCAACAACTCCAGTCATTGAATAAGCTATTAGTAACCCAACAACCGAAAAAGCAAGAAATATATACGTTATTGTTTTTGACTTGAAAAAAGGTTGCCGACCTTGCAGCCAAGGAACGAAGATGAATATAAACATATAAATATTGAATAAAGCTAATGCAGAGGGTTCCGAAAAAATTGAAGTTGCCCTGAAAAAATCGCCGTAACTGAGACTTAACTGCCTAATCATTGAAGGGTCAGCTTCAGTTTCGGATTTTGGCACAAAGCTGACATTCGTGTAATCTATCCACGCAAGAGGAAGGTCATAAGCTCGTGCAACAATTTGATAAGCTGCGAATAAGTTGATGAATAAACCTATAATCAACCAAGTCCTGACAACATTTGTCCAAGTTCTGGTTTCAACTGGATAGAACGAATTGACAACAGCAAAAAAAACAAGGAAAATAAAATGAATTGTCGTTTTAAAATTCTGTAATAAAAGTTTTGGGTCGCCAGATATAATAACAGGAATGGTAGTAACGATTGCTGCAAATAAAATGAAAGCCAAAGAAAAGACAGCAATATTTGGAACAAATTTTATCTTAATTCCGTCCCAGATTAATTTTTTAAAAAATACGAAAAAGCACAAAGCAAGGCTTAAATCTATCGCCGTAACGCCATAATTCAGAACTGAAAAAATCTGAAACGGCGTCAGAAAATATGATATAAAAACCAAAATTATTGCTATGTGCATTATTAACTAATTTTTTTACAAAAACCAAAAAACAAAACTAACTTTGTTATCAATTAAATAAAAGAAATAAATCATTTTTTTTTAATTTGCTTTTTTGTTTTTTTAGCTTTGAGTTTTTCAGAAATTGACACAAGAGAACATAAATTACAGTGACTTTCCAGAACAAAAATTAAGCGGCAGATTAAAATTTTCCTATGACAACCTTCCTGATAAAATTGAAAAGCTACTCGATGCTGGTTGCTCTTATGGCTACGGAACAAAGTATTTTTCAGAAAAGAGCAAAGAGACTTACGGTATTGATATTTTTGAAGAGCATATTAAAATCGCTAAAGCAAAATACCCAAATATCAACTTTTTTTGCAAAGTAACCGAAGACACTGGTTTTGAGGCAGAGTTTTTCGATGCAATTGTCTTCAACGATGTTCTCGAGCATACAAAAGATAAAATAAAGTCCCTTTCTGAATTATTCAGAATACTTAAAAAAGATGGAACTATAATTATTTCCACTCCAAATAAAGGTTTGTTTGGTTTTCTTGACCCTTATAATTATGGTTACTATTTAAGAAAGCTGTTTCCATTTGTCTATAAGTTTTTATATAAGATTATCAGGTTTTTCAAGGAGGGAAAAATACCAAAAGATTATAATCCCGAACATCTTGAAAAGCATTACCACTATTCCTTAAAAGATTTAATACAAATGCTTGATAGTTCCAATTTCAAAGGAAATTATGAAATAAAAAAAGTTTTCAGGTCTGGACTTTTCATTGAAGTATTTACGATGAATTTGGAAGTTTTTTTGAGTATATTTCTCAAGAAAAAAATCAGGGATATTATATTAAAGCCATTTGTTTGGCTCTCTGAGCAAGATTACAAGATCCCTTATGGGATTTTTGCTTACAATATCGCAATTGTGCTTCAAAAGAAAATCCCTGAAAAAGGATAGCATTTTGCGGTCTCAACGAGCTCTCTGCGACCTCTGCGTGAAATATTTTTAAACTAAAACAAATTATTCTTTTGGGTAGATTTTCAAAAAAATGATGCCATTTCCGGGAATTGTCAATGGCAAAATGATATTTCCATTCTCTTTGGTGGCTATCTCTGTTTTAACAGTCCTAATTTGGTCATCACCTCTTGTTTTGTAGTATTCCTTTTGTTTTTTCCAATGCTTTTCAATAACATCTAATTCATAAGCACCTGCAATGTTCATATCATATCTTGATTTACCTGCTTTTGGACTGATATTTGATTTATTACAGTATTCCAACCACTTATTGAAAAAGTTTGAATTTTCTGCGTCAATCCTGCTTTCTTCAAGAGCAAATTGCTGATTAGCTTTCAGTTCGTTAATTTTGATTGAGAATCTTTTATTTGAGCTGGAATACTGTCTATCCGGATGGAAATTATACAGAAGAATAAAAATTGTGTCTTGATTTTTTGAAGCTAATCCATCGAAATTTTTGTTTTCATTCTCCTTTGAATTTAGGAATGAAATTCTTGTGCTGCCCTTCATATTCTCAAGAAGCTCAAACAGATTATAAGAAGGCGAGCGAAGTTCTTCACTTGTATAGCCCCATTGAGTGAAAGCTTCTAATCCCACATCCAAAGCCGATTTAAAAATAGCTGCATTCCAAGCAGAACCAAGATCAGTCCCATCACTACAATCAAGAATTTTTCCTTCTTCATCAAGATAAATACTTGCCTCGGCAACTTCAATTTTAGCATCTTTGAAATATGGACTGATGTCTCTCTTAATTTCATCTGTCAGGGTTTTTATATCTTTTGGATCCATTCCAATTTGATAGTCGCCCTCAGTTTGTAATAGAGCATAATATGAATATGAAAATCTTGGATTGAATCCCTTTGGAATTCGTGGCAAAGCACCAGCTTCATAAGGGATAATATCAGAAATCTTTAAGTCACTAATATGAACTCCTTGAGAGTTATTTGCTTTGAACCCGATTTTTCCTTTGGTGGCTGTCTTGTTATCATAGACTACTGCATAGGTAATGCCATCAATGTTTAAAATCTTTACAAAGTCATCATTAATCAATTCAAAATTATGATAATCGAGAGGGCTGATACCACGGCTATCTCCTTCATAAGTAATTAAATAATTCTGAACTAGCAAACTGCTGTTTTCATCTTTGGAAAGGAAGCCCAACCTGCCGTAAATTCCCCCATTATCATAACTTCCGCTAAGAGCTTTTTTCCCATTTACATAAAGAGTAATGTTATTTTCAATGGTATTCCAAACCTCTTTCTCTCCTACTAATTCAATATCGCCGCCAACCCTTAAATCAAAATCATTAAAATCACCTGCTTTAAAGTCAGCTTTAGCTTTAGCAATGAGAATATCTTTTCCCTTTACTTTTCTTTTTATTATTAATGTGTCATTATTATGTATTTGAACACCCCAAAAATTCAATGAATCAGTGAAATTAAAAACAATCAGATTATCACCCTCAGCTTTTGGATTGTTTGACTGGATTTTTAATTTTGCCCTAATTCTACATTCAAAAGAAAACAAAGGGTTAGAGTTGCCAATTATGTATGACTCATTTTTTAATTTCAGAAGACCATTTTCAATTTTACCAGATTTTAGGTTGCTGAAAATAAAATCTTCGGGAGTGTCCTTAAAATTTGTATAAAAATATGGTTTTGGAAGACCAGTCCATGAAGACCTGTGAACAATTGATTGTCCGTTTACTATTTTTTTATATTCGATATAGCCGTGATAATTAAGGATAAAGGCACTATAATTATTAGAATCCAGATAATCAAAAATAAGCCAACCGACATCACTACCCTCTTCCCCTGAAACATCTGTTTTCATCTTGAAATTTAATTTGTAATTCGATTGAAAATCAGAATTGAAAATTGCTTCTGCATTACTCAAAACAATTTCGTTCTTCCTTGTTTCATTTGTTCCCTTGATTTTCCAATTATCTGAACCAGTGAAATTGCTGACATAATGATATTTAGAACCAATAATATTATCAATAATAATGTCATTCCTTCCGTTTTCGTTGAGAAATCCTATTTTACCTGAGTCGAATCCCTCTCCAAAAGCCATAAGAATTGGAGTATCGTTGATTTTGATTTTAATGCTATCCAGAAGGGAAATAATTTGGAATTTGTAGTCTTTTTGGTAGGGAATATTAGTCTCAATTTTTTCCAATTCTTTGATTATTCCGTCTTTTTTCTGAGAAACGGATAATATCCCTCTATTTCCGAATGAAAATTTCACTAAAATATAATTATTATCATCTTTAAAATTGAGGAAAACACCTAATTCTGCACCATCTGACCCACTTCCGGCAAATTTTGAATAGAATGTCAAATCATAATTTTTCCAGTCAATGGCAACTTTTGAAAAAATTCTACCTTCGGATAGAACTAACTCTTTATTTAGTATTCTGGCTTTTCCTTTAATATCCCAATTTTTTAGGTCCGAATCGAATGCCTCGATAAATTTTCCCTTGTAATCCTCCTTTAGCCATTTGGCAAATGCAATAGTCCAAGGATAAAACATTGAAGTTGTATCAGATAATTTCGAGGGAGCCATAAAATTACCGGGGTGGAGAATAGGTGTGTAATTAATATCTTTCAGCCCCTCACGCATTGCTGAAAGTGTAAAGTCATACAATCTTTTATATTCTTCCAAACCGTTATTAAACCAAACGTAGAAATCAGGCTCAGTATAAAGCCTGTATTGAAAATCATTTGTTCTGGAAGAAAAGGTTTTTGCCAGATATTCAAATAAACTCGAAATATAATCATAATATTCCTTGTAATATTTTGGTTTTCCAATATTTGAATTGAAGGCACCCTTTTCGTTAGGCATATCCGAAAGTGATTCAGGAGTATTTCCAATGACAATAATGGGTTTTAATCCCGAATCAAGAAGATTTTGAATAGCTTTTCCTAAAATTGAAAAATTATGATTCCCATTTTCATTATACATTTCGTTAGTTGCTTTTCCCCCTGTTGCTGTCATTAAATTTGCTTCTGCAAGGAATGGATATTTATGATGAGGGTATGCAGGAAACCGCTCAGTGTGGGTCAAATCCCAAATATTTATTCTTTGATATGTCGGAAAAATCTGACCAAGCGATTTATTTGGAAAGACATACAATGTATCTTGAGAAAATAAAAAGCAATTCGAATTTGAGAGAAAGAGAACTGATATAATAAAAATCTTGAATAATTTCATTTTTAAGAGCATCAATTTTTTACAAATTAAATCAAATAAAGAAATCGGCTACCTGATATAAATTTTTAAAAAGGTAATCAGCTTCATCGGGTTTTTCGTTTAAATAATGATTTATGAGAATAGTGTTTGTCCCCGCTTTTTTCCCTGCAATAACATCAGAGAGGCTATCGCCAATCATATAAGAACTTTTAGGGTCAATTTTCCATTTTTCAATAGCTTCGAGAATCATTCCGGGGTTCGGTTTTCTTCGGAAACTTCCGGAACCAGTCAAATCAGTGCAATAGAAGATGTCATCAAAACCAAAGCCAAACATATTAATTAATTTTTTTTGCATAAATGAATGGATTTTCTCCAAATCCTTAAGAGTTAAAATTCCTTTCCCGACGCCCTGTTGGTTTGATATGATAATTGCCAGATATCCGATTTTTTTCACAAGGTAAAACAAATCAAAGAAGTCCGGGATAAACTTGAATTGTTGCTTGGTCTCAACATAACCCCCGACAATCCGATAGTTCACGATACCATCACGGTCAAAAAATATTGCTTTATTTAATTCTTTCAATAATTTTCAATATAGCTATCATAACCGATGTAAATTAATAAATATTCCTAATGTATAAATATCAGATTAAAGTCAAAGGCTTCAATTATGAATTTTTCTACTTTTTATGAGCCTAACATTTATAATAAATGGAGTAAATTGAGAAATTTCTCAAAGAGTTAAACTTACGGAGGCAGATATCTAAAATCAGAATTTATAACATCCTTGGTGAGTGCGTTTTATCAGAGAAAATTCATCCGATAACTCTGAGTTATCGGATGAATATCGAACATTTGCCATCAGGAATTTACTATGTCCGTCTTGGTGATTGGATGGGGAGCTTTGTTAAAATTAAATAGCCACTACTTACAAGTAGTGGATAAAAAAAATAATAATAATAGTATTTCCCAGTGGAACAGACTTCTCCGACTATTCTTCGTCATTCCTGTGCATACAGGAATCTTGTCAAACCACAGAGACTCCTGCATCCGCAGGAGTGACATATCGGTAGTAGGCTCCTGCCTTCGAGTCTGTGTAAAAAAGCAGCAATTCTGAGCCGAAGGCGAAGAATCCATATCATTTAAGTCATTGATAAATAATGGACTCTTCACTTCGTTCAGAGTGACAAAAAAACCACTTTTTATACTTTTTACACAGCCTCCTCCGCAGGAGTGACATATTGGTGGGAGAACTGCCTCTCGAAGGAGTGACGCTATGGATATTCAAGTCATTCCCTTGCTTGTCAAGGAATCCGAAAAAATTAATTTGGATTATTTAAAAATTGTCAATAGTTTTCACATGTAAAATTGACATAACATTAAAATATATATTAAAATTACATTTTCTCTAACCATTTGAGGAGAATTAGTTATGTCTAATATTTGTTTTACTCCCCTCGTAAAGAATAATTTTCTTAATAGTGATTATAAGTTCAAGAATTGTAACGTAAATAAACTTTTTGGAAAATTCTTTTTCTTATTCATTTTGTTTTTTTTATCTAATACTTCAACTTTACTATCTCAATGGTCTTCAATAAAGACCATTTCTCAAAATTTAAATTTGAACAGTATTTATGCCGTTACACCGGGACATATCTTTATTGCAACCGATAGTGCAACAATTTTAAAATCAAGTGAAGGTGGGTTCAATTGGACACGAACAAGCGGAGTGGGGGGCATTTCGCAATCAAATAATTTATATACAATTTTCTTTATTGATTCAGTCAATGGATGGGCAGCAGGAACAAAAGGTTCTGCAGTTAAAACTACAAACAGCGGAAACACTTGGACTCCGATGACTATGGCTGATGGAAACATAACAATAAAACAGATTAGATTTGTAGATTCACTTAATGGCTGGGCAGTCGGTAATAGCGGTAAAATTCAAATAACTACTGATGGTGGTTCAAGTTGGTCAATTCAACATACTTTTCAATCTGTTCAATCAATTAATTCAATTTATTTTATGCCCGAAGATGCTCAAACAATTTGGGTAGCTGGAAATAGCGGTTTTATTGCAAAAAGCACTAATGAAGGCATAAACTGGATTAACCTTAATTCAGGAACCAATAATGATTTACTATGTATTAAGTTTGGAGATAGAAATATTGGTTGGGCTGTTGGCAAGTCAGGGACGATATTATTGACTGTAAACGGGGGAATTAACTGGATTAGCGTGCCTTCACCAATAATCGGAGCAGGAGATATCAATTCTATATTAGTTAGTTCCGATGGATCTGCCATAATTGCCTGTAGCAATGGAAGATTATACGAAACATACAATTTTGGTAATACTTGGGTTGATGTGGAGCCTATATTTAATCAGAGTATTAATTCAATATTCTTTTTGCCATTGTTGTTATATTCAGTTACAAATGGAGGAAATATTGGAATCACCTATTTAGCAAGAACAAGAGATGAAATATGCTATGATGCATATAATCTCTGCTTAAATAAATGTAATAAAGGACAAACGGAATGTATTGAAAGCTGTAATAGAATGTTTATAGATTGTTTAAGAAAATCAAGCAAAATTAATTTGATTTATTATTGAAAGCGTTGGGAATTTTTTGGTTAATTCTTTGCTAATTGACATACCTGTTTTCCATTGCTGAATTCTTGATCATTCAAATTCAGCAAAAAAGATTGGATTTAATCTCGATAAAGTCATTTTTAAATCAGTGTATGATTTATTAAGGATATATAACATCCTCGGCGAGTGCATTTTTATCAAGTGGTAACTACAGAGGAACACACCCCTTTATCCCCTCTCAAGAGGGGAAGATATGGATTGGTGTTTCAAGTTTGCCCGCAGGGATTTACTATGTCCCTCTTGGTGATTGGGTGGGGAGGTTTGTGAAGAATTAGAGATTGCTTCGTCGCTTTCCTGCTCGCAATGGCATGAAATTGTAATTGATTGGTTCGTTTCACTCATAACGATGGGATAAGCTTTTAATTGAAAGGGAAGGTTTTTGAAGTAAAGGAGTTGAAAAATTGAGAATTGATAATGTTGAATCAAAAACAATTTATTTCTTGCATATTTAAAATTATTTTTGTAATTTTTTTTTGAAATTTAATAATAGTTTTTTTAACATGATTGATTTAGTTCTTTAAAATAAATAATTAACATTTTCATAAAAAAACTTGAGGAGCTTTAGTCATGGCAAAAAACAATATTTACCCCCCCCCCCCATAATATTATTAGGTTTAATAATATTATTAAATTAGCCTGGAGATGGCTTTTATTAAATGCAGAAGTCCCTATGCCAACAAAGGATTCATGTGATACAACTTATAGAGCAATAACAGCACCTTGCTGGAAAGATGATTCAATAACTATAGTTCCCCCCGAGGGTTTACATTTTCAATCTTGCAAGGATTCTGCTTGTTGTTGGGCAGTTTATGAGAAATGTAATTATGGTGATACTCTTTTCACTTTTAATAAATTTCAAACAGGTACAACTTATGAGCCCTGGTTTTGTTATCAATACGATTCCTGTAATGTGGCATGCAATTGGTTTCCATCATACGATTCAGCTTTCATTAGTCATCCAAGAAAAATTGATTATGATATTGAAAATATGATTTTACAAACAAAAACCCTGCCATGCAGGAATATTCTTACTACCGATAATAATATTGATATATTATATCAGGATGAAAAGAAAGGGAATATGTTAATTGAAATTTATAATTCATACGGAGTCAAAATATTATCAAAAACAATCAATAAAAATGAGTTTATTATAAAACAGAAAATTGAACTTGGAAACATTGCAAGTGGTTTGTACTTGTATAAATTAAATATCGGCAATGAATATTTATGTTCAGGTAAGATTATGTTAATCAAGGAGTAAATTAAAATGAAAAAAATAAAATTATTTTTAGCTCTGATGTTTTTTATATTTACTAATTTAATTGGCGCGGGTAAATGGGAAAAGGTTTATGAAACCGGAGAACAGTGGGGTTTTTCAATAAAATCAATAAAATGTAAGGATTCAGAAAATTGTATAGCTATTGGCAATAAAAACTCTTATCCAATTTTTTTAATGAGCAACAATGGCGGTTTTACCTGGTATGAAGCATATAGTGATAAAAAGTGGAGTTATTATGATTCACTTGGTAAATATTGGTTTTATAAACCGAGTCAGTGTGCCGAAGTATCCTATTTGCCTTCAGGAAAAATTGTTGCAGTTGGAGATACCGGTACAGTCTGGAAATCTAATGATAATGGTAAAACTTGGGATACATTCAAAATCAGATCGAGGACATTCCCTGTTTTTGTTGCCGATAGTTACAATATATCTATGCATTCTGATGATTTTGGTGCAATTTCCTGTCCATTTGAAGTATATATTACAGAAGATGGTTGGAATAGTTATAAAAAAGCAACATTTAATTTACCTGATAGTGTAAATCCAAATTATATTGAAGATATACATTGTTTTGAAGAAAAAAAAATCAAAGTTCTTGCTTATAAAACTGGTAGAGGTTATTATATAATAAATTCTGACAATAAGGGTGAAACTTGGGAAGCATATAAACCAATATATCCATCGGCTGCTAAAATTTTCTTCCTGGATGAATATAATGGCTATGCTGTTGGAGGAAGATATAAGGTGAATACAAACACAAATAAAGATTTAATTTATCATACAACAGACGGCGGTAAAACATGGGAAACTCAATTAGATACTATAGAACATTACCCTGATGGATTAACACGAATCCATTTTTATGATTATAATCATGGTGTAGCAATAGGAAATTATCATAAGATGTGGCGGACAACAAACGGAGGAAAGTATTGGTACAAAGATTCAACCCTTAACTACTCGATAAGTGATGAATACATTGTTGAAATAGTTATGCTGAGTCCAAATGAAATGCTTGGAGCTTTATCAGGATTTGGTAATATATGGAGATATACTGAAGAAACCTCAGCAGAGGAGGATGGATTAACTACTAATTCCGATAACATTTCTATCTCCCCCAATCCGGCTTGGGAGTATATAGTGATTACGGGATTGAGCAAGTGGTTGCAACCCCTTGTTCCTGAGGATGTGAGGATATATGATGTGCTGGGGGAAGTAGTTCAAACAGGACCACACCCCTTTATCCCCTCTCAAGAGGGGAAAATAAGGATTGATGTTTCAAGTTTGCCCACAGGGATTTACTATGTCCATCTTGGTTATTGGGTGGGGAAGTTTGTAAAAATTGAATAGCCACTACTTTCAAGTAGTGGATAAAAAAATTATTTTTAATAGTGCTTTTCCGGTAGAACAGACATCCCTGTTTGTTTAAATCGATAGATTTTAAAAATAGTTATGTTTAAGTTACAATTTTTTAATATAGTTACATTAATTCCTACAATGGTTTAAATGGAAATATAATTGGTATAAGAATTAATGATATGATTAGAATTATCAAATTCAAAGGACCGCCCACCCTAACAAAATCCATAAATTTATAATTTCCAACACCATAAACAAGCATATTGGCTTGATGGCTGATTGGAGTGAGGAACGAAGTTGAAGCTGAGATTGCAACTGCCATCATAAAGGGATAGGGTTGCAAACCAAATCCTCCGGAAATTGCCAGTGCAATTGGTCCAATCAATAGCGCAGCTGCAGCATTCGACATTATCTGAGTAATAATAGTAGTAAAAAGATAAATTGTTCCAAGCATTACAAGAGGTCCATAATCTCCTACCTGCGTTACAATGTTGTTAGCGAGCCATTGAGCCGTTCCGGTGTGATTATTATCCATTGCTATTCCCAAAGGCATCATTCCAGCTATTAAAAATATCACTCTCCACTCAACATTATTATAAATATCTTCCATTTTGACGCAACCGGTCAATGTCATAATAAAAGCACCCAAAATACCTGCAACAGATATGTGCAAGATGCCTAATGCTGCCGAAAGAATAGTTAAAAACATAATTAGCAAAGCTAATGGAGCTTTCTTTGAGTGCCTTGGATCGTGTTCCAAACGATTTACAACAGTAAAATCGGGACTTAATGCGAGATTGGTAATAGCTTCTTTTTTTCCCTTAACAAGAAAGACATCACCGGCTTCGATCGGCATATATTGAAATCCTTCAACAACTGTTCGGATGCCTCTCTTTAGTGCAAGAACAATAACGCCATATAATTTATGAATATCATTTTCTACAATGCTTCTTCCAATTAAATGGCTGTTATTCGAGACTACCGCTTCGGAAAGCTCAATTCCCTCCTTTGTCAAATCAATATCACTGAATTTGCTTGTAGATGTTAGTTGTATATGCTTTGTAATTTGATTATCAATCAGCTTACTGATATTTCCTTCAATTATCAATTTATCATTTGGTAACAGCAATGTGTCGGGCTTTGGCTCGATAATTTCAAGATTATTATCTTTCTCTCTTTGAATTCGCAAAACGGTAAAACCGAGATCATCGTGAATACAGCAATTCTGAATTGTTTTATTTACATATTTGGAAGTTACTGGTAAGACTACCTCGCTTAGATAATTATCAAGGAGGAACTGATTGGTAAGTTGATTATCCTTCTCCCTGACAGGTATTAAATGCCTGCCGATGAAAATCATATATAACACGCCTGCAATCATAATAACCAAACCTGTAGGTGCATAATCAAACATCTTGAACCCTGTGAAGCCATTGTCTTCTAATAGAGTTGATATAAGAAGGTTTGGAGGAGTTCCAATCAACGTTACAAGACCGCCTAATAAAGAACCGAATGACAATGGAATTAATAACTTGTTTATTGGATATTTTAAATTTTGCGATATTATGAATAAGGTTGGTAAAAGAATGGCAACTGCGCCAATATTATTCATAAAGGCAGACATTGTTCCAACGCAGAGCATTACCATCAAGGTCAGAATAATTGGGCTTTTACCTCCGAATTTCATTATCAAATCAGCTACATAATCGGCAACACCTGTTCTAACCAGTCCAGAACTTAATATAAACATTGCAATGACTGTGATAACCGCTGGATTACTAAACCCGGAAAAACCCTCGTTAACGGTTACATAACCTAATATCATCAATGTTAGTGCAACAAAGATAGCAATAAAATCTGCCCGAATAATCTCTGATGCAAAGAGAATTAGAGCTGCAACAGTTATTCCGATTATTACATAATGCTCTATCATACAACAGAAATATATTATTTAAAATCTTAATTTACTAAATTTAATTAACAATATTAAAAATGAATTTAATTATTTTAAGCTTAAATATATTTTTGGAAAGCCTCAACAAATTGAACTATAATCCGTTACTTTTCATTTTGAATGTCAAAATCAGGAATGAGCGAAAAACATATATCGCAGGAAGTCGAATATAAAGAAATTGACTTTAAGTTATTGAAGCGTCTTCTTGTTTTTCTTAAACCTTTCAGAAAATATGTTTTTCTCTCAATAATTCTTACTTTAGGAACATCAGCTCTCGGACCATTAAGACCTTATCTGACTCATATTGCAATAGATGATTACATCTCTCTGGGCAACTGGGACGGATTAATCCTGATTGTCGCTTTAATTGTTGGTATAATGTTCCTTCACGGAGCCTTGCAATTCGGTCTGACTTATTTAATGCAATGGGTCGGGCAAAGGGTTCTTTATGATATAAGAACAAAATTATTCGCCCATATCCAGTCAAGAAAAGTCAAATTCTTCGATAATAATCCTGTTGGAAGGCTTGTAACAAGGGTTACAAACGATGTTGAGGTTCTGAATGATTTATTTTCTTCCGGCGTAGTGATGATTATAGCTGACCTGCTGCTTATCATCTGGATTATCATTTTTATGTTCTATACAGATTGGAAACTAACTCTTTTAACTTTGTCATTCTTGCCGGTTTTGATTTTTGTTACAACAATTTTCAGGAAAAAAGTCAGAGTAGTATTCAGAGATATAAGGCTTAATGTTGCTTCGATGAACTCATTCCTCAATGAGTTTATTTCGGGAATCCTGACAGTTAAGATTTTCACAAATGAAGAAAAGTTGAACAGTGAATTCGAGGTAATTAACAGGAAAAATCGAAAGCTCTGGATTAAAACTATAAATTATTATTCTCTTTTCTTTCCTTTTGTGGAATTTATGAGTTCGGTGGCATTGGTAATTGTTCTCTGGTATACGGCAAATAATATCTTGTCCTCGCAGATGACTGTCGGAATACTAATTGCATTCATCCAATATGCCGAAATGTTTTTCAGACCAATTAGGGATTTAACAGAAAAATATACAACTTTGCAGAGTGCTATGGCTTCGTCGGAGAGGATTTTCAGTCTTTTGGACAACAATGAAACTTTGGATGATAAACCGGGTGCTAAAATTTTCGAGAAACTCAATGACAGTATTGAATTCAAGAATGTCTCATTTTCCTACGATGATTCTAAATATGTACTTAATAATGTTTCATTCAAGATAAACAAGGGCGAAACAGTTGCCGTTGTTGGTGCTACAGGTGCGGGAAAGACTTCTCTAATTAATTTACTTTGCCGATTTTATGAATTTCAAAGCGGGGACATTCTAATTGATGGAGTAAGCATAAGGGACATTGACCAAAAGTCACTCCGTAGCAAGATAGCATTGGTTATGCAGGATGTGTTCCTTTTTTCTAGGGATATTGCAGAAAATATATCACTTGGTAAAGACTATATAACAAACGATATAATAGAATCTTCTGCCGAAGCAATTGGTGCAAAAGATTTTATTGAAGCGCTTCCGAATAAATTTTCTACTGAAGTAATGGAGCGAGGGGTAACACTTTCGGCAGGCCAGAGGCAACTGATTGCTTTTTCACGGGCTTTTGCGGCTGATCCCGACATATTGATCCTTGACGAAGCAACCTCAAACATTGACACAAACACAGAAAAAATAATTGAAGAGTCACTTGCAAAATTGCTGACCAACAGAACTTCTATAGTCATAGCTCACAGATTATCAACCATCAAAAGGGCTGATAAAATCATTTTACTTCATCACGGAGAAGTCAGGGAAATCGGAACACATCACGAATTACTCGAACTGAACGGAATCTATGCGCGACTCTATCAACTCCAATTCAAAGAGCAAAACGGAATAATCGCAGCGTAAAGGTTATTTTTTTGCCTTTTTAGTTGGTTTACTGGCTTCCGTTCCTTTTACAATCTCCATTACCTTTTCGTAGGAAATGTCTGTTAAATCGAAATTCTTTGGCAATCTGTAATTTTCCGATTTATAGGATATATAAGGTCCCCAGCGTCCTTTCAGGATTTTTAGTTCGGGGTCGTTTTGGAAAACTTTTATTATTTTCTCCTCATCTTTCTTCCTTTTTTCCAGAATTATTTCAACTGCCCTGTCCTGTTCAATTGTAAAGGGATCATCATCTTTGCCCAAAGAATAAAAAGAGGAATCGTGCAGAATATAAGGACCGAACCTGCCCTTCGAGACAATCATAGGTTTTCCCTCGAAAGTGCCAATTTCTCTCGGAAGCTTGAAAAGATCCAATGCTTCCTCTAAAGTAATGTTTTCAATTAATTGGTTTGGTTTCAAACTTGCAAATTTCGGTTTTGAGCCATTGTTGCTTTCCCCAATCTGAACAACCGGACCATATCGGGCAAGACGAGCATAGACTTTTTCGCCAGATTTTGGATCAATTCCCAATTCTCTGACGGATATGGCTTCGGAGCGTTTCTTTTCGGTTGTTTTCTCTACGTCATTATGAAAATCTTTATAGAATGCACCCAGCATCTTCTGCCATTGTTTTTCGCCAAGAGCGATTTCGTCCAATTCTTTTTCGATGTTGGCTGTGAAAGAATAATCGACAACTTCTGAAAAATGCTCGACCAGAAAATCATTAACAATCATTGCAATACTGGTTGGATAGAGCTTGTTTTTTTCTGCACCTGTTATTGATTTATTAGTGCTTAAAGTTATCTGATTATTGCTAAGAATATACTCTTTGAAAAATCTTTCCTTCCCTTCCCTCGATTCCTTGATAACATAGCCCCTCTTTTGAATAGTCGAAATGGTGGGAGCATAAGTCGAAGGTCTTCCGATTCCCAATTCTTCGAGCTTTTTAACAAGGCTGGCTTCGGTGTATCTTGGGGGTGGATTAGTGAACTTTTCGGTAGCTTTCATCTCTTTCAAATTCAGCTTTTGACCGATATCGAGTTTAGGAATCAAATTTGTTCCTTTTTCATCTTCTTCCTCCTCGTCTTTGGACTCCATATATACTTTTAAGAAGCCATCGAATTTGATAGATTCTGCGGTAGCAATCAGATTTTGAGGGACTGTTGAAATTGATATTGTGGCGATAGTTTTATCAATCAATGCTTCTGCCATCTGCGAGGCAATAGCTCTTTTCCAAATTAAATTATATAATCTTTGCTCATTTCTTCCCATTCCTATATCCTGAACCGAGAAATCGGTCGGTCTGATGGCTTCGTGTGCTTCCTGAGCATTTTCGGACTTAACCTGATACTGTCGTGTTTTTAAATATTCATCGCCAAAAGATTGTTTGATTTCAGCTGCAGCCTTTTGCAAAGCTTCTTCCGAAAGATTGGTTGAATCGGTTCTCATATAAGAAATTTTACCGGCTTCATATAATTTTTGTGCAACAGTCATTGTCTGAGTAACTGAAAAACCAAGTTTGCGGCTTGCTTCCTGTTGCAAAGTCGAAGTTGTAAAAGGTGCTGAGGGTTTTTGTTTTTCAGTCTTTACTTCGATGTTAGAAAGTGTGAATTCAGCATTTTTGCATTTCTCGAGGAAGTTTTTTGCATCTTTTTCGTTTTCAAAGTTCTTTGGTAACTCAGCTTTTAAAGTTTTGCCGTTTCCCAAATCGAAGAAAGCAGTAATTTTAAATGAAGATTTTGAATTAAAGCTATCTATTTCTCTTTCACGCTCTACAACAAGCCTGACAGCAGCGGATTGAACCCTTCCAGCGGATAAACCTCTTTTAATTTTTTTCCAAAGAACTGGTGAAAGCTCGAAGCCGACAAGTCTATCAAGGATTCTTCTGGCTTGCTGAGCATTAACCAAATTTTCATCTATTTCCCTTGGGTTTTTGATTGCTTGTTCGATTGCAGTTTTAGTAATTTCACGAAAAACAATTCTTTTTGTCGGCTTTTTCCCAATGTTTAATGCTTCTTTAAGGTGCCAAGCAATTGCTTCTCCTTCACGGTCTGCGTCAGTTGCAAGCCAAATAACATCAGATTCTTTTACTTTCTTTTTTAAATCATTAACAATCTGTTTTTTATCTGGTGTAACTTCATATTGAGGTTTAAAATTATTTTTAATATCAATTGCTTTATCATCCTTTGGTAAATCACGCACGTGTCCCATACTCGAAACAACCTTGAAATCTTTTCCAAGGTATCTTTCGATTGTTTTTGCCTTTGCCGGTGATTCAACTATTACTAAATTTTTCTCTGACATTCCAAAATTAGATTTTTAAATATTAAAAAAAGACGAATAAGCAAAACGTCATAATAAAATAATTATTATTGATAATCTTTTGAGCGGATAATAAAAAGAAAGCGTTATCTATTTTTCTTCAATTTCTATGAAGCGGTGAGTATCTGAATTTTCATCCTGCCGAATATAAACATTATATCTTTTTTCGGGCAACATTCCATTAGCTTTTTCAGCCCATTCAATAATTTTTATACAGTCTCTGGAGACAAGGCACTCATCAAAGCCTATATCTTCAATTTCTTTTTCAGTTTTTAACCGGTATAAATCAATATGATAAATAGAGACAGGTTTATCGGATTTTTCAGAAGTATAATGATTCATTATGGTAAATGTAGGGCTGGTAACAATATCATCAACATTGAAATAATCACAAATTCCTTTAACAAACTCAGTCTTTCCAGCCCCAAGATCACCATAGATAGCAACTATATCTCCGTTTTTCAACCTTTTGGCGAATTGTCTGCCCAGATTGAAAGTTTCTCTTTCATTCGAAGTTTCAAAAATTTCTTTGCTCATTTTTTAATTTTTTAAAAAAAAGAAAATCAAAAATAATAAAATTATCTTGGAATTAACTCAACTATCGGAACTATCATTTCCTCCATCGAAACTCCACCGTGTTGGAAGCTATCTCTATATTTTCCAAGATAATAATGAAAATCAGTGGGATAAACAAAGTAGAAATCTTCCTTAGCAATAATATTATTTACTGTTATGCCAAGGCGAGGCAATTTGAAATCAGCCGGATCTTTCAATTGAATAGCGTGACGGGATTCAGCTTTAACATTTTTTCCAAATTTATATCTCAGATTTGTTGATGTTTCTTTATCACCAATTACTTTTACACCCCTCATACACCTAATTGAACCGTGATCGGTAGTTAAGATAATTTTTACATTTTTTATTGAGGAAATTGCTTTAAGAATACCAAACAAGCTTGAATGCTGGAACCAAGAAGAGGTTAGCGAGCGATAAGCTGACTCATTTGGTGCTATTTCTTTCAAAATTGCAAAATCCGAACGGGAGTGTGCTATCATATCCACAGCATTGACTACTATTGAGGTTAAATGGTTCCTCGAATATTTCATTATATCCGATTCAATCTTTTTCCCGAAGTCTGTGTCGTGAATTTTAATGTATTGCAAAGGAGAATTCAAGGATGCCCTTTTTCTTTTTAACTGCTCTTCCAAAAGTTCCTTTTCATAAGCATTAAGCTTATAATCTTCTGAATTAAGTTCATTAACCCACCATTGAGGATAATGTTTCTGAATGTCAATCGGGAAAAGCCCAGCAAAGATAGAATTCCTTGCATAGGGTGTTGCAGTTGGAAGAATGGCAGAATAAAAATCTTTCTTGAAATTATAAAATGGTCTAAGGTGCTCTTCCATAATTAGCCACTGGTCAAGTCTCATACAATCAACTACTATGAAAAAGACAGGGTTACCTGATTTGAGCTTTGGCACCAAATATTTTTCAACAATCTCCGGCGAGAAAACAGGAGCTTCTGGCGTCTTTCTATGAATCCAATTCTGATAATTATCCTCGATAAATTTTGAAAAAACAGTGTTACACTCTCTCCATTGATTCTGAAGGGTTTCCTGAAAACCTAATTGTGGGTGACGGTCTAATTCGAGTGACCAAGTTACAAGTTTAGTATAGATTTCTTTCCAGTCGTTCCAGTTTAAGTCGTCATAAAGCAATGAAGTAATTTGGTTCAGCCCTTGAATATAATCCTGAGTAATTTTTTCCTGAGAGATTCTTTCAGATTCGAGGAATTTTTTACAAGCAGCTAAAATTTGAGCAGGATTGACGGGTTTAGTCAAATAATCATCAATTTTTCTGCCGATAGCATCCTCCATCACACTTTCTGCTTCGTTTTTAGTAACCATAACAACAGGAGTTGCAGGGTCAATTTCCTTCAATATTGGCAAAGTTTCAAGACCGCTAATTCCAACCATTGACTCATCGAGAAAAGTGAGGTCATAATGCGATTTCTTAACTAATTCAATGGCATCCTCGCCGTTTGTTGCTGTTTCAACACTATAGCCACGTTGTTCGAGAAGGATAATGTGAGGCTTTAGCAGTTCAATCTCGTCATCAATCCAAAGAATTCTACCTTTACTTTGATTCATTTTTTGCTCCTGTAATTATTGAGAAAATATTGACGTTTTCACAAATGATGAATTATGATAATTAAATCAGGTAGATATTCTTTTCATTGACTTTATTTTTTGATAAACACAAATATAAAAGTATTAACATCATTATTATTGTTTTTGATATTAATAACTTCGTTGTTAAATTAAAAAGATTTAAAAACAAAAAAATGCTATGAAAAAAATATTAAACATATACATTATCCTAATTATTCTTAGTTCAGTATCATTTGCTAAAATAAATAACTTGGTATTCGAAAAATCCGAGTGCGGTTTGAAAATAGCTTATGCTTTTCAAAAAGTAACAAATAGATACACAATACCTCCCGGCTCGGGAATCCCCTGTAAATTGAAGATTGACAGTCTTCCGGAAAGATGTTACGAGATTATTGATGCATTCATCTGGACTACATTATCGGATTCGATAAGCAAAAATGAGCCAATTTCATTAATGGTCATAAATCCCCGTAATAAAGCTGATTACTACTATACAACCAAAACAGGTCAACAAGCCGATAAATGCTGGGGTGAACTGCACACAAGCGGTTATAGAGCCTCTGTTAAAAATTCAATAACAGGGAATGGAGAATATATCATCAGCACGAATGCATCTGAATGGGAAGTTGATGGTTTTTTCCTTTTAATTATCTACAAGGATTATACTGACGAATACGAAGGTCATATTACCATTATGGATGGATTATCTACTGAGCAAGCAGGCAGAAGTTCTTTCGATACTTTAAAATTTAAACCTGTCTGCGATTTTTCTGGAGAAGCTAACTTTTTCTCAGTGGTTTCTGATATGCAATTTGGATATTTCCCTCAGTATGTAATGAATATGAACGGGACAGACCATTATGTTCAATGTAATTTTTGGAATGTTGAATTCAGGAAATCAAATGTTTTCAAAGATCAGACATCATCGGCTTTTGCCGTTAAACCAATGAGGAATGATTGTTATTCTTGGATATTATCTGGGCTTTATTATAGAACTAAAACCTGCAGAAATTGTTATCTCCCAACAATAAACATTACAGCCAAAGGAAGTGATATTTGTCCGGGGGATAGCGTCCTTTTGACTGCAGATGGCGGTTTTCATTACGAGTGGTCATCAATACCTGAAGGATTCGTGTCAAATAAAAAAGATGTTTATGTTAGACCTAAGACAACAACAAGGTATATAATCAAAGGAATGACCGAAGACAGTTGTTTTAAAGGATATGACACTGTTTTGGTTACGGTGAACCCTAAACCAAAAGCTGCAATTATTCCCGAAGGTCCAATAAACTTTTGCCGTGGTGATAGCGTCGTTTTAAGAGCTTCACCAAGTGATAACAATCATACTGCTCTATGGTCTGATAATTCAAAGACAAGCAGAATCACCATTAAAGAATCGGGAAATTACACTTTGATTGTTGAAAATCAATTTGGTTGTAAGGATACAACTTCAATTGATATAACAGTTTATGAAAATCCTAAAGTTAAAATTTTGAATGATAATGATTTTCGAGTCTGTCTTGGTGATAGTATTGAGCTGATTTCCGATAAAAATTTTATTAATTACAGGTGGTCAACCGGGCAAA
Source organism: Candidatus Kapaibacterium sp. (assembly GCA_026418625.1). Classification (GTDB taxonomy): domain Bacteria; phylum Bacteroidota; class Ignavibacteria; order Kapaibacteriales; family UBA2268; genus CALHRB01. The sequence continues at coordinate 107,500 of JAOABA010000040.1, forward strand.
CTACAAAATCAATATTTGTAAAATATCCGGGTATTTTTCATCTATCTGTTACTGATTCTAATGGTTGCAAAGCCTATGACACAGTTCTGGTGAAACCTGCTGATTTAACTTTATCTTATCTTAATAAAATTAATCTTGATTCTGTGTGTATTGGTGATAAAGAAACCTATTTATTAAATATCCATAACTCAGGAACTGATAACTATAGTGTAACTGATATAATCTTTTTGAAAGCAGACTCTAATTTAAAAATTTCAACTAATATACCTATTCCAACAAATCTTAATCCGGGCGATAGTATTAAGGTTTTGATAGAATTCACCCCCGATGAAATAAGGAATTATTCAGATAGTATTAAAATATTTTTAGAGAAAGCACCCTGCAAAGAAATAAAAACAGTTTATGTAAATGCAATTGGTGTCCCAAGATTTCAACTTTCTATTCCCGATACAGTTGGATATGTGAAAGATGAAAATTTCTGTTTTCCGGTTTTTATTAAACTTCTTGCAAAAGAAAACACCAGTTTAGTGATTGATTATCAGGCAGATATTAGCTTCGACCCTTATGTATTTTTACCCAAAATCCCATTCAGAATTGTAAATGATAAAAGAATAGTCTCTCTATCGGGGCGTAATTTTCAGGTAACAACAGAACCAAAATTATTAGCAGAAATTTGTGGGCTGGTAATGCTCGGTGATTCTCTTACGAAAACACAAATTGAAAGATTTAACTATAAGAATAGTAAAATATGTTTAGAAACTTTGAACGGGAATTTTGCAATAACAGGCATTTGTGCTATTAAATCGAGCAGAGTAGTCCTCTTGAAAGAAGCTAAATTAAATATTTCCCCAAATCCGGCTGATGACAAAGTTGAAATTTCAGTAAACACTGAAAATTCAGGTGAACACAGACTTACAATTTATAATATACAAGGAGAGAAAATCATCCAAGAAATCGCTAATAAAAACAATAATTTATCAGAAGATTTATTATTTAATTTTGATTTAAAAAACTTCTCAAATGGATTATATTATGTGATTTTGTATAATGAAAATAATATTATAAAAAAGCCATTAATTATTTTAAAATAAAATGTATTTGATTTTCATCAATAATTTGAATTATGTTAAATAAGAAGAAGATGCTATGAATTTTCAGAAATTAACTTTGAAATCGCAGGAAGCTGTTCAATTGGCTCAGGAAATAGCTTCGAATTACTCTAACCAGTCAATTGAGCCAATACACCTTTTGGCAGCCTTGATACAGGACCCAAACGGTTTAGTTCCAGATATTATACAGAAACTTGGAGCAAATATAAATTACATTAAAATCAAAGTAAACGAAAATTTAGAAACCCAGCCAAAAGTATCCAATGTAAATATTTCAAATCAATATCTGTCTCCTGCAATGACGACAGTTTTTGATTTAGCACATAATGAAGCAAAAACATTAAGAGATGAATATGTAAGTATTGAACATTTATTGATTGCTCTTTCGGAAAGTAAGTCTTCAGCTGGGGACATACTAAGAGCAAACAGTATCACCAAAGATGAAATTTATAAGGCTTTAAGGACTATCAGAGGAACTTCAAGGGTTACCGATCAAAACCCCGAAGATAAATATCAAGCCTTGAAAAAATACGGTAGGCTCCTCAATGATGAAGCAAGAGAAGGAAAACTCGACCCCGTCATCGGAAGAGAAGAAGAGATAAGAAGAGTTTTGCAGGTGCTTTCGAGAAGGACCAAAAATAACCCTGTTTTAATAGGTGAACCGGGTGTTGGTAAGACAGCAATTGTAGAGGGCATTGCCCATCGAATTGTATCTGGCGATGTCCCAGAAACTTTGAAATCTAAATCTGTTGTTATGCTCGATATGGCATCCTTGATTGCTGGGACAAGTTTCAGAGGGCAATTTGAAGAAAGATTGAAGTCAGTCATTAGAGAAGTAACTGAATCGAATGGACAAATAATCCTATTTATTGATGAAATTCATACTTTAATTGGAGCTGGCTCTGCTCAGGGCAGTATGGATGCTTCGAATATATTAAAACCTGCCTTGGCAAGAGGAGATTTAAGATGTATTGGAGCCACAACACTTGATGAATATCAGAAATATATTGAGCGTGACCCCGCACTTGAAAGAAGATTTCAAAAAGTTATGATAGACGAGCCTGATGTTGATGACACGATTTCAATCCTTAGAGGCTTAAAAGAAAGGTATGAAGTCCATCACGGAGTAAAAATAACAGACGCAGCTATAGTAGCAGCTGCAGAATTATCTCATCGTTATATTACTGATAGATTTTTGCCCGATAAAGCCATTGACCTGATTGACGAAGCAGCAAGTAAGCTCAGGTTAGAAATTGATTCTATGCCCGAAGAGCTTGATTCAATTCAAAGAAAAATCCGTCAGCTCGAAATCGAACGTCAGGCTTTATTGAGAGAACTCGAAATTGAAAAAGAAAATGACTGAAATGAGATATTAATTATTCGTAATTTTGTTCCGATTTCTTTCATATAAATATTTAATTTTCTAAGGATTATTATGGGAAGTGATTTCCCTTTTATTATCATAGACGAAGATGATTCAAGGTCACTGACGCTTGAAAAAATAATTATAAGGGCATTCCCAAGTATAATAATTCAAAAATTTACTGACGGACTGGACGCAATTGAAGAATTAAGGAAGACTGATTTTAATGGAATAGTAATTTCGCACTTTAACACTGCCTCCTTGAATGGTTTGCAAGTTTTAAAAAATATAAGACAGGAGGAGACAAGCAAAAATCTATATTTTATTCTTGTAATTCCGGAAATTGAAAAAGACCTCCCAATAAAAGCAATTCAATCAGGAGTTGATGATTTTATCAAAGAGCCTTTGTCATTGGATGATATAATAAGTAAACTCAAAATCGCTGTTAGAACTATTAATAATCAATCCAAAATTGAAGTACTTGAACTTAAAAAGGAAAGTTTGACCAAAGAAATTGACGAAATCTATGACAAGATGCTGAACCTTGTCATAACATTTCTGCAAATGAGATATCCCCATTACGATTTGATGACCGAAAGAATAAAATCTTCGGCTCTTTGGATTGCAAGTCATTATAATTCTGAAAAGGATTTAATTTCAAAACTCGAAAAAGCTATACCCTTGGTCTTCGTTGGAAAATTATTTTTAAGAGATAATCAAATTGCGGCAAAAGTTACAATTGACGGAATGCCTAAGAATGATGATATGCTGAAAATCCCCGAATATACAAGATCTATGCTTGGGAATCTTAGAAATTATGAAGATGTTATTGATATCATAGTTCATATTTATGAAAATTATGATGGAAGCGGTTTTCCAGATAAACTAATGTCAAGAATGATTCCCCTTGCTTCGAGAATTTTACGTGTTGTTATTGATTTCGAAGAGTATGTTAACGAAAGAAAGTATGACAAAACAAAAATAGTCGAGATGATGGGCTACGAAGCCCGTAGGTTATATGATCATAGAATTATAGCCCTTATGGATCAATATTTAGCTGAAACTTCCTCAAGAGGCGGAGTAACTTTGGAAATAAAAGTTCAAAAAAATAATCTAACCGAAGGAATGATACTTTCGAGAAATATCATTACTGAATCTGGTTTAAAGCTTCTCTCAGCAGGAACATTATTAAATCAGGAAAGTATTGAAAAAATATTAACAATAACAAAATCGGATCAAATAGTTGGAAATATTTATGTCAGGAACAAATAATGATTAAATTGACTAAAGTTGATGGGAGGGAAATAGTTGTTAATGCTGAGGAAATTGAGACTGTTGAATCCTCACACGATACAACAATCACCCTTCGAAGCGGAAGAAAAATTATCGTCAAAGAAGCACCGGAAGTTATTTCTGAACTTGTTATAATCTATAAGCGAACTTGTATGCTAAAAAATATTAATGACTTTCTAAGCTGAGTATGTTAAGATTGAAGCCGGTTTTTTTTTTTCTCTTTTTTGTTTACACATTAAGAGCTGTTTCTCAAGAATACAACCTTCTTGAAAATAATTTTCTTCAATTCGGCTTCGATAAAATTTATGGGACGTATATTTTTGCTGGTCTGGGTAATATAAAATTAGATAATGAATTAGGACAATTTAATCTTTTGCAAAATTATAGAAGCACAATCCTCAAGACACCTTCTCAAAGCTTCAGAGACGACCAATCACTTTCATTTTTATATAAATACAGATTGTCAAACTTGTTTTATTTTTTTTCAAACAATTCTTGGTTATTATCCTCCGATTCGAGGTCAATTGGCTTGAATAAACTTGAAAATTTGCTTGGGACAGTCGGTTCTGGACTAAATTTTGGGAATAATTCATATTTTGAAATTAATGGCGGTTTTGAAAGGAACACTCAGCTTAATATTTCATCAGGGGGACCTTCCTTTGGTTTAAGTGGAAATTTAGAAAAAATTGAAGTCCTTGATTTGATAATGAATTCTAACCTTAAAGGTAAATATTCATCATTAAACCCTGATAGAAAAAATGCTGATTTAAATTTTATTCTTGGCTTAATGAAAGAATATGACCAAGAAAACAGAATAAATGCTTCTTTGGATTATAAAATAATGAACAGGGATTTTGTTTATTATCCTGTGAATATTACCGACAGATATTATATAGAGCAAAGAGAAGAACAAAGGATTAGTTCTGCTTTGGAAAGTGATTTTTTAATTTCTGGAAAACTATTTGGTTCGATGAGGATTAATTTGAATAGTTTGAAAGTAAGCAGAGCCTATAACGATTCAATTTCGAATTTCTCTTTGTCATATTTTTATAGAAATTTAAATGAATTAATACTAACATTTAATCCGGAAATTAAATTCGCCTCTGAAAGATATATTCATCGAGCTGGATTTAAATACGATTTGAGAAATGAAGACAATTTCATCTCGAAGAAATTCAATATCAGTGAGGCAATTGAAGACGAGCTTCAAAATAATGAAAGCCAGAGGGATAACAATTCTACCAAGTCAGGTCTTTATTCTTTTTTTACTTTTCTTGTTTCAAGCTATGATACTCTTTCGTTCAATGTAAATACCAGCTTGCTTCAATTTGATACCCCAAGCACAACAAATTATGATGACCGTGATGAGTTCAATGCAATATTCGATTTGAAATACTCAAAAAGATTTTCAGAAGTTCTGACTGCTTCGGCAACTTTAAATCTGCAATTAAACCATCTTGTTTATATAAAAGCTCAACGGAGTGCTTTAAATAATTGGAACCGTGTAATTAAGTTTAATCCTGAAATAAATTATCGAAGTTCTTTTTTATCGGCTAATCCTTCGTTCGAGATTTTAGCAAATTACACTGTATATGATTTTGAAGATATAGCTCCGGGAATAAAAAGTTATAGTTTCAGGCAGATTGCTTATAAAGATTCACTTTTAATTCCCTTATTTAAAAATATCAGATTAAATTCAAGAATTAATATCCGTTATTTTGAGCGTGGGATACTTTTCTGGAAAAAATTTGCCGAATCACCACAAAGTAATAATCTTGAGCAATATTACAGGCTTATGATATTCTATAATCCAAGCATCGGTAATATTATTGGATGTGGATTAAGTTTTTTCAATTTAAAGACTGGTGTTTTGAAGTCTGACTCTAAAGCTTTCTCTGATGATTACAACCAACAATCAATATCATTAGAAAGTGAAATTGGAATGAATTTCATTTCTGGATCATTTATTTCGTTCAGGGGTTGGCTTGAATTTCAAGAAATTAATTATAAGATTAAGAAAGTTTTTCCAAATTTTTTTATATTGGTAAAATACTTTTTTGGATAACTTTATTAATGTTAATATTTTGATAATTTTATTTAAATGAATAAAGAAATATATAATTATGAGAATGATTTTCCGAGCGAATTAATAACGCTTAATTTGATTGAACCTGTTATTAATGATGTAAGAAAACATACAAATATTTCTGAAGATGTTTATCACAATATAATGATATCTGTAACAGAGGCAATTAATAACGCTGTTATTCACGGGAATAAATTTGATAAGTCAAAAAAAGTTCATATCAGTATCAAAGTAAATTCTAAATTTATTTATATCAATGTGTCAGATCAAGGAAAAGGATTTGACCCATCATCAATTCCTGATCCAACTCAAGGTGATAATATCTACAAAGAAAGCGGACGGGGTGTTTTTTTAATGAATGAACTTAGTGAGTCAACTGAGTTCGTAATAACAAATAAGGGAACTACAGTAAAATTAAAATTCCCTTGTAAGTAAAATTCAAATATTTTTTTATTTTCCTTATGCATAGCTTATTAGTTGACAAAGCAAAAGAAGTTTTAGAGTTACTGAATAAAAGTAGAGCTGAAAATAACAAATTCATTTTTTTTATTTCTGGTCAATTTGGCGTCGGAAAAACTGAACTAATTGAAAATTTAGCCGAGAATAACCTTTCAAATTTTTATTCTGACATTGTTATAAAATTTAGTCATAATCAACAGTATTATTTCTTTCCCGATTTTTTAAAAAATGCTTCAATCTCTTTGATTGAGGATTACAATTCAAAAAAAATTGGTTTCGATGAATTAAATTATTTCTATGATACTTTCTACACAAATTTTACTCATTTGAAATCTCTAAATGAGGATATCTATAATAATTATATTAATCTAAATAAACTAAAATCTATACCCGAATTTGTAATATCTGAAAAGCAAAGTGATGATTTAAAAAATCAAGTGAATGATTTTATCTGTCAGAACATCGAAAAAAAGGGGTATCAAAGAATTTTGCTTAATTATTTTGAAGTAGCTACCGAAACCCTTATTATGGATTTGCTCAGCATTTTCTTTCTTAGTTCTGATAACAGCGACCTTAAAGACATACAAATTGGAGGAGAAAAAAAGAATATTACTCTTATTTTTGATAATTATGACCGTGTTGCAGGAACTATTAATCAATGGTTATTTGAATATTTAATTGAATATTTTTTAAATAAAAAATTTTCTGATTTCATCTCTTATTCAATAAACTTTGAAAATTCTGATATCAAGGTCAGTGATTTATTTGATATTAATATTATTATTTCGGGTAGGTATTTAAAGAAAAAATACATTGATGCTTTGAAACCAATTGTGAGAGAAAATTCAGAGCTAATTGAACTAAATAATTTCACCGAAAGCAGTTTGAAAACCTATCTTGAAGAAGAACACAAAGAAATTTCTGATAAATCCAATGAAATTTTTGAATATTCAAGAGGTTTCCCCTCAATTGTTTTTTTTATAACAAAACATTATTCAAGATTCAAAAAAATTCCTGATAAAAATGACATTCTGAACTTTGCAATTCATCAAATTTTTCTTTACACCCCCGAAAAATTTAGGCAATGTGTCATATCAGCTTATTTTGTTGAAAGATTTGAAAAAACTTTTTTCCGATGTTTTGACGAAACAAAGGATTGTGTTGATATTTGTTTTGAATTTGTAAAAAATTCAACTGATTTTTTCGATACTAATAATCATATTTTAGAAACAAATCAGAGTTTATCAAATTTCATCAAAGAATACATAAGTTTTAATTTCTCTCATTCATATGAAAATTACCAAACCGTTTCAAAAATTTATTCCGAATGCTTCGACATTCTAAAACCATTTTCTTATGAAGAAATTAAAATTCTGAGAAGCTTAGCTTATTTGAAAAATATAGACTTGGAATTTACTTTAAGAGAAATTTATCAAGATGATGCTGAAAAAGTTCTCAGTTTTATCAAAAATCATAATGATTTATTCGAAAAAAATAATAACCTTTTCAACTTGAAAGAGACCATAAGAAGCAGGCTTGATGAACTGAACAAAATTATTGATGGCGAGAATTATTTACTAAAAATTGAAACCATCGAGAATAGCTTAAAGAAATTAGTTTCAAACTTGGTCGAAGAGAAACGGGAAAAGAAAATTTTGATATCCTCTTTGGAAACTGATATTAAAATTATAGAAGATTGTATATCTTCCGATAAAACAAATTTTGAAACAACTCAAAAAAGCTTCATTGAAAAAGAAAATGAGCTTATTGAATTAAGGAAGCAATTGAATATATTCACAAATAACAGGCATTACACAAATTCTGCCTTAAACTTTTTCTTTGCATTATTTGTTGCCTTGCTGTCTTACTTTTTCCCTGATATTTTCAGTTCTCCCGAGAACCATAGTTCGCTTTTTATGGTTCAATCCATTCTTTATTTTATTGCTATTGTTTTTGGTGTTTTAAGTATATATAGCCTTTATCAAGGTCTCTTATTAGCTTCAAAAAATAAACAAAAATTTGAGGTTAATACTAAGCTCATTAATGCAGAACAGGAACGTGCAAATCTACAGGAACAAATGACAAGATTAAAGGAAAATCAGGAATTAAACAAAAATTTACTGACTGAAAAAAAAGAACAATTAGAGCTTTTGAAAAAACGCTTAATAGATATCAATAAATTCTTGAATCCCGAAAAATCAAATTAAGCAACTTATAATTCTATCACCAAGCCATCATAAGCAAGGAAAATATCCTTAGGAAGATTCGGTTCGCATTCCTCGTGCTTTATTTGATGAGCAATATGAGTTAAGTAGGTTTTCTTTGCCCCGATATTTTTAGCTGCCTCTATACTTTCTTCTAAATTAAAATGAGTTGTATGCTTTGTGTATCGAAGAGCGTCAAGGACTAAGACATCCAAATTTTTAAGTTTTTTCACTGATTCTTGTGGTATAAAATTCGTATCAGTGCAATATGCAAAATCATTGATTCTAAATCCTAATACTTCAAGTTTCCCGTGCAGAAGCTTTATTGGCTCAAAGACAATATCTCCAATCTGAAATTTATCTGAGTCAATAATATTGATATCAATAAGAGGAATTCCACCACCAAGTTGCTCAATTTCTTCAAAAGCATAAAAAAAAGTTCTTTTGAGCTTTGCTAATGTAATTTCTGTTAAATAAATGGGAACAGATTTTCTGCTGGTGTAATTGAAAGCTCTTATGTCGTCAAATCCGCCGATGTGGTCAAAATGATGATGAGTAAAAATCACACCATCCAATTTGCTAACCTTATATTTTAGCATTTGTTGGCGGAAATCGGGTGAGGTATCTATTATGACAGTAGTAGTTTTTGATTCAACTAAAAGAGAAGTTCTTAATCTTTTATCTTTAACGTCATCTGATGTGCAAGTTGGACAGTTACAACTTATAGTCGGAACACCAGAAGATGTGCCAGTTCCAAGTAAAGTGAACCTCATCAGTTATCAAAATTAAATATGTTTCTCTGCATGATATGAACTTCTAACTAAGGGTCCGGATTCAACGTGAGCAAACCCCATTTCAATACCTATTTTTCTGTATTCTGCAAACTCTTCTGGATGAACAAATCTATCGACTGCTAAGTGTTCTTTGGTCGGTTGCAAATACTGCCCAATTGTCATAATATCAACATCAATTGCCCTCAAATCCTTCATAACCTCAATAACCTCCTCGAATTTTTCACCGATACCAACCATTATACCTGTTTTTGTTCTAAATCCTTTAAGCTTGGAATATTCCAAAACTTTTAAAGACCTATCATATTTAGCTTGAGGTCTGACTATTTTATATAATCTTGGGACTGTTTCAACATTATGATTCAATATATCAGGTTTGGCATCGAGCACTCTTTGTAAGCATTCGAGATCTCCCTTGAAATCGGGTATTAAAACTTCAATAGAGGTTTCTGGATTTAATTCTCTTACCTTTAAAATGGTCTGAGCCCAGATATTAGAACCTTGATCGGGAAGTTCATCGCGATTGACTGATGTTATTACAGCGTGTTTAACACCCATTTGTTTGACGGAGTGAGCTACTTTCAAAGGCTCAAGTGGGTCATAATCTCCGGGGCGTCCGGTTTTAATAGCACAGAAACCACAGGAACGGGTGCAGGTATCCCCCAAAATCAAAAAAGTTGCAGTTCCACTGTGCCAACATTCTCCAATGTTAGGGCAATGGGCTTCCTCACAAACAGTATGAAGAGATTTTGATCTCATCATACTCTTTATCTTGGTGTAATTTTCGCCGGCTGGGGCTTTTACTTTTAACCAATGAGGTCTGCTTGACTTTTGTTCATTTTCTCTATTCGCAAAATTGTCAGCAGGGTAATCAATTTTATGCATAAATTCCTTTTTTTTCTTGATAATTTACCCAAGATAAGCCCTTAGAGCCTTTGAGCGAGAAGCGTGTCGCAGCCTTCTGATTGCCTTTTCTTTAATTTGCCTAACTCTTTCACGAGTTAAATTAAACTTTTCCCCAATTTCTTCGAGAGTGAGGCAAGTTCCATCCAAACCAAAGTAAAGTTTGATTACTTCGGCTTCTCTTTGGGACAGAGTTGTAAGGACTTGTTGAACTTCAACCCTTAGAGATTCTCTGATAAGTTCAGCATCAGGTGGTGGCTGTTGCTCGTTTGGAAGAACATCAAGTAATCTGTTGTCCTCGCCCTGAACGAAAGGAGCATCAACGGATAGGTGTCTTCCAGAAATTTTTATGGTTTCAGCTATCTCGGGAACGGACATTTCGAGCTGTTCGGCTAATTCGGCAGCAGTGGGTTCGCGTTCGAATTTTTGCTCTAATTCGCTGAATTTTTTTCCAATCTTATTTAATGCACCAACCCTATTTAAAGGCAGCCTAACAATTCTGGACTGTTCGGCAAGAGCTTGTAGAATTGATTGGCGAATCCACCAGACAGCATAGGAAATAAATTTAAATCCACGGGTTTCATCGAACCTTTTTGCTGCTTTAATCAAACCTAAATTGCCTTCATTTATTAAATCACCAAGGGAAAGACCTTGATTTTGATACTGCTTTGCAACTGAAACAACAAATCTAAGATTAGCTTTGACGAGTCTCTCGAGGGCTTTTGTGCCTTCGTAACCACCTTTTTTAATTATTTTTGCTAATTCAATTTCGTCATCGGATTCGAGCAATTCAACACGCCCGATTTCCTGAAGATATTTGTCTAATGATTGACTTTCTCGATTTGTGTATTGTTTCGTTATCCTCATACACAATTCCAATTGTTAATAAATACTAAAAAAACTTAATTTGCAACGTATTTTTTCTTTTTTTATTGTCATTTTTGAGCAATCTAACTAATAATCCGATTAAAATTCCTTATATCTATTGATTGTTTTTTATGTTAAGTATTTTGTTATAATTCTTTTTATCTAAAAGGTTTATTGCTGTTTTTATAATCAAATCATCATTCAATTGCTCTTTCGAAATTTGTTCTTCCGAAACAAATCTTGAACGTAACTCTTTAATCAATATTTTTGTTAATTCTTCAGAATTCTCTGAAATGATATCCTTTCTATCTTTTTTAATTTTTAATGTTAAATCCCTCAAATCTTTTTGCAATTTTTTATTGATATTCTCTTTGGAAGCAATTAAAAATAGTGAATCTAAACGTGCATCCAATTCAGACTGATAGGTGTAATTTATTGAATTTAAATACTCTCTAAATGATTTGAGTAACTTATCTTTATTGATTTCAGGAGATTTATCATAAGATGAAGAGTAGAAATTCGCAAATTTGAAAACAATATTCTTTGCAATCAAGTCCGCTATAAATAAATTCTGTTCATTTTGTTTGATAATACTATCTGGAATGATACCGTTTGATTCGAGAACAGGTCTGCCATTTCTGGTATAATAAACAGAGTCATAATGTAAGTTTAAGCCTTTATTCTTACCTTTTTGGAAATTTAATTTTTGAATACAACGACCTGAGGGGATGTAGTATTTGGAAGTTGTAATCTTTAACGCTGAATTATAAGGCATATTAAAAACAGATTGAACCAAGCCCTTTCCAAATGATTTTTGACCGATGATTATACCACGGTCCAAGTCCTGAATTGCGCCGGCAACAATTTCGCTCGCACTCGCACTACCTTCGTTAATTAAGACAGCCATCGGAATAGTAGTATCAACAGGTTGAATGATTGTTCTGTAAGTTCTGATTTCTGATTCGTTTCTTCCTTTGGTTGAAACAATGACGTTGTTTTGAGGTATGAAAATTTCGCAAGTGCTTATAGCAGCCTCAAGTAAGCCGCCCGGATTATCCCTCAAATCAAGAATCAAGGATTTTAAATTCTTATTTTGTTTTAATTCATATAGGGCAGTCCTGATTTCCTGATCAGTGAATCTTGAAAATCTATCAACTTTGATATAACCGATGCTATCAGATAAAATCGTGGCAATAGTAACATTTTTTACCTTTATTTCCTGACGTTCAATTCTGAAGCGTAAGGTATCCTTAAGCCCGTCACGAAGAACTCTTAAATCGAGATAAGTTCCCGGTTTTCCTTTTGTATATTTTCTAAATTCGTCAGAAGTTTTGTTGAGGACTATGGCAGTGTCAGCCATATAAATTCTGTCGCCTATTCTAAGTCCGGCTTTTTGAGCTGAATAACCATCACGAATCCCTGTAACAGTCAACATACTATCCATAAAACTGATAGTTATACCAATGCCCACATAGGAACCGTCAGTAATAATATCAATGTCGTCAGTTTCAGACTCAGAATAAAAAGATGTGTATGGATCGAGCCCATAAAGCATTCCCTGAATTCCGTCTTCCATTAATAATTCAGGGTCAAGCTCCATTACATAATTTTCAGAGAGTTTGCGATAGACCTCTCCGAATATTTCGAATGATTTGTTTAATTTCAGGTAGTAGTCATCGTTCAATCTTGCTTCTAATAGAATTGACGAAACGATGAAAATCAATGTTATATATGTTAATCTTTTCATATCTTAATTTTTGATAATCCAAAATGAGCCCGGTTCTTTGTTGGGATATTCGTTTAAAACGGGCAAATAATTTTTAATATTATCCCAATAATTGTTTTTTAAAAAATTTAAACTACAAACTACTTTATAATCTTTGTTATGGCTCAAAAAGGCTTCAAGAAGATATTGTTCATTCCAAAATAATAATTTCTCCCTTATCCAATGCTGTGGATAATCCCAAGGTGAAAAAATATCGTGAAAATGAATAAAAACGCCTGATTTCAAAACTGGTAAAATATCCATAAAAATATATAATAAATCGCCCTTCGGCTTGATAATATGAGACGAGTCAACAAATAAAATATCGTTGCTTTCAAGTGTTTTAAAAACATCTAATTCAACATTTTCTACCAATGACTCTATGAAATTTACATTTTTGTTCTTAAGCCATTTAAATTCATAAGGCTCTATGCAAGTTAATTGACAGTTGTAAGCGTTGTTTTCGATTTGATTAATTTTGATGGCTTCGAGGGCTAAAAGTGTGGAAAAACCCGAACCAACTTCAATGATTCTCTTCGGTTTTAGATATCTTATCAAAGAGTAGTAATAATCAGCGTCACCTGCGGTAAAATTGTCATTATTATAAAAATAGATATCTTTATTTATTTGCTCTCTTGGTAATTTTAATAGTTCATCCTGAAAATGAAAATTTTTAATTAGTTCAAGTTGCTCTTCGATATTGTAATCAATTGGTTTTATCTCCCTCTTTTCATTTTTGTATGTTTTTGTTTTTTCTCTACTGAACGGCTCATAATAATAGTCGATTATTGGTAAAACCCCTGATAAGAAAAATAATTTTTTTGTGAATTTGAAATTTTCATAACCAGCTAATCTCATTACACGAAAAAATATTAATGTTAGCAGAAAAATCGGAGAAAAAATAAATTGAATTAATTTCAAAAGAAAAATCACTACTTTTTTCAAAATCGTTGTCATTTTTTAATCGAGAGATTTAAAAGATTTTCATTTCAGCAATTTTTTGTCCTAACTGATAAACTGAAAGAACAATAGAAAAGAGAAAAAGTATAATGACTGCTATCCTTGAATTGAAAGACTTGATATAAAAATCTTTGAGCAAAACACCGCTTGGTATGAGGAGAACAGCTACCAAGTAAACAACATTTGAACTTAATAAATCAATTTTAGAAAACAAAATTGATAAAATTATTAACGGAATTGCTGTAAGCCAAAGAGTCATTAATATATTTTTGCTTGATTGACTGAATAAAAAAACTCTATTAAGCTGAACCATAATCAAGAGTATCAAAGGAATAGAAATTTCCTGTAAAATTCTCAGGAAATGACTCATAAAACCAATTGAGAACATATCTCTTCCCGAAAAGTAACCCATAATCTGGTTATTAATATTTTGAAAAAATCCAAAATAATAAGTTAATACTAAAACAAAAGTTAAAACTATTGTTAATAGATACTTACGAACATCAATTATGAGCAACATTATTAAAAAGGGAAGGACAAACGCAATAAAATAATTTGTTATTACCGATAGAAATAGAAATAAAGCAGTCATTATTGAGTATAATAAAAATGATTTTTTTTCTTTATTGATGCTAAACAAGAAATAAAGAAAACATAGAAAAAAAACGAAGGACAAAATAACAGGATTTATAATTTTTCCAAAAAAAACAGCACTTGCCTGAATTGAGAAAATTGCCGTTGAGAATAATGAGGACAAATAATCATCCGTAATTTTTTTTGATATTAAATAGAATATCAGAACTGATATAATACCCAAAAAGATTGTTATGACTCTGTTGATAACAGAATTAAAATTTGAGTCAATAAATTTTACAGAGACATAAGTAAAACCGTTTGAAAGTGCTAAATTAGAATAAGGAAAATCAAAAAGGCTATTTGTCGTTTTGGACAAACCCAAGAAACCTTTCTCTAACATTGTTAAATCAGTTGTAATCGTGTTAGTTCTTAGCCATAATGAGGCTAAGAAAGCAATAATAATAATCGGGAGTATTTTAAGGCTCAAAGATAATTTCATAATTAACTTATTATTTATTTAACGGAGTTTTAACTTCTATCAAAACAGTCCTGCAATAAAATCTGCCTTCAGGAATATTATTGTCATAAGGCAAAATTGAAGGACCAATACCAGTAACCTCAGTAATTTTTGCAGCAGAATTTATTGATTGAATATAATTTCTGACTGAATTAGCTCTATCAGAAGATAATCTAAAGTTGTATTTTAATTCACCAAGCCTATCGGTAGAGCCTGTAATAGCTACTGTGGAGTTCTCTTTGATAGAATTTTTAAGAAAATCATTAATCATAATTTTATTTTGCTGGGAAATATCAAATCTGTCAAAATCAAATACTATAAGGTTCAATCTTCCGATTTCAAAACTATTCAATTCTTTGGAAATATTAATATCAATTTCCTTTTCTTCCTGATTTCCATCAGAGGTATTAACCATAAGCTTGGCTTTCATTGGGCTTTTCGCCTCAATTTTAGCTCCGATATGATTAATAATTTCTTTGGTCAAGGGAAATGAAATTTTTACGGAAGCACCCTTTTCATTATTAATCTGACCTTGGGATTTAATCAGTCCATCGAATGCTGAAAAATTCCAATCGGACAGCTCTAATTCCTTATTCAAATCAAAATTGAAATAAATATCATCTTGTGTTGATGTGTATTCAAAAAATTTCGAATGAACTACAGGTTTTAATATTGCAGGATTTTCGCTTGTTATTTCTACCCTACGGTTTTCCTGATAGCCTTCCTGATATTCTCTACTTGTCGGTAATTTCGGGAAATCGAGGGCTTCGATAATTATCCTGTCTTTGTTTATTTTCCAGCGATTTATGATATAATCTGCAACATTCTTTGCTCTTGCTTCAGCTAATTTTAATCTTTCTTTTTGATTTGTTAATTCTTCCCCGTCTGTAACTCCTGTAACCTTGATTTTGGCATTAGGATTTGCTATCAATCTGCTTCCGATTATATCAAATAAATTATAGTAAATACTCAGAGTTTCTTTTGGTAAATTTTCCTCGCTGAAGGAGTTAATATCCTTATTTTGTAAATATTTTTCTTTTATATCGGTTGAAGCACTATCGAAAAAGACATAATTCAAAAGGGGGTATGTTTGAGTAACCACTGTTTCAAGTATATTTATCGGTTCTGATTTGAAATATTGAACAATTATCGGCTTCTCTTTCTCGATAGGTGGTTCTGGTTTTGGTGGTTCTGGAAGATATATAGTTTTGGTTTTAATAATCTTTTGCTTTTCTCCAATGTCGAACTTCCTGCTAATTTGCACTCCAAATCTTAAAATGTTGGTATGCCATTCATAATCAGACATTACGGAATTCAAAGCATATCTAAATCTTACTTCAGGTTTGAGATAAAAACCATTGTTTAATAAAAACTCTGTTCCAACACCAAGAGAGGCACCATACGAGCTACCTGCATTAGTTATATTGCCCTTTTCCACTGTTCTTTTTCTTTTCATTTCAGGAAATAGAATTGTTTCGGGCTTTATTATTTCTTCGCTGTTTTCAAACTCTGCTCCAAATATTGGATGACCAGCGTCAGCAGTTAATTTTAACTCAATTGGAAATTTAATAGGAAGTTTATAGGAAATACCACCCTCAATTACTAAATAATCAAGAAATCCATCGTAATTATGCCCTCGGATTAAAGGGACATAGTTATTAGTCAGTTCATCATAACCTTCAAAAGAACTGGTTGTTTGTCTTAAAGTAACTGGTCTATGGTCGAATAAAAATCGAAGAATAAAATTTAGCTGATTCGGTAAAAATTCATACTCACCATCGAGACCTAAATAATAACCGAAATCAGTCCCATTCGAGAAAGAGCCACAATCAGAACCACCCGGCAATATTGGCAGTTTTGTTTCATTCCAGATATGATTTAACCCACCAGTCAGACCAACATTTATAAATTTGGATTTTAATGGCAAACCAGTTATTGTATCAGCAATCTGGATTTTGGTTTGAGCCTCAGCTGAACCAATGTAAATGAAAAATAAAAAAAATAGTGTATATATTTTATGCATTAATTTCCAAAAATTAATTAAAAACAAATAAAGAAATACTTGAATTTTTATTTTAGTTACACTTAATTTTCGGCAATTATAGATATTTTTAAATCTCATAGTATTTTTTTATTTTTAAAAGTTAATTTTTCTCAAAGAGGATAAAATGAAGAAAACTTTACTACTATTAACCTTAATTATATCTCTTAGCCAATTATTAGCTGCAGAATTTGTTGTTAAAAATGATAACGGAAATGCTAAATCAGCTTATACAGCCGCACAATTCAAAAGATGGGAAGAATCCGTTATGTTGCAGCCAAACGGACCCTGTAAGATTTTGAAAATTCAGGTCTATTTTTCGGGGACACAGACTAATGAGGACTCTTTGCTGATAGTTGCTGATGCTGCCGAAGGGAGCATTCCACCTACTGAATTTGTCTGGCATTATGCCTTACTTACTCCACCAATTAAGTTCACTTACGATGGTGTTCCCGGATGGAAAGAATTTGACATAAGCGATAGAAACCTTAGGGCTGAGGGACTTGACAGAATTGTTATCCAACATATAATAAGCGATAAAGGACCATATTTCACTTATGATAGCGATGGAACAAGCACTCCCTTGCGTTCATTCCTTTGTGATGCATTAACTCCAAATCCTGATTTTTATAATATTAAAGGAACAAAATTTTTCAGAGCTGACGGCGATTTTATGGTCAGGCTTGTTGTGGAATTTGATAATCCGGGCGAAAACGGCTCAGCAAAAGCACCTTTTCCAGTTTTACTGGATATTTCATCCGAAGCTGGCCTTGTTGTGAATGCTCAAAAAATTGCTTCGGCACTTGTTACGGTAGCTGATTGGAATAAAGATGGTTTTGATGATATAGCAATTGGCTCAAATTTCTTTGAAAATAAAAAAGACGGGAAGTTTGAAAATGTAAGTTCAAGATTCAATTTTGGAGGTTCTGGAACTGTATTCGGAGATTATAACAACGATGGCATTCTCGATGCTTTTGTTGTTAAAGGTATGGGGAATGATCAATTAATGATGGGTCAAAACGATGGAACTTACAGCGACGAAACAGATGTAACAATTGCCCCAAAATCGCCAACGGTTACCCCGATGTGGCTCGATTATGATGCCGATGGCAGGCTTGATCTTTTTGTTGCTTATGGCAGAACCGAAGTTTCTGGTCAGGAAACATATTTTCCCGATCAATTATACAGAAATTTGGGTAATGGCTCTTTTAAAAATGTAACTTCTGAAAGCAAAATTTCACTTGGCGAACCATCTCCTTACTATGATTGCTGGGGAGCAAGTATTTGTGATTATAATGTGGACGGGAAACCTGATGTTTTTGTAGCGACTTATCGCCTTGCTCCTGATAGATTATATAAAAATAACGGCAACGGAACATTCTCCGAAGTAAGCACAGTTGTTGGAGTCCACGGTGTTCCAACAAAGTCATCGGGATATTTTGGTCACGGAATGGGTTCAAGTTGGGGTGATTTCAATAATGATTTATTGCCAGACCTTGCAGTTGGAAATCTTGGTCATCCTGACGGACGTGGAGAAAGCTCAAATCCTTCATTAATATTCAAAAATGAGGGACCACCGACATTTAAATTTTCAGAAGTAGGTCAGCAAATGGGTTTGAAATTCTTCGAAATGAATGCTGGAATTCAATGGGTGGATATCAATCTCGATGGCTATCTTGACCTTGTTCATTGTCAATATTCTTATGATAATATTAGCACTGGAAGAACCCGTTATTCAAGGGTTTATATCAATCAAGGACCTGAGCAGAATTATCGCCTGAAGGATATGACTTGGCTTTATGGAGCTATAATTCACGGTGCCTGGTCGCCTGTTGCTCTTGATTTCGATAATGATGGAGATATGGATATTATCATAGCAAGTAGTAATGAGTATGTTAAGCTTTTCAGAAATGACATTCCAAGAGAAAACAATTGGGTTTCTTTCAGATTAATTGGAAGTCCTCAAAATAATGTCAATATGGATGCTTACGGCAGTTCAATTACGCTTGAATTAAGTAACGGGCAAAAAATTTACAGAGACCTGCCCGGCTCAATTATGACAGCCAGAGCATCACAAAGCACAAATGAATTGAATTTCGGGCTTGGAAAAAATACAATTAAAGAGATTAAGGTTAAGTTCTCTGATGGCAAGCAACTTACTTTCAAAGACATAATCCACAACAGAAAATACAAAATTTACTGGGAGGGAAAAATTGAAGATATGGGACTTGCAGCACCGGGTTTGATTAGTCCAATGAATAAAGCTGTTTTTTCTAACCCAAAAGTTGAATTAAAATGGTCCACTTGTGGCGGTGCAACAAGTTACAACCTTGAATATGATGAGAATATGAATTTTGAGGAATCAACTATTATAAACACTCCTTCGAATTTTGAAACTATGGTTTTAGAGCCCGGCAAAACTTATTATTGGAGAGTAACTTCAGTTAAAGGCAGCGAAGAAAGCACTCCATCAACTGTCTGGAGCTTTACGATTGACAAAGGAGCCGGAAATGATGAATCTGAGAATCAAAATCCAGTCTTAACATTAAGTCATAATTTCCCAAATCCTGCTTTCGATAAAACACAATTTGATTTTTATGTTGAAAAAGATGGTTATGTAAAAGTAACACTGATTGATAATAGTGGCAAACTGATATCCGAACTGCTATCTGAGTATTTAATTCAGGGGAATTATTCTATAACGATTGATACCGACTCGTTACCGGCTGGAACATATTTTTATCAACTACAAACAAAGGAAAAAAATCTGACAAAAAAACTAATTGTTCTGAAAAGATAATAATCGAATCTTAAAGAACTTATTTAAGCACTATTTATTCAGTAGAAATTGATTTCTTTATAGAATAGTAATTTACTTTTTTAAAGCTTTGATTGACTTTTGTATTGCGTTGTCAATATCATTAGCATTCCTAGGGTCACTTGGATCAATTATATCCCCAGATTTTTTGAAAAATTCGTTAGGATCAATTTGTAATGATATCGTGGTCTTGGAATCTTCTGTTAAATTTAAGCTTGGACTGAATTTTAAGAGCAAATTTGCTGTTGTAGTGGCTCGATAAGTAAAATTAGTCGGAGTATCTGACTTATAGCTCACTCCATCAATTATTACAGAATATCTATCATCAGTTGCAAAGTCTTTGAAAACAGGGTGATTCAAGAATTGAGCTGCCTCGGTTGAACTGAATCTGTGGAATTCAAATTTTATTTTATCATAAATTCCAACAGGAATTGATGCTTCTGCTAATACAAACATATTTCCCGAAGCGGTTACTTCGTAAATGAAAGGACCGGCTTTTATTTCTCTTCCTTGATTTGTGTCTTCTTTATCGAGAAAGAGTTTTAATCTTGACATTAGAATTCTTATCCTTGAAATCTTTATTGAATCTACCTGATTTGCGGTAATTACATCAAAATCAATATCTTTCAGAATCTTTTTGACAGTAGGTGTTGATAGTTCAGAAACAATAGTAACTTGAGCATTTTTTGATGGTGTAGTAGATTCGGAGCAGGAGAATACTGTAAATATAATTGCAAAAAAAGTTAAAACAAAAATCCTTTTCATTCTTAACCTCATTATAAAAATGTTAATAATTTGTTAAGACAAAGAAAAATATTATTTATTTTGCTGTAACATTTTTTCTCATTCTGAATTTATATAGTCAATGAAAGGTAATTTTGTTTATCAATTTTTTTGGAGGTATAAAATAATGAAGAAATTTTACTTGGCTTCAATGATGGTTTTGGCTCTTTTTCTGGTGATGAGCTTAAAATCATTTTCACAGCAACCACCTTATACACCCTTAAATTTTATGGCTGTTCAAGTAGAAACAGATAAGGGCAACAAGATTAAGTTATCTTGGAATAAGAATCCAGAAGGTCCTGCAGTAGAATTTTTCAGAATTTTCAGAGCTGAGGGTCAAACAGATGATTTATCACGTTTCAAAAAAATAGCTGATGTTAAAGCCGAAGAAAGTATTAGTGAATATGATTATACTGACTATCCCGGTGCAAATGGAAAATATACCTATTATATTGTTGCAGTAAATATTTTCAATGAAGAGCTTTATTTCAGCGAAAGGACCGACTTTAAATTCATAAATTTCATCGGTTCTTATGTGATAAAAATTGTCTCCAAACCTAAAGAAACAGCGACAGTCGGGAAAGAATATGTTTATGAAATTGTTGCAGAAACTAATTTAACGGATAATTGCCCATTGAGATATGAACTATATGGAGATTATCCTGATGGTATGACAATTAACAAACAAACTGGGAGGCTATCTTGGATTCCCAAAAAGGATGGGCGTTACACTATAAAAGTCAAAGTTTACGCTGACTGCGATAAAAATGTTGAACCCGCATATCAACAGTTTACTATTGTTGTTGGAACAGGTGTGAGCGGAAAAATTAAATTTGTAACTGAACCAAATACAAAAGGTGAAATCGGAGTTCAATGGAGCTATAAATTCAAAGCTGAATCAGATGTAGACTGCCCAATTATTTATGTAGTTAATGCAGAAATTGATGGTCTCAACTGGGATAAGGAAACAAATACACTCACTTTCACTCCTCAGAAAAGTGGATATTATATTTTTAGAATAAAAGCATATCTGAAATGCGATGAGAGTGTCTATGCTGTCCAGGAATTTAAGGTTACAGTAGGAAACGTAGATGGTTACTGTGCTAAAATAGTTGGAACTGTTAAAGATGCAGAAGGAGAATCAATTGCATCTGGGACTGTCAGAGCTTGGTTAATTACAGATAATAACAAAGAAACACCAGTATATAAAACATCCATTGAGAGAGGTTTCTTTACTCTCAAATTAAACGAAGGAAAATATATTATTGATGTTGATGGGGAGTTATTCTATCACGAGTGGTATGAGGATGCTGATGAAATGGCTGACGCTAAAAGAATAGATGTAAAATGCAAAGATGAACTCGAAATTCACATTGTTGTTGAAAGAAAACCAGAACCAAAATATTATGTTGTTTCTGGAAAAGTTCTCTCAGAGTCTGATAACGAGCCAGTTTATTCAAAAGTTGAATTTATTATCGTTGAATTATTCAAAAACGAAGGTAAATATGAGAGTTTTGTAACTAAAACCAGAGACAATGGTGAATATGAAATCAAACTACCCGATAAATGGACTTACAAAGTTAGAGCTGTTCCACTTGTCGACGGTTTTGCCGAGCAATACTATGATGGCGTTACATCAATTTATGAAGCTGATATGATTGAACTGACACAGAATGTTGACGGAATTAATTTTAAATTGAAAAAACTCAACTCATATTCAAATGGATTGACAGGTAAAATGGTTGCTGATGCTACCGGGAACTTCATAAGAGGTCTTGTAACAGCTTATCTGGTTAGTGCAAGCGATGGAAATGAATATAAATTCTCAAAAGTTGCAGAAACCGATGCAGAAGGTAAATTTAAATTTACAAACCTTATTCCCGGCGATTATGTCTTAATGTCAGTTCCATTTTCAAACTCCTATGTCCCCGGTTATTATAAGCAAAACTCAGTTGCTGCTTTAAAATGGAGAGAAGCAACAAAAATCACCGTTGGTAATTCTATGCTCGACGAAGTATTTACCATTAGGCATAAGCTACGCAATGGTTACAAGGGTATAATTAGGGTTAAAGGAAACGTAATTGATATTACATCAAACTTTGGTAAGGGTTCTGACAACAGCCAAGGCTCGAAACCAGTTGCCGGTGCTTATGTTTATGTTATTGATGAAAATGGAAACATTTCAGATTTCACATTCAGCAGCACAACAGGTTCATACGAAATGGTTCAATTAGGTTCAGGAAAATATACAGTCTATGTTGATAAAGTTGGGTATGGATCTTATTCTAAGCAAATTAATACTGATTACTCTCAAAACTATGATCTTACAGTTGATTTGCCAATAATTCTTGAAGAACCTGCTTCGGTTGATGATAATCAGATTTTATCCGGAATGAACGTCTATCCATCTCCTGCAAGTGATTTCATTAATCTTGAATTAATCGGAGAATCGGGAATGCTGAATATTGGAATTTTTGATTTAACAGGAAATGAAATAATGACTGAGTCATTAGCAATCAGTCAGGGTGCTAATATTATTAAAATACCTGTCAATAATCTATCAGCAGGGATTTATCTCATTAATGTAAGAGACGGAAAGCAGTTTAGAGCAAGTAAATTTAGTGTAATCAGATAAAAAAATAGTCTGATGAATAAATTGGGCTTCTCACTTAGGTGGGAAGCCCTTTTTTTATCCCAAATTATCTATGAGAAATTGAATTGAAAAGGTGTGATTTGTTATTTAAAGGTCATTCTGACAAAGAAAGTTTTGAGAAATCCATTTTGTTTATTAATGAATACTTCGGATTCAGCTCAATATAATTTTCGTTTAGAAATCCAAGAATTACTACGTTTTTTTTTAAATGCCATAATATGATTTCACAAAAGCAACAAGCTTAAGTAACAAAGGGTGAAAACTAACAAGTCATTAACAAAAAATCCTAACTACAAGAAAACAATAGCGAAACAAAAATAAAAAAGCCCTTTGGAAAAGGGCTTTAATAGTGTATTTTAATTGTTTTTTATATTCTAATAATTTCATTCTTTACAGTTAATAAATAGAAATGTTATTTATTGTTAAATAAAGGTGATTCTTTAATTTGTCCAAAGCCAGTAATAACAACTTCTGGCATATCAGGAGTATCAGTCTTAATTTTCAGAGTGCAATTGAAATAACCACTTTTCTTAGGAGTGGTTCTTGCAGTAATATCAATTTCTTCTCCGGGCTTTAATGTTCTCTCGCCTTTTAGGTTTACGAAAACATCATCAGGGGTCATTTCTATATTAGAGAGTTTAACTGGTTTATCAGTGTTATTCTTTAATTTTAAAGTTGATGTAGATTCTTTGCCAACGGTCATTTCGTTAAAAGGAAAATAGGTTGTTGGAGAAACCTCAATCGGTTGAAAAACAGTAGCTTTCAAGAACAAAATTTTATTTGGATTGTTTGGATCATTAGATGAAATTCGAATGCTCTTCATAACATCATGCTGACCGGGACTAACTCTTAATGTAACATCAAGGTTAGCAACCTCTCCGGGCTTCAACTCGGATTTATCAAGTGGAGCAGTTGTGCAGCCACAGCCGGGTTTAACTTCATTTATTATAAGCTTTTCAGTTCCAGCATTTTTAATTTGTATTTTCGCTTTCAAGGGATTTTCACTGATTGATACTTTCTTCCAGTCATATGTGTCTCCACCAACAATTTCAATTTTTGGTTGGGATTTGCAAGAAAGAACAAAAGCAAAGACTAAAGTCAAGACAACAAGTAGATTTCTCATAGTTTCACCACAAATAGTAATTGATATAAAACAAAATTTTTGACGTTATTATTATTTTAATAGTGTTAAAGTAACAAATTAATATTTTTTTTGTTATTACTTACTCAATCAAGCTAAGAAGTCAAAATAAATTCTGTAATAATCTAAACTGAATTTCGTAAATTTGATTGATTTAATTGCGTTGAAAAGCGATTTGTCTTATATGAAAAAAAATAAATTCAAATATCTACTGCTTTGTTTAGTATCAATCGCTTTGCTGTTTTTTTATTCCAAACTAAATTGCCAACCATCTTCATTAATTTTCAACGATAAAACACCATCGGATACTGTTGATATGGGTTTGACCTTGAATGGTGTTCCTGTTATTACAACATTTAATATATTTAATACTGGAACAACAGATTTAAGATTGTGGCCTACAAATATTTATTCGTTCGCTATAACTCCAACAAATATACCGGGGCATTCCGAAGATCATTTTGAGTTCGATCCTGTTACAGCACCCGATTTTTTAATCAAGTCTGGAGAAAGTAGAAAATTCTCTATTAGATATAATTCAACTCAATCGCCTGTTTTCCCTGCCGGGAAAAAATATGCACGTGCAAGAATTGGTTTAGCCGAGAATTTGCCCCTAAGCGATAATGACTTAGCAAAGGGTTATCGTGATTTCATACTGATTGTTCGAAAAACAAATAAGTTCATAGATGGTTATGAAAAATTTATTAGTTTCGATTCAGTTTATATCCATCCTGTTGATACAATCAGAAAAATATGGAAGGTTCAGAATAATGTTAAAGAGGATTTAAACATTGAAAATGTAATATTTAATAGAATTCTACCTCGGACTAATCCACATCTATTTCAAAGTATCATAGAAACTCCATATACATTAACACCAGAAAACAGAACCGTTGATTTTATTATTAGATATTATCCTATTGAGCTTGGGTTAGATTCGGCATTTACAACAATTGAATTTAAGCCTTATCCAAAAACTGATCCTGAAACAAAGGATAGTTGTTTTGTCAGCGTTTCAGGGGTAGGTGTTGAACAAAAATTATTCATCTTGAACGCAATAAATGCAAGCGTAAAAAGAGATACAATTGATATTGGCAATGTCAGGGTTAAAGATAACAAGGATATTGAACTTGTTTTTTTGAATAATGGAAATATTCCATTCGGAGCCATAAAACAAGAAATATTGGAAATTGGCTCAGAGGTTAGAGCTGACGGTTTTACTTTAACAAAAAAATTGAGCGATGTAACTCATCTTCAGCCTTCCAGAACTGATACAGTTAAAATAAGCTTTACACCACCTGAAAGAAAGAACTACCTTGTAAGATATATTATTGAAAGTGATATTTCCAAAAGAAAAATCTATGGTTACCCTGATTCGGTAAAAAAAATAATCTTCTATATCAAAGGAACTGGAGTCGAGCCATTTCCAATTATACAAGATACGATTGATTTCGGCAGCATTGTTATGAATCGTGGTGACTGTCCGGCTCGAAGAGACACTTTATTGCCAATTTATAATCAAGGTAATCTAATTCTTGAAATCAAGAAACTCGAAATTAAGCCTGAATTTCCCAACACTCCTTTCAGAATTTTAACAGAAAATATAAATATTCCGGCAAGGTCTGTCGACACTTTAAGAATTATTTTTGATGCCCTTGACAGCCCACCAGATGATTATCAGGCAATTTTATGGATCTATTCAAATTCCACTAAACCCCTTGATACGATTAAAATAATCCTTAAAGCAAAGGGCGTAAAGCCAGATCCGATTAATATTTCGTTGCCTATGGAAATTAGAGCAAAACCCGGTAGCAGAATTGAAATCCCAATTTTAGTTGAAAAAGATAAAGTTTCACTGGCAAAAAGCTATACCGACACACTTGATTACGAACATACCCTTTTAAAATATATAGGTTATGAAAAAATAGGAACTGCTTCTGAGTTGGTTCAATTCACTAACTCCTTTATAAAAGAAGATGAAAAAGGGGGAAGGCTTTTCATTCAATTGAATGACAATAAATATCTTTTACCGAATGACACTTTGATAAAATTGCGTTTTACTACTTTTTTAGGTGAAAAAATCTCAACACCTATTAATTTACTTAATCCAAAATTCGGCGATGGAATCTGCACAAACATTCTGACACCTCAAATTTCACGAGCTTTTTTCTCGCTTGACTCTGTTTGTGGTCTCGAATTCAAAGTCGGACCGAGGCAAAGTCAATTTATTTTCAGTCTTGATGATATTTATCCTAACCCAACAAGCGAAAAAATTGAACTGAAATACAACATAGCATTTGAAACCGATGTTCAATTTGCAATCTATAATAGTTTCGGTGAATTGGTTTATAATCATACTATTACCGGTCATCAATCAGGAGAATTTTCAAAGCTTATATCAACAGATAATTTTTCAAGGGGGCTTTATATTTTCGAGATGAGAGCCGGTATATTCAGACAAACAAAGAATTTTTTATTGATTAGGTGATTCTGAGGTCTTAGATTGAAAAAAATATTTACAATCGTTATTTTGTTATTTTTTTTGATAAATCTCCAGTATAAACTTTCTGGACAAGGATTTGATTGGCAGTATTCACCCCGATTACCTTTCGAAACACCAACTTTTTTTGTCGGCTTGAACGGGAATTTAGCTTATTATTTGCATAATGGTTCGATTGATTTCAGGGAGATATACAAATGCTGCACCTTTACTTATGGGGCTGGTTTTGGATCTATTTTCGGAATCAATGCCGAATATTGGCAAACTGCAACAATTGCCCTTAGCGGTTCTTTGTCTTATATGACTGTAACTGGGGATTTTGAAGCAGATGGCGAAGCTCTTCCAGTTTATCCCTCTGGTCTTTTCTACTATAAAAACGAATTTAACACAAAGCTTTCATATATCACAGTTGAAATGGATGCCAAATACAGGCTATTTTTAACCCATTTCTTTGCTGGAGTTGGTATTAGATTAGGATTTTTAGTATCAAATAAAAGCGAGTTCTTTGAAAAAATTGTTTCACCTCCTGAAGCAAGATTCAACGATGGCAGTCAAAAAAGAACTATTGCTAATGGGATTATCTCTGACATACAACCAATTTTCTTCACACCAAAACTAAATTTAGGCTATGATTTGAATTTAGGTTTGGGAACTTATTCTACTATTTCACTATCCGCAGGACTTCCAATCATCAACATTTCAAAAGATTCCGAATGGTTAAGCTGGATTTTTCAGCTTAACATAAAAATTTTTAGAGGCTGGTAAAAAAAATTTGAAGGAAAAAAGAAGTTTTTTTTTGTAGAAAGTTTAATTATATTTGTATTGATTATGCTCTTAATTAAAAATGTTTTGATTAAATTATTAATGTTCTTTGCCTAAAATTTTTGTTTTCTTAATATAATTTTGTAGCAAGAAAGCATAAAAATTGGGCTGATAATAGAAAATATCCTATATAATTCATTAATTTCAAAATAAAGGAGTCGCCCTATGTTCTTTAAAAAGCTACGAAATTATTTTACAGCAGTGATTTTTACAATCCTGTTAAGCCTCAATTTGAAGGCACTTGATAATTCCGGTCCTGAGTTTATACTCGCGTTTCTGCCAAATTATACTGGAACAAGCACAGTTCAACTCCATTTAACTAGCGATGTCGTTACAAATGTAACAGTTGAGTATCCAGTCAATTCTCCAACATTTACTCAAACAGTTGCTGTTTCTCCCGGTGCCGTTACAATAGTGAATTTACCAAATTCAGCACAAAGCAATTGGTTGGATTTAAAGAATATAGCTGGAGCAAACAATTCAGTTAGAGCTTATTCCACTGATGGAAGAAATTTTGTTTGCTATATGATTAATATTCAACCATTTACAAGCGATGCAGCACTTGGTTTACCTGTTATTGCATTGAATACCGATTATATAATTGCTTCATATAGACCTATATTTTCAGATGGAAGTTCATTTGTGATAACAGCAGTATATGATAATACAAATATTACAATAACCCCATCAGTAAATCTTAATGGAGGTAGAACAGCAGGAGTGCCATTCAATATTACTTTAAATCGTGGTCAAGGGTATTTCAATACAGGGACAACTAATTCTCAAGCTGGGGACGTAACTGGGACTATTATTACTTCTGACAAGCCAATTCAAGTAACGAATGGAGAAAGATGTACTAATATCCCACCAGGATACTATGCATGCGACCATATCTTTGAGGTAGCCCATCCTATTCAATCGTGGGGACTATCTACGCCTGTTGCTAATCTTCCTTTTAGATCGAGTGGCACAGTTTATAGAATATTAGCATCTCAGGATAATACAACAATAAGAAGAAATGGAACTGTTATTGCAAATATAAATCGAGGACAATATTTTGAACCTGCTCCACTAACAGGGAATCATCTATTTGAAGCAGACAAACCCATATTTGTTGTTCAATATATGTCAGGGCAGGATTTTGGTGGAAGTGGAACAGGTGATCCAGCTATGGGTAATATGATCCCATCTGACCAATATAAATTGGGCTATACTTTTTCAACTGTTGGAGGAAGTCAATTTTCTCAAAACTTTGTTTCGGTTTACGCACAAAATTCTGATATAGGAACATCAATGAGCATAAATGGTGTCCTTGTTCCTCCAGCTTCTTTCACCCCAATACCCGGAACAACTTTATCAGCAGCTACAGTTCCTCTTACATCAGGGAGCCATACTACACGTTCTGCTAACAAACACGGAATTACAGTTGAAGGATACAACAACTATGATTCTTACCTTTATCCCGGTGGAGCTTCATTTACCTTCATAAATATTTTTGGCGACACAATCCCACCACAATGCTCTGCCACAAGGGTTGGCGATGAATTTCAAGGTGTAGCAAGAGATACTTATGATATTGACAAAGGTATTTACTTTGTCCAGCTTGCACCCGGAAGCGTCAATCTTCAATTAACAGTAACACCATTTACTATTGGTGATAAGACTGTTACATTTACAGTAACAAGAATTGATCCTAATCTTGATGCCTCTGGGGAAGTAGTAGTTACTGATGGTGCAGGTAATACCTGCTCAAGCCCAATAGTCTTTACAAATGCATTACCACCAACCGTTGTTACACTGGGTGTTAACAGCTTAGGAGGAACGTTTGCCGATGTTGGTGGAGACGTTACTGACGATGGAGGTGATCCAGTAACTGAGAGAGGTATTGCTTGGAGCATAACAAATTCCAATCCTACTATTGCAGATAATGTAATTACCTCAGGTAGTGGTGTTGGTTCATTCAATGCTATGATTTCATCATTACCACCGGGAACTACTGTTTACTATAGAGCTTATGCAATAAACAACGGTGGAACTGGTTATGGAGATGTCCTTACATTTACAACACCCTCGGCTGGCAATATTGTCATTTCACTCTCTACTAAAGTTGTTTGCGAAGATCAACCTGTTGATCTCGGTTCACCTGACGCGATTACTGGAGGATCTGGTTCTTATCAAATCAGATGGATTCCAAATGTTGGTTTATTAAATGCAAACACAATGAATCCAACCTTGACAAAAGCAAAATTCAGCGGATATTACATTCTTGAAGTTACTGATTATGTTACTGGCGAATATGCCCAATCTGTTATGCTTCTAATGGTTAAAGAGAAACCTGATGTTTCTTTCCCAACAACCAAATACACTATTACAAGAGGACAATTTGTTAATATTGGTGATGGTATGGCAATCAGGAACGGTAAAGAGCCTTATACATTCAGATGGACCGACAAAATGGGCTTCAATTCTACTTTGCAAAACCCAAGAGTTAACCCATCTGTCACTACAAGATATTTCTTGATTGTTACAGATGCTGATGGATGCCCCTCGAGTGAATATACAATTATTGTCCAAGTTTTAAGAAGAAAAGCAGCAGATGAAGATAAACTAGTTAAATTCAATTTTGGTGATGTTGCTGTTTACCCAAATCCTGTTAACGGGCAGTTTACAATCAACGCTGACTTTGGAGTTGAAACTGACTTTGAATTGAAGCTAACAAATCTTCTTGGGCAGGAATTCTTAAGATATTCTGAAGCAAGGATGTCTGTTGTTGAGCAAACATTTAATGTTGAGACATTACCAGCTGGTGTTTATATGTTACATTTCAAAGCTAATGATGAAACAAAAGTATTTAAATTAATAAAAAATTAATTCTGTAAAATCGATGTTGTTCCTTGAGGCTGTCTTGTTAGACAGCCTCTTTTTTTTTCTGTTAAACAAAATTAATAAATAATTATTAGGTAATATACAATAATATTTTTAAATTCCATTTTAAAAATAACCTATTTGAGGTTCCTATGAAATTAAAATTGTTACTCTGTAGCTTAATCCTTGTAGTTATATTACCAAAATGTTTAATATCAAGGACTAATTTTACAAAAAATGAAATTAGTTTCATTGAAAACAAAGGTCAGATAATTGACCAGAGCGGAAAAATCAACAAAGAGGTACTATTTATAGCAGAAGTCAGCGGCGGAAGCATATTAGTTAAGCCAAGCGGGATCTCCTTTACTCAGATAAAGACAGATGGCTCACAAAAAAGTTCAAATCGTGATAAGAGATTATCATTATCTAACGGAAAAAATGATATTCTTCAGACATCACAGATAGAAAAAGAAACTAAATTTGATTTCTATCGGGTTGATATGGAGTTTAAAAGCTCTAACAAACAAACTGATATTAAAGGTCTTGAATTGCTACAGGATTATAACAATTATTATCTTTCTCAATGTCCTGAAGGCATTACACACGTCAGAAAATTCAAGAAAGTGCGTTACGAAAATGTATATGACAAAATTGACTTTGTTCTTTATGTAAATTCTTCTGGCAAAGTTCAATATGACTTTATTGTTAAACCCGGAGCTAATCCCCAAAACATAAATTTTGCTTTTCAGGGTGCTGAAAGCATAAAAATCAAGGATGATGGAAGTTTAATTGTCAAGACACCCTTCGGAGATATTGAGCAAGGGAAACCTCATTCTTATCAGGATAGTCCTGTTCAATCTGAATTTATTTTAAACAAAGATAATTCAATATCATTCAAGGTTGGAGATTATGATCAAAATAAGACTCTTACAATAGACCCTCCGACAAGGATCTGGGGAACTTATTATCAGGGTAATAATTACGAAACCGGGACATCAGTAGCAGTTGATAGTTATGGTAATGTTTATATGGCTGGAGAAGCATTTACAACATATAATATAGCAACTACTGGTGCCCATCAAAGCAGCTCTGGAGGCTATCGAGATGGTTATATCGTAAAATTCAATAGCGACGGAGAGAGACAATGGGGAACTTACTATGGTGGTTCACAATATGATCAATTTAATGATATTATTATTGATGCTTCAAATAATATCTATGCTGTTGGACAGACTTCTTCAAACTCGGCAATAGCAACTCCGGGTTCACACCAATCAACATGGAATGAAACAACTGAAGGATTTATTGTAAAATTTAATACATCTGGGGTAAGGCAATGGGGGACTTATTATGGTGGTTATGATTGGGATTGGTGTAGCTCTATTGATGTTGATGCGTCTGGTAACATATATGTTACAGGGACTACTATGTCAAACAATGGTATTGCAACTGCTGGATCGCACCAAAGCACTTATGGAGGTGATTATGCTGATGCTTTTCTTGTTAAATTTAACAGTTCGGGTGTAAGACAATGGGGAACGTATTATGGTCAATCTGGTGATGGTGAATGGGTTGAACCGGGCTCTGAAGAGGGCATATCAGTTAGTGTTGATCCGAGTGGCTATGTTTATTTAGGTGGACATACTTATTCTCAAGGTATGGCAACAGCTGGAAGTTATCAATCATCATTAGCTGGCGGATCGGATGTTTTTCTTGTAAAATTTAATAGTTCCGGTGTTAGGCAATGGGCTACTTATTACGGGGGTTCAGGAGAAGAATTTTGCAATAGAATTGATAATGATTCTTACGGGAATATTTATATAAGTGGAATAACATTATCAACAAATGGTATCGCTACAACAGGTGCACATCAAACAACGCATGCTGGTGGGGATTTAGATGGATTCTTGGTGAAGCTTAATTCCTCAGGTTCAAGACAATGGGCTACTTATTATGGTGGTGATGATTATGAAGGTAATGCCAAAGTCTTTGTTGAAAGCGATAACAAAATACATCTTGTTGGTTCGTCCTATTCCACTAATCAGATAGCAACAACAGGTTCTCACCAATCTACTTACGGTGGTGGATGGGGTGATGGCTTCTGGGCGGAATTTAATTCCTCAGGAGTTAGACAATGGGGCTCATATTATGGTGGCTATGGAGAGGATAAATTGAACGGTATCTGTGTTGACAACAATGGTGATTATTTTTTAAGTGGAAGTACAACATCTTATACTGGTATTGCAACTGAAGATGCCCATCAAACAGAGGTTGGTATGGGAGAAATTGCTGCCTTTCTAGTAAAATTTGGCGGAGAGGAAGGCGAACCTCCACCAACAATAACAATCACTAATGTAAGTAAATCTGCTGTTTGCTGTGGTGATGATATACAAGTAACTTTTACAACATCAAGCTCATTTGGTGATGGAAATATTTTTGATATTGAAATATCAAATCCCGAGGGTAATTTTCTTATTTCTCCTCTCATTTTAGGTTCTTTCGAGGCTACTGAAGGTGGGACTTTCACTGTAACAGTCGCATGTTCAACTGATATTGGAGATGGACATAGGATTAGAATAGTAAGCACATTTCCTGAAGTTGTTAGTGCTGATAACGGTTCTGACATAAAAATTGTCGAATATCCAACACCCCAAATTACTGGTGAATTCTTTGTTTGTCCATTTAATTCATACATTTATAGAGCAAATGAAATCAATGGGACATACAAATGGTTAGTTGAAAATGGAACAATTATCGGCTCCTCAACAAATCAACAGGTGGAAGTAGTTTGGAATAACCCAAATTATAACGGAACGATAAAACTAATAGAAACTAATGAAGGAGAATGCACAGATAGTATTTCAAATACTGTTATTGTCTTTGATCTTCCTAAACCTACTGTGTATGGGGACGAAGAATTATGCTTAAATCAAGAAGGAGACTATTTTGCTTACATATCAAGTGGTGAATTTTTCGCATTTAAACAAAATGATACGCATACATTTAAATGGGTTGCCGATGATGGCGGAACAATTATTGGACCTTCAAACGAGGAGGATGTTAAAGTCCTTTGGCATAAAGCAGGCTTAAGAACCATTAAGGTTATAGTTACAGATTTATGGGGCTGCGCTGACTCAGTTGAATTCGAAGTTTTAGTTCATAGCTTACCAGAAAAGCCCGAAATTACCTCAAGCCTTGATATGTTGATGTCTAATTGCACTGATATTAATCAATGGTATCTTAATGGAAATCCTATTTCAGGAGCAAATAATTATATTTATTTCCCAACACAAACTGGATATTATCAAGTTCAATGTATGGACGAAAATGGATGTGAGTCAGAACTTTCTGATGTATATTTCTATCAGATTGCTTCGAATTCAATAACAATTACAAGCGTATCAGGAACAAGCTTCTGCACGGGTAATAATTTGAGTGTAACAATTGAAACAACAGGATCTTTTACAACAGGTAATGTGTTCTCGTTGCAACTGTCAGATAGGTTTGGAAGCTTTTTAAATCCAACAGTTCTTGCCACGATGAATGGTCCATTAGTTAACTCAATGAATGCAACACTTCCCCATACATTACTCTCTGGAAATGCATACAGATTAAGAGTCATTTCAACTAATCCTGCTGTTACTGGGACTGACAACGGTAGTAACATTACAATCGGTCAAACACCAACTCCACAATTTACTGGAAATACACAAGTTTGTATAAATCAGACTATTCAATACAGTGCAAATCAGTTCGATGGATCCTATCAATGGCAGGTTACCGGCGGAACAATTCAAGGATCATCAACAAGCGATAAAGTAACAGTAAAATGGGGAAATACACCTCCTGCAAGTATCACATTAATAGAAACATCATCATTTGGCAATTGTCAGACTATTGTTTCAACGCCAGTTCAATTTGTATGTTTCCCGCCTGATGTTCTCACTGTTGGAGTCTTAAATTTAAGCGGAACTAATGCCAATCTCGCTGGAAATGTAACAGATGATAACGGTTCACCCGTCACTCAGAGAGGTATTTGTTGGAGTATTTATAACTCTAATCCAACGATTGATGATTATATCACATCAGAAGGCACCGGTTTAGGTGAATTTAACAGCATAATATCTAACCTACCTCCCGGAACAACTATTTTCTTCAGAGCTTATGGAATTAACGAAGCCGGAATTGGTTATGGAGATGTTCTAACATTAACCACGCCAAGTCTGAATATGATTGAGATTAACTTAAGTCCAAAGGTTGTTTGTGAAGATCAGCCTGCAGATCTTGGTTCGCCCGATGCCATTACTGGAGGCTCTGGAGAATACAATATTAGGTGGATTCCAAGGACAGGTTTGATAAATGAATTCACAATGAATCCAACTTTACTAAGAGCCAGATTCAGTGGATATTATATACTTGAAGTTACTGATTATCAAACCGGTGAATATGCACAGTCAGTAATGTTGCTTCTCGTCAAACAGAAACCGGATATTTCGCTCCCAACTACCAAATATACCATTAAAAGAGGGGAATCGGTTAATTTGGGAGACGGATTGGAACTGAGGAATGGAACACCTCCCTTCACTTATCTTTGGACCGATAAAATAAATTTCCGCTCAGAGGAAGCCAACCCAAGGGTAACACCACAAGTTACAACAAGATACTTCCTTACTGTAACTGACGTTGATGGGTGTTTTTCTGATGAATGGACAATAATTGTTCAGGTCCTAAGAAGAAAAGCATCAGAGGGTTCAGCTTTAGTAATTGGTAGTGGAACCATTCAAATTTATCCTAATCCGGCAACTTCTTCATTTGTTGTAAATGCTAATTTCGACGAAGATAGTGATATCGACTTGAAATTATTTGACATCTTAGGAAGGGAAACTATTAGTTACAATAGAAATAATGTTACTGAAATTGAAGAAAGCTTCAATATTGAAGGTTTAACATCAGGAATATATCTGATTAAACTGAGAATTAACGGTGAAGAAATGATTTACAAGCTCATTAAACCATAAATCAATCAAACTATCATTCAAAAAGGCTGTCTCACAAGGGCAGCCTTTTTAATTCAAATTTGTTCAAAGAGTATATAAAAAAATTTATATTTTGCACCTGCTTTTGTTTGTAGAAGGGGGAAAAATGGCAGATTTTGTTCATCTGCATAATCATACACACTATTCTTTATTAGATGCAGCTTGCACAGTTGATACATTAGTAAAAGCCGCAGTCGAAGATGGACAAAAAGCATTGGCGCTGACAGACCACGGAGTTATGTTCGGCTGTCTTGAATTTTACGATAAAGCAAAGAAAAAAGGCATTAAACCAATTCTTGGATTCGAAGCTTATGTCGCTAATGGTAGCAGATTCGATAAAACAGCTGGTAAAAAGGACACAAAAAAGAAAAATTATTTCCATTTGCTTCTCTTAGCAAAAAATCTTCAAGGTTATAAAAATCTTATCAAGCTTACTACTTTAGCCCATACCGAAGGCTATTATTATAAGCCTCGAATTGATGAGGAGTTGCTCGAAAAATATCACGAAGGAATAATTGCCTGTTCAGGTTGTATTAATGGAGTTGTTAATGCTCATTTAGTTTCAGGCGATTACAAACTTGCTAATGAAAAAGCTAAATATTATCAGCAACTTTTTGGTGATGATTTTTATTTAGAACTTCAGCACCACCATCTTTCCGAGGATGAAGTAATTTTAAAGGAAATACCCAAAATTGCTCAAGATTTGAATATTAAAATGGTTGCATCCAATGATGTTCATTATATAAAGCAAGAACACGCCATCGCTCATAATGTCTATCTTTTTATCAAAGATGCCACCGCTTCAAATTCTGGTCAGATGGACATACGGCAGCTCAGATACAGAACCCCTGAAATGTATTTCAAGTCAAGCGAGCAAATGATTGAGATTTTCAAAGATTTTCCGGAAGCTATTTCCAACACAATAGAAATAGCAGAAAAATGTGAGCTGGAATTCGAGAAAAAGAATTTTATGCCTGCTTTTCCTCTGCCAGAAAAAGATAAACACCTATCTCCTGATGAATATCTAAAAAAACTTACTTATGAAGGATTAAAACAGCGTTTCAAGGAGATAACCCCGGAAATTCAGGAACGAGTTGATTACGAACTTAGCGTTATAAAAAATATGCAATTCCCCGGATATTTTCTTATTGTGCAGGATTTCATCAAAGCTGCAAAGGATATGGGAATAAGAGTTGGTCCGGGGCGTGGTTCTGCTGCAGGTAGTCTTGTTGCTTATGCACTGGGCATAACAAATATAGACCCGTTAAAATATAATCTTCTTTTCGAAAGATTTTTGAATCCCGACAGAATCTCAATGCCCGATATAGATATTGATTTCTGCGATGTCAAAAGAGATAAAATCATAGAGTATGTTAAACAAAAATATGGGCAATCAAGTGTTGCCCAAATTATTACTTTTGGTCAACTATCGAGCAGATTAGTCCTTAAAGATGTTGGCAGAGTATTAGGGGTTCATCATAGCGAAATCAATAAAATTACTTCTAAAATACCTGTCGTTCTTGGCAAGGTAACCCCACTTGAATCAGCTCTTGAACTTCCCGATTTACAGGACTTAAAAAATACCTCTGATAGAAAATTACAAGAATTGATAGAATATTCAAAACTTCTCGAAGGTCTTTATAGAAATACATCTACCCATGCAGCCGGAATAGTCATTACTCCCGGAGATGTTGATGAATTTGTTCCTCTTTATAAACCATCTTCCCAAAAAAATAACGGAAATGAAGTTGCCACTCAATATAGTATGAAAGACCTTGAAAAGGCTGGTCTTTTGAAAATGGACTTCCTTGGCTTGAAAACTCTCTCTGTGATTGATAGAACCCTTGAACTAATAAAAAAAGATTTCGATATTGATATTGATATTGATAATATTGACCTCGAGGATGAACTTACTTATGATTTATTCTCTAGAGGAGAAACAAAAGGGGTATTCCAGTTTGAATCAACTGGTATGCAGGAATATTTAAGGCAATTGAAGCCAAGAAACATTGAAGAAATTGCTGCTATGAATGCTCTTTATCGTCCCGGACCGATGAAAAACATACCCGAATATATCGAGAGGAAGTTTGGCAGAAAGAAGATTGAATATCTTCATCCGGTGATGGAAAAATCCCTCAAAAGCACTTATGGAATAATAGTCTATCAAGAACAGGTAATGCAGATATCAGTTGATTTTGCAGGTTTCACCCTTGCCCAAGCTGACAACTTAAGAAAAGCTATGGGCAAAAAAGACCATAATGCAATGGACAAGATGAAACCTCTATTTATAGAAGGTGCTATCGCAAAAGGACACGACAAAAAATCAGCCGAGGAACTTTTCGAACTCTTTCGTAAATTCGCTGATTACGGCTTCAACAAGGCACATTCAATAGCATATTCTGTTCTGGCTTTCCAAACTGCTTGGTTAAAAGCTCATTATCCTGCTCAGTTTTTGGCAGCATATATGTCGAGCGAAATGGGAAATCTTGATAAAATTGTGATTTTTATGGAAGAAGCCAAGAATTTAGGCATTCCAGTCCTTCCCCCCGACGTGAATAGGTCTGAAGCAACTTTTACTACTTATAATAACACTATACTCTTTGGTTTAGCTGCCATAAAAAATGTTGGCTTAAATGCAGTTGAAAGCATTATCGAAGCAAGAAAAGAAAAGCCTTTCAGCTCTTTTTTTGATTTTGTTGCCAGAGTTGACACAAAATTAATCAACAAAAGAACCCTTGAATCACTCGTTTGTGCTGGGGCTTTTGATTCTTTGATGAAAAATGGAAGAGCAACCTTGTTTGCTGCAATTGAGTCTGCCCTTGAATTTGGCAGAGCAGTTCAGGAGAAAAAATCAATAAATATGGATAGTTTATTTATGAGTAGTGGTGACGCTCTCCCAATATCCGAACCAAAATTGAACATTATTCCTGAATGGGAGCAAAAGAAGATTTTAGAAAAAGAAAAGGAATTTCTTAATTTTTATATCAGCGGTAATCCATTATATCAATACCAACCTCTTATTAATTCTTTATCAACTGTATCCTTGAGTGATTTTGAAACAAATTTAAATGGTGAAATTGTCAGGGTCTGTGGTTTAATAACTAATGTAAGAACTGGTATTGATAAAAATCAAAAACAAATTGCTTTTGTTAAACTCGAGGACATAACAGGTTATGCCGAATGTATTTTCTGGAGCGATAATTACCTGAAATATAGAGATTTATTGATAGAAAATACATTAATTATTGTAATCGGAAAGCTTGATACCGATGGAAAAACAATGAAGATAGTAGTTAACGAAGTTCTTCAACCTGATGAGGCAGTAAAAAAATACACTAAGGGTATTAATATCAATATTTTTGCCGAGCAATTTGAAGCTGATAACCTTTATAAATTTCAATCAATTTGCAATGATTCTAATTCAAATATTAAAATTACATTCAACACTTTTTTCGACCAAGAAAAAACTAAATTCTCAGTATATGTAGCAGAAAAAATTAATCTACCAATAAACGAGCATAGCATTAGCATAATGACATCAATTTTTGGTAGAAATAATATTAAATTTGAGCCCAAATAAAAAAACACTTATAATTATTATTTTTCGTAATTATATGAATAAATTTAGGATTACATATGGAATTATTCAAAACAATACTTTCGGCAATAATTGCTATTGTAATAGCTTTTATGATTATGATATTTATATTCTCAGCAATTGGAGCAGCTATAAAAATTATGTTTAATTTGATGTATCTCATTTTGGTTGCATTCATTGCACTTCCTTTCTTTGTGATAATTAAGAAAAAACTTTTAAAATAATTTAATACCAAACAGATAATGAAAAATTTAAAAATCACTTTAATACTAATTCTGTTTTTTTGTTCCTATTTTTCAAGTTTTGCACAGGCTGTTTATCAAAGAGCAAGTGATTATACAATAAATTTAGCAAGGTCATTCGGGCGTGAATTGTTCGAAATGAACGGAGTGCCATATCTTCAGCCACTTGTTGAAACAATTAATTCAACCTCGAATTCTGGTTTTTTTAATAGGGCTTATGTTCCAAAAAGCGTTGAAAAACCATATTTCAGAGTTGGTCTTAAAGGAATGCTTGGCTTTGTCAGAGATGATATGAAAAGTTATGAACCAAATATGCCTAATGAACCTCTTGACCTTTCAAAATTATCAAAATACATAAATTATTCAATTGATTATACTGACCCACGTAATCCAAAGTTTGTTGTAACTGGAATACCAGACACAGCTGCTTTAATTTTATATGCTTTTAAAGTTTATGCTCATCGAGGACTGGAAACAGATTTAATTAAATTACCCAAAAGCGCACCAACAATTTTAGGATACGATGAAAAAGCTATTTATATACCAAGATATGTCCTTGACAGCCTCGTTAAAAATTATCCGCTTATTCCAATAATTAATAAACCACTTTTTGAGGTTCTGCCTGATTCATTAAAATCTACAATATTGACAGCAGTCGGACAATTTCCCGAGTATTTTACCCTTCCCAAGGGTGGAAATATTAATACTATTCTTGCAGGAATACCTCAATTTGAAATTGGTTCACTTTATGGCACAGAATTACTTTTAAGATTTATTCCTCCAGTTTATATGGGGGAAAATATCGGCAATTTTGCTTTCTGGGGGTTGGGATTAAAACACAGCCTGTCCCAATATTTTGAAAGCCCGATAGATATTGCTTTCCAGACAGTGTATCAGGGGACATATTTATTGAATAAAGTTGGGGTAACCAATGCTGAATTAAAAGCCTATGCTACCATTTGGGATTTCAATCTTGAGTTTGGTAAGCGGATAGAAAATGTATTAGATTTCTACGCTGGTTTTTCTTATGAGTTGCTTTCGATTGAATCTGACTTTACTTATTATTTACCGATTGAAACTCAAGCCCAGTTAGGATTGCTCGAGATGATAAAAATAGGGGAAACACCAAATGGACAGCCTATTTATAAAATTTTACCACCAGACCCAGCAAGAGGCTTTCCTGGCGATACAAATCCACAAAAAACAAAAGTTAATATAAATGATCAAAACTATAAATTTATCCTTGGCTTGTCAAGAACATTTGGACCTGTTACGGTTTTCCTTGATTATAGCTTTAGTAAATTTAATATCTTGTCCGGTGGAATAGAATTTAAGTTTTAATATAAATAGGGATTATATGCCAATTTTAATTGATGGAAAAATAGTTTCAACCCAGATAAAAAATGAATTGAAACAAAAGACAGAAAGTCTTTTTCAAGATAAAGGAATTATTCCCGGTCTGGCTCTTATGTTAGTAGGAGACGATCCTGCTTCGAAAATATATGTTTCTTCGAAAGAAAAAGCTTGTGCAGAAATCGGCTTCAAATCTATCGTAAAAAGAGTTCCAGCTGATACACCAGAATCTGATGTCCTTAAGCAAATTGATGAATGGAATCAAGACTCTTCGATTCACGGAATTTTGGTTCAGGCTCCGCTACCAAAACATATAGATTCAAACAAAGTAATAATGCGAATTAGACCAGATAAAGATGTAGATGGATTCCATCCGGAAAATATGGGTAGGCTTGTAATAGGACTTCCGGGTTTTCTATCCTGCACTCCAGCTGGAATTATGGAACTTCTCAAAAGATATGAAATAGACACTCAGGGAAAACATACAGTTGTTTTAGGGCGTAGCAATATTGTTGGTAAACCTATAGCCAATCTATTATATCAAAAAAATAAATATGCTAATTCTATTGTTACTATATGTCACACTGGGACTAAAGATTTTGCTTATTATACAAAACAAGCTGACATTCTTATTGCTGCAATGGGAGTCCCCGAATTAATCAAAGCAGAGCACGTTAAAGAAGGAGTGGTTATCATTGATGTTGGAATCAATAGGGTTGAAGACCCTTCCAATCCGAAAGGATATAGATTAACCGGTGATGTTGATTTCAATAGCGTTTATGAAAAAGCACAAGCTATAACACCTGTACCGGGAGGAGTAGGACCGATGACAATCGCTATGTTACTTCAAAATACATATTTCTCTGCAGCAGGATTAGTTAAATTTTAGAGATTTATGACATCTATTATACCTATTATTTTCGAAGATGATTATCTTTTGGTTTTATCAAAACCGGCTGGTTTTTTGACCTTACCAGACAGATACGATAAATCTGCCCCAAATTTGAAAAACTATCTCGAAAAAATATATGATGAAATTTTTGTTGTTCATAGATTGGACAAAGATACCTCTGGCATTATAGTTTTTGCTAAAGATTCAGAGACTCATAAAGCTTTGAACCAACAATTTGAACAAAATCAGGTAACAAAAATCTACCACGTCGTTGTTTCAGGTGTTATTATTGAT
Organism: Candidatus Kapaibacterium sp.; assembly: GCA_026418625.1. GTDB lineage: Bacteria > Bacteroidota > Ignavibacteria > Kapaibacteriales > UBA2268 > CALHRB01. The sequence goes on from JAOABA010000040.1 coordinate 149,431, forward strand.
GATGAAATAAAAATTGATATTCCGATTTCTCAGGATTTAAGAAAACCCGGTCGGTCGAAACCATCTGCAACAGGAAAGGATTCTTTAACCATACTTCGTGTTTTAGAAAGATTTAGAAATACTACTTTAGTCGAATGCAATCTTGTTACAGGAAGGCATCATCAAATTAGGGTCCATTGCTCAGCCATCGGACATCCTCTCCTTGTTGATGATTTCTATGGTAAAAGTGATTCCTTCTTTTTATCCTCTATTAAAAGAAAATATAAATACAAAAAAGATGTAGTTGAACGACCCATTATTTCAAGAGTTACTATGCATTCATATTCAATTGAATTTCTTCATCCTGTGACCAAAGAAAGAATTTTTTTAGAGGCTTACTATCCAAAGGATTTCGAAGCTCTGTTAAAGATGCTCAGAAAATATAATAAAATATCAGTTTAATCCATTAAAAGCAATAGGAGTTTAAGAATTATTCTCGATACTTATAGTAGATGTCATTCTAAAGAATGAGATTGTGTAAAAAACATTCATTCTGAAGAATGAGATTGTGTAAAAAACATTCATTCTGAGGCGACATTAAAAGCGAAGCGCTTTAACTAAAAAGAAGATGAACAGGAGAAGAAACGAAAGAATATATTAATTTTGTAAAGCCGTAAGAAAGTAATCGGCGTCCAATTGGAGTAAAATACCCGTTTCTGAGG
>JAOABA010000013.1 GCA_026418625.1 Candidatus Kapaibacterium sp.
AAATTAGACTATACATATTATTACTGATTTTCTTTACAGTCTTCTTAAAATCAGAAGAAAAAGCTGAAATCACTGTCTATGTCGAAAATCCTATCCCCGGAAAACTAACTTCTATGATTTATGGCAGCTTTATTGAATTCCTCTTGGACTATATAAACGGACCTTGTGGGATGTATGCTCAGGAAATCCATAATCGTGGATTTGATGAACCGATAAATGAAAAAACCGGTATCGAAATCTGGAATAAATTGCCTTGGTGCGAAGATTTAGAACTTATTCAGCAGGTTTTTGGCGGATTTAACAAGAATGGGGAAAGATACCTGAAACTCATCTCGAACGATAATAATAAATCATTGGGCGTCTCACAAAAAGTTTGGCTCAGCGAGAATACCGAGTACGAATTTTATATTTATCATAAATCAGAACATCCACCAAAAGTTTTTAATATCAAGCTGACTGACTCAACTTTCACGCAAGTCTATTTCAAAAAAACTTTCACAAAATTTTCGAATGAATGGGAGAAAATAGCATTCAAAATTCCTGCTATTGACTTGGGCTTTGCCTATCTTGTGCTTGAAATTGAGGGGATAGGTGAGCTCGATTTGGACGAGTCCTCACTTATGCCTATCAACAATGTATTTGGGGTAAGAAAAGAGTTTTTTGATTTATATACAAAATGGAAACCCGGCATTATAAGATATCCCGGCGGTTGCTTTGCTGATCTTCCTGCTTCCAAATGGTTCAACGGAATTGGGCATATTGACCAAAGAAAATCACCAAATTATGATTGGGCTTACTTCCCTCAAAGGCTTGATTTTGGAACTGATGAATTTTTGAAATTTTGCGAATTAATCGGTGCTGAGCCTCATATTGTTGTCAATTTTGGCTCTGGCACTCCGGAAGAAGCTGCCAATTGGGTCGAGTATTGCAATGGTGATATTAATACATATTATGGAAAACTCAGAGAAGAAAATGGTCATCCGGAGCCATACAACGTGAAATATTGGGAAGTTGGAAACGAGCAGAATTTGCCACTCTCAATGGGGTATCTCCCTCCAATAGAAATGGCAAAGCGTTATCTTGAATTTTATTTCGCTATGAAGAAAGTTGATCCTACCATAAAAATAATGATCAACGGCGAGATACTAAATGCTCAAGAATTTTTCAATAAAGTGATGGATATTGTTGGAAAAAATGTTGATTTATACTGTTGGCATACAACCTCATCTGCCCCCGCAGACGAAATCAGCGATGTGGACACATATCTTGGAATATTATCCATACAAAATGATTTGCCTAAATACATAGCTAAGTTGGAAAACTGGATTGATTTAAGAGGCTTATATCCTCAAGTCAAACAAGCTGTTACTGAATGGTGGGTCGAATACAATAGGTTTTGGCGTGAGGATATTCGCTGCAATACCCTCGAATTTGCTTTAGGCTCAGCAGTTTTCTACAACCTTTTTGCAAAGCATCCGAGAACTATCGAGCTTGCTGAAAGAACGCACAACGTCGGTCTCATTAAATCTGATATTGACAAAGCTACAGGAAAAAGAGTCATCTATGGCACACCAACATTTTATGTTTCTGCTATGATGTGCAATAACTTTGGTTCTAATGTTTATTCTACTAAAGTTCTTTGCGGTTCTTTCAATACCCCTGAAAACAGAGATGTATGGGTTTCAGAAAATGTGCCTTGGTTAGATGTTCTTGCAAGTGGCAGTAATGACACATTGTATCTTTGCGTTATTAACAAACATCCTTACTTGCCGATTAAAACCCAATTAAATTATTCTGGAAAAACTAACGGGCTTTTGTCTAACGTATTTGAGCTATATTCTCCAAATCTTATAGATATGAATACAAATGACAAACCCGAAAATATTACTATCAGTGAAAAAAAATGGATTGTTGATGATTATTACCTATTCCCACCTCATTCTGTAACAATTCTACAGTTGCAAACTAATCCAGTCTTCCATAAAGATAACTATATTGACATCTATCCCACTCCATTGAATGAGTTTGCTTTTGTCGTTATTCGAAATTCTGAAAGCAAACCTTCGTCTTACACACTTTATGATATTATGGGTAATATTGTTTTGCAGAATGAAGTTCATTTAAGCGACAACTACTTCAAAGTTGATGTCCGTCAGCTCGGGAAGGGTTTCTATGTCTTAAAAATGGACTTTGGAAGTGAAGTAAAATTTAAGTATCTGATTAAAAACTAATAAGAATGATTACTAACCTATTTAGCGTTGACCTCGAGGATTGGTTCACACCTTTGCATTTGACAAGAGATTTATCCGATGACATTCTTCGTTCTAATGAAATTCGAATAGAAAAATCAACGTTAAAATTGCTTGAACTACTTGATATTAAACAAGTTAAGGCTACTTTTTTTGTCCTTGGGTGGATTGCAAAAGAACTGCCCGATTTAATCAAAGAAATTAGCTCAAGAGGTCACGAGATTGCTTCTCATTCCTATTCTCATAAAATCTTAACTTTGATGAGCAAAGAGGAATTTAAAAAGGAAATCCAACTTTCTCTCGAGGCAATAGATAAAGCAATTGGCAAGCCTGTAAAAGGTTTTAGAGCCCCCTGCTTTTCGGTAACAAATAAAAATTTATGGGTGTTTGACGTCCTAAAAGAAAACGGATTTATTTATGACTCATCAATCTTTCCTTTTGGTGACTATCCCAATGAAGCCAGAAATCAAAAAGATAATAATTTCTTCAAGCTAAAAAATGGACTAATAGAATTTCCAATAAAAGCGATTTATCTTGGAGGAGTCACTATTCCCCTCGGTGGAGGTGGTTATTTTAGGCTCTATCCTTATTCATTCTTCAAGAAAAAAGCACTGGAATTAAACTCAAAAAGTGAAATCCTTAATTTCTACATTCACCCTTGGGAAATTGATGAAGACCAACCGAAACTAAATATCAATCCATTAGCCAAATTCAAGCATTATATTAATTTGGATAAAACATATTCACGATTGGAAAAGCTTCTATCTGATTTCCATTTTACTTCTTTCGAGGATTATTGTTCTATATTCATTCGATGACTCCGAGTCATAGGAAGAATTATTTCTTACGAATTCTTTATTATTATTTATTGCGTTGAGTCTGAATCAAAGCACTCATTCTGAGCCAAAGACGAAGACTCATTACATAAGTCATTGAAAATTAATAGACTCTTCACTTCGTTCAGAGTGACAAAGAACTATTTTTTAGTTTTTGCACAGCCTTGAATACGGGAATCTCCTTTTTCCTGTCATTCCTGTGCAGACAGGAATCTCGTCATTGCTCTAAGACTCCTGCATCCGCAGGAGTGACATTTAGTATGGAGCACTGCTTCCGCAGGAGTGACATTCCACAACTTCCCCTGTCATTCTTGTGCAAACAGGAATCTCGTCAAGCCACAGAGACTCCTGCATCCGCAGGAGTGACATATTGGTGGGAGACTCCTGCATCCGCAGGAGTGATGCAGTCGATGCTCACGTCATTCCTTGCTTGTCAAGGAATCTAATGCTATTATTTATTCCTTTATAAACTTTTTGGTAAAATTATATGCTTTATTTTTGAAATTTATCAAATATGTTCCAGTAGGGTAATTGACTACATCAAATTGAATCCTTTCTCCTTCTTTAATATTTAAGATTTTTGAGTCTATTGTTCTTCCGCTGATGTCGGTAATACTAAATTCGCATAAACCGAAGTCGAATTCTGATTCTATTATAATCTTTTCATTTGTTGGATTGGGATAGACATAAATAAGATTTTCAGATTGATTATCCTTAACAAAGCTAATTTCTCCAGTGCTGAATTCATAATATATACTTCTTCCAAAATCAGGGTTGAAGGCTTTCAAAACGTTCCCGTTCACATCTCTGATTTGAATCGCACCGTTTCCTTGTGCAGGATATGCCCAATAAGACAGACCTAAATTATTTTTGTCAAGGAATTCGAATTTATAGCAGCCTGCGGGTAAATCAATTGTATCAGTATAAGTTGTGTTCGGCGATACATTATTTTTTGCAAATACAATCCTATTATTCAAATCTGTGATAGTATAAGTATAATCTTGAGGCCTGTTATTTGATTTATACCAAATAACGAATTTGTTTTTATATAGGTCAGGAAGCTTAAAAGTAGAAATATATTTATCATTTTCGGAATAATCATCTTTCTTTCCATTTACTTCAATGATTTCAGCTTCAAATCTGTTAGTCCCGTCACCAAGCCAAAAACTATTATTGTCAATAGACAAAACAATTTCTCTCGATTGATTTGATTCAATTGGAGGCATAGGAGTCCAAATAGTTTCTTTGTAAGCTCCACCTAAAACTCCAAATCTAATTTTGACATTGCTAACTGAACTTTTGCCATTATTTCTGACAACAATCTTTGGGTGAGAGCAGATTGGATTCTTTCTTGAATAATATTCCCAATCGCTTGGCATAATAACATCATAAATTTCAAGGTCAGTATCAAAGCTTTGCTCAGAGTATTGGAAAAAGTCGAAATTCATTACATAATTACCATTTCCCATTCCTTGATTGCTTGTTGGAACCTTTGTTATATCATAATCAACAAGGACCGAATTCCCTTTAATAGCTTTTGTTGCATCAAACTCATAATCTTTTACAATATCGCCCGGGCACCAACCTTCACGAGAGCCGGGCCAAGTTCCTCCTTGTGGGAAAACAGGATTTAAAGCACAGTTGTTATATTGAAAAATATGCCATTCAGCAAAATCATCACCGTTCAAATAAAGATAATGAGTGTTGTCCTTCCACTCGCAACAATGAGGATAGTTTCCATCGTTACTTTGGTGACCGTGACCGGTTATTCTTGTTTTAATTTTAAAGGTTTTAGCATTGGGTTGAATATCAATTTTTGTTTCTGAAAGTTTTATGTCATTTGATAGATCTTTGTATAGATAATCAGACATTTTTCCCCAGATTCTGTCGTGTTTAAGGACTTTTCTCGGAGGTGTTCCGTGAATAAACAAAAATTTTACATCAATCAATTCCTGCTGATTACCTGCTGAGAACTCGACATCACCTATCAATAGATAGGCATAATCGGTAACGTCATACATCCACGAAAAACCGTCTGGACCAAGGTCAAGATTAATACCATAAGGAGTAATGAACCTTCCGATTTCATAGTCATCATAGATATCATAAGGTTTTCCGTAGTATTTCGCTTTGCTGTTAATTATTTGCTTTTCTAAATTATTTTTGGTTGAATCAATAACCTTATTATTTTGGTCAAAAGTATATTCATACTTGTCATTCCAGCCATAAAGGATTTCTGAAATAACAGGTTGATAATTTTCAATTTTATATTTTTGAATTGAAATTGGAGGATTTGGAACAAGTTCAGTAATAATTTGTGATGAATCCATTGTGGACTCATACTCACCTCTGATTATTACAAAACTTGGTGTTAGGTTAATTTTTTTTATTTCTTTGAATAAAAAGTCAGATGAAGTAGAAGACCATTCGGGACAGCCGATTAGAGTTCCATTTTTATTCGAGCTACTCTTATCGGGTAATTCAGTTCCTCCATTCTCATTTGCAGGATAATAAGCTAAGATGTTTGAATAATTTGGATGTTCAGAGGTTAAATCTTTGTTGAACCATTCGGTAATTGTTGCTTCGGACAAAGCTTCATTCCATAACCTAACTTCATCAATACCACCTTTGTAATTAAAATGACCAATTATCATTTTTTCTATTTTGGAACTGGTAATAGATGGTATTTTACCATTGAAGCTTAAAATAGAGGGTTTGCCATTAATGAAAACTTTTAATTTGTCCTTATTTTCAGCTTGAGAACCATCATAAACCATTGCAATATGTGTCCATTCGCTAAAACTGACAGCATTACTTGCTACAGCATAGCTTTCATCGGGATTGTTGATATAAAAATATAATTCACCGGAGCCTCTGCCCATTCTGATAATGACTTTATCGCCGTAATTAAAAATATCAGCCATTGACTTGAATTGCTCAGCCTTTAACCAAGATTCAATGGTGAATTTCGATAAATTATTCAGATTAAGATTTTCAACCTGAACCCAGTCATTAATGCCGTCGAAGTAAAGAAAGTTATCAGAAATGCTGCTAAAGAATGAGCTTTCACGTTCAAATGCTCCAAGTTTTACTTCAATATTTTCATTGGAATCAGATTCCAAGCTTAATTCGAAAGTAATCCCCGAAAGTCCGTTCCAAGAAAATGGGTTGAGTAGATTAAAAGTAACCCAACCACTGTCAATTTTTTCGAAATTATACAGGAAGTAAGTTTCGAGAGTATTATTAAACTTTTCATCAAGAGAGCCACCTGACATTTTGATTTTGAAGTTTTTAACATTCAAAATTGGTTTCTCGAAGTAAAATTTTAGACGATTGATTTCACCTCTTGAAAAACCATAATTTTTTAATTCCTTTGATGTGAGAGACCATTGGAGTCTGAATTTTTTTGAGTTTATCTGAATAGTTTTGTCATTTTGGGCAACTTTGTAGTCTTCTTGAGAAACAATACTTGTGATGTTACGATTAAAAAATTTCCTCTTGAATGTAGTTATAGTCTGCTTGGTAGTATAATTAATTGTGTCGGGCGTTGAATTACCAAGTCTATATAGATAATATTCTAATTGGGAAGAATCTTGTAATCCAGTTTTTTTATGTATCAAATTGTAAGTCAAATAATCCCATTCACCGCAATTATACCTGTCGTGTGTGGTGCGTGGATCGCATTTAAGGGTATATAGCATAAGAATTTTTCTGAAATTTTCGGGATTATCAGGAAATTTCCAAACCCCACGCCTCTTAGTAATATCATCGAATGTAAGAGTTTGAATAACTGTAGTATCGCTTCCAATCAATAAATTTGGGATGAAAGATAAATTGATAATTAGGATGAGCAAGGATAATAGTTTCATTGTATTCCCGAAAAAAAATTGAAAATTAACACAGAATTAGGGAATTAGCAAAATCTTTAATTTCAAAAGTTCGTTTTTATAAATTTTTAAATATTAAATCCGTCAGTAGTGGGACTTTGTTATTAAACATAAGAAGAATGACTTTTTTAAATCCATTGGTTCTTTTGGGACTACTTGCTTCGGCAATACCCATAATTCTTCACTTCCTGAATCTAAGGAAGCTGAAAACTATTGAGTTTTCTACATTGAGATTTTTAAAAGAATTACAAAAGACCAAAATCAGAAGGTTAAAAATCAAGCAACTGATTTTATTGATTCTCAGGATTTTAATTATTACCTTTATTGTTCTTGCTTTTGCCCGACCAACTATTAAAAGCACTTTGCCGGGTATTGGAACTTATGCAAAAACAAGCTCAGTTTTTGTGATTGATAACTCTTTCAGTCTTGATGTGTCAGATGAATATGGTAACAGATTTACTCAAGCAAAGAATATAGTTCGAACACTTTTGAATAATCTGAAAGAGGGCGATGAAGCTGCTTTGATAAAAATGGTTGATGATGAAAACATTAATGAACTTAGTTTTACTAGAAATTTAGAGCTTATCAACGAGGAATTACAGAAAACAAAAATATCATTAAAGACAGCTAATTTGGAATCAAGCCTTAGAAAAGCTTCGGCATTGCTCGAGAAATCAATGAATTTAATTAAGGATATTTATATTATCACTGATGCTCAACCCAATGTTTTCTTTAGGGAAAACAAGGATTCACTGAAACTTTTTGATGAAAATACATCGGTTTATTTCATTCCGATTGGATATAACACCGGGAAAAATCTCCAAAACCTATCTATTGATTCTGTAACTGTAATAACCAAGATTTTTCAAAAAGACAAACCGGTGGAAATTGAAGCACATATCAGAAATCACTCAGAAAAAGAAGTCAGCGGAGCTTTGATTAGCCTTTTCATCAATAATCAAAGATTAACCCAAAAAATATTCGATTTACCAGCAAAATCCCAAAAAACAATTTTATTGAGTGCACTCCCGCCAAGCTTTGGAGCAAATACAGCTTATGTTGAGCTTGAAAATGATGCCCTCGAATATGACAACAAGCGACATTTCGGTTTTATAATCCCTGAACAACCTAAAATAGCTATTATTGGCAATGGAGAAAAAAGCCGATTTATATCTTTAGTATTGTCCGCTGTGCAACAAGGCAATAATGCTGCATCAAATAGATTTTTCGGACCAGAACAAATCGGAAACATCAATTTTAATGACTACGATTTAGTAATTTTTGCAGGAGGACCCTATAAAGATTCTGATTTTGATAGAATAAAAAAATATCTTGAAAATTCCGGCTCAGTTCTCTTCTTTGCAGATGATTTAACAAACAGAGAAACATTTGTTGCCGGAATGAATAAATTAAATATATCCGGTTTGAAATCTCAGAAATTTCCGGATAATTCACCGGGGGATTTAACCTCGATTGATAAACTACATCCTCTCTTTGAAGGTGTTTTCAAAGGAACAACAGACAACAAAAAAGTTGCAGAGAAGGTCGAAATATATCAGGCATTATCAACAAATTCAGGACAGTCTCTTATTGAAATTCCGGGAGGCTCATTAGTAAATGAAGTTCGAATTGGTGAGGGAAAGTTATTATACGTTGCTGTAACACCTGATTTAAAATGGAGTTCATTACCGTTGACCGGTCTTTTCCCCGCAATTATCTACCGTAGTGCTTATTATCTTTCATTTAAACAGGAAATAGGAAAAACAGCTCTGATTGGCGTCCCTATGGTTTTCAATTTACCAAAAAAATATTCAGCAGGAGGAACTTTCAGAGTAATTGACCCAAAGAACATTGAATCAGCGGTTCAATCTGTAAATTTGCCTTCAGGAGCTTTATTAAGGTTTGATAATAATGAACTTGCGGGATCATTTATAATTAAATCTCAGGATAATATTCCAATAACAATCCTTTCTGTTAATACAAATCCTACAGAATCAAATATTAATCCATTGACAGAGCAAGAAATAAACAATCAATTTATAAATATTTTGAATAAAAATGTTAATTTTGATGTGATTGAAGATAGAAACAACATTATCAAAGGAATCGAACGGGCAAGAACAGGCACAGAGCTTTGGCAATTGGCTATTATACTTGCTCTATGCTGTATAATTGCTGAAATGTTGGTTGCTAAGTCTTCAAAGAATGAATCTTTTGCTATCGAAAATTCATAAAAATATCTTTGATACTCTGGAAAAAAAGACAAAAAATATTGATAATGCTATAACTGAGCATCCAAGAATTAAAGTTTTACGGCAAAAACTTGATTTAGCAAGAGAAAATCTTTTGTCTGTCATAAATGAGTGGTATCGCCTTCATTATGAAATCCAGCCACAAATACTCTATCAGTATGATTTAATTTTTGGAGAGTTCGAAAAGAAAATTGCCTTACAATCAAAAATAGCCGCTAAGCTTGAACGAAAAATTGAGATTTTCGCTATCAAAGTTCAAAGAGGCGAGAAACTAACCAAACAAACAATTGATTTTGTCAATAGGATGGTTGAAAAAGAATTCGAAAAAAAAGATAATGATTTAAAAAATAGATTTGAGAAAGTAGCTGATAGTCCCAACGAAGAAAAAAGCAAAAATAATGAGCCAAATTCAGAATTGACAAAGGTTTATAGAAAGTTAGTTAAAATTCTTCATCCTGATGTTTCAGGCGAAAGCGAAGTTGCTCAAAAATACTGGTATGCTGTTCAAGATTCATATCAAAAAGGCAACCTCCAGAGATTAAAATTAATCCTCGAATCCATTTCCTCCAATGCTTTACTAAATGATAAAAGCTTTATCATTGACGAAGACTTTCTTCTAAAAGAAATCAAAAAAATTCAATTAATGACGGAGGTTGAAAAAAGAAGAATTGAAAGAATGAAATTGAAAGAGCCACTAATCTTTTCAGAAAAATTAAAGGATTCGCTTTGGATTAAAGAAAGACAAAAGAAACTACAGGATAGATTAATTTTGATTGAAAAAGAGATTCAAACACACGAAAGAATGCTGAAAAACATAATTGGCAATAAAGACTTAGAACCAATTAAAATTTCTAAAGAAGAAGAACAGTTTCAGGAAGAATTCTACAACCAAACCTATGGCAGAGGAAGATAAAAAATCGAAATCCGTTATTCATACAACATTATAATTACAAACTATTTAAAATCAAATTAAATTGAACAATCTTATTTGATTTAATTTTTGATTTTGTTAAGTTTAACCGTTTCAAAAAAATGAAAATTTGTTAAATTTACGGTTGAAATTATTACAAATTTAATACTTAAATTTAGTTGCATAATTGCTATAGACAGAGTCTTAGCGATTATTTTTTTTTGAGAAAAAAGGATTTCTAATTTGTTTTGTTCACTAATATAAGTTGGGTGTTATGGATTTAAGTTTAGTTTTTCTAATACCTGTAATTGGTTTGATTGCTTTAATCTACACATTTGCTCGTTCGGCTTGGGTATCTAAGCAAGATCCGGGCGATGAGAAGATGCAGAAAATAGCATCTTATATTAATAAAGGTGCTATGGCTTTTCTAAGGGCTGAATACTCTGTTATAGCCATTTTTGTAGTAATAATTGGAATATTATTGGCTATACAGGGAGCCTCAGTGGAAGGCTCATCACCATTAGTTGGTTTGTCATTCCTAATAGGAGCTTTATGCTCTGGTTCTGCCGGGTATATTGGTATGAAAGTAGCAACAAAAGCTAACGTAAGAACGACCAATGCCGCAAGAGACAGCTTGAACAAAGCTCTAAAAATTGCATTTAATGGTGGATCTGTTATGGGTATGGGGGTTGTTGGACTTGGTGTTGTCGGTCTTAGTTTGCTGTTTATTATTTATGGATACGTATTTAACGCATTCGAACCAAACAATACTAATATGATTAATGTTGTAGTAACTGTGGTTACCGGTTTCTCATTTGGTGCTTCTTCGATAGCTCTTTTCGCAAGAGTAGGTGGAGGTATTTACACGAAGGCTGCTGATGTTGGTGCTGATCTTGTTGGTAAAGTAGAAGCAGGGATTCCAGAAGATCACCCATTAAATCCTGCTACAATAGCAGACAATGTTGGTGATAACGTAGGTGATGTTGCTGGTATGGGAGCTGACCTATTCGAATCTTATGTTGGTTCTATTGTATCCACAATGGTTCTTGGGGCAGCATTTATAGGTTTGACTGAATTTCAATCAACACCTTTTCAAGGTTTCTCAGCCATTTTATTACCTTTATTCCTTGCAGGAGCCGGAATAATTGTTTCAATAATCGGAACTTTCTTTGTTAGAGTCAAAGAGGGTGGTAATCCACAGGCAGGATTAAATTCAGGGACATTTATAGCGGCTATTCTAATGATAATAGCGTCATATTTTATAATTAGCTGGCTACTTCCAAGCTCATTCTCCTTTGATGACCCACTTTACGGAAAAGTTTATGAGGTTACATCTTTGGGAGTTTTCTTTGCAACAATTGTAGGGTTAATTGCTGGTGTTGGAATTGGACTAATTACTGAGTATTACACCGGTTTAGGCAAGCCACCGGTAAGAAAAATTGCTGAACAATCATTAACAGGTGCGGCAACAAATATCATTGCAGGACTTGGAACAGGTATGATTTCTACTGCTATTCCAGTTCTATTAATTGCAGTTGCCATAATAATTTCCTTCGCATTAGCTGGTCTTTATGGAATTGCTATTGCAGCCGTTGGTATGCTTGCAACAACCGGTATTCAATTAGCAGTTGATGCGTATGGTCCTATCGCAGACAATGCAGGTGGTATTGCTGAAATGTCCGAATTACCTAAAGAAGTTAGAGGCAGAACTGATAAACTCGACGCAGTTGGAAATTCAACAGCTGCAATCGGAAAGGGTTTTGCTATTGGTTCAGCAGCTCTTACCGCTCTTGCTCTATTTGGAGCTTATATGACAACAGCTCACGTCAAATCAATAGATATTTCACAGGCAAATGTTATGGCAGGTTTGTTTATTGGCGCTTTAATGCCTTTCATTTTTTCTTCACTAGCAATGGGTGCTGTTGGTCGTGCAGCTATGCATATGATTAAGGAAGTTAGACGTCAATTTAATGATATACCTGCTTTGAAAAATGCACTCGAAGTTATGAAAAGAGTAGGGGATAAAGAGCAATCTGAATGGTCTAAAGAGGATTTAGACACATTCCACGCTGCCGAAGGTAAAGCTGAATACGAAAAATGTGTAGCAATTTCAACAAAGGCTGCTATTCGCCAAATGATTATCCCGGGTCTAATGGCTGTTCTTGTTCCTGTTATTGTTGCTTTCATTCCATTCTTCGGTAAAGAAGCTTTAGGTGGTTTATTAGCTGGTGTAACGGTAACAGGTGTTTTAATGGCTATTTTCCAAGCAAATGCTGGAGGTGCTTGGGATAATGCAAAGAAAATGTTTGAAGAAGGTGTTGTGATTGACGGAGTAAGGTATTACAAAAAATCCGATCCACACAAGGCTGCAGTTGTTGGCGATACAGTTGGCGATCCCTTCAAAGATACATCCGGACCATCCATTAATATTCTGATTAAGTTAATGTCAATTGTGTCATTAATTTTAGCAACCCTTTTAGTTTAAAATTAGATTTATAAATAAAAAAAGCTGTCTCGAGAGGGACAGCTTTTTTTATTTTGGTTTGTGTTAAATAATTGAATAAAAAAATTAGCCACGTAATAGATTTAAGTATGATGCACCGTTCTGGTTGGCTTGAGCTAAAGATATTAAAGAAGCTTGTTGCAGGAATTGAGCTTTAATCAATTCGAGTTGTTCCTGAGCAACATCAGCATCTTCGAGTCTTGAAATAGCCGCGTTATAATTGACAATTTGACCTTTGAGCAATTCTTCTTGCGATTGAAGTCTGTTTTGAATACCACCAAGATAAGCAGCGACCTTGTTAGCATTGTTTAAAGCAGTTGATAAAGATGCTAAAGTTAAATTCATCATAGAAATGCTAAAGATGCCTAAATCAGAATCACTGACATTATTAAGTGCTTCGAGGTTTAAATTCGAAACACCTGCAAAATGTCCATTTCCTATTGAATTCACTATAAAGTTATTCGAAGGAACATTAAAGTCTGGATTGCTGGATGTCATATCAATGGAAATTGTCAATAGATGATGAGCGGCATTTGAACCAATGTTGAAATCTCCATAAAAAGTGCTATCGAGCAATTGTCTGCCACCAAAAACAGTAGAATCAACAACGGTTTGGATTTGTTGTGCCATTCGATAGGCTGATTTTGCAAGTGCAACTTTTTCATCTGTTCCCATTGCACCTGATGCTGCGCTCGATGCTGCTTCTTTGATAAGTGTTACAAGCCCATTTATGTTGTCAAGTGCGTCCTGCAAAATGCTTGTAACATTGAGAGCGTCGCTTACTGTTTTAATAGCAGCTTTCAATGTCCCATTTCTTGCTTGTAAAGCTCTAACAGTTATATAACCGGCAACATCATCAGCTGCGTTATTAATCTTTTTTCCTGTTGAAAGTCTTAACTGCCTTAATGAAATGTTTTTACTTGCTGCATCAAGTGAATTATAAGCATTCTCAGCCTGAATATTAGTATTAATTCTTGCTTGAGCCCCTGTAGCGAATGGCATAACCTACCCCTTTTAAATATTAAAAATTATTGTCTAATTAATTGCAGAAATGCCTGAGGATTTGCATTTGCCTGTGCAAGTGAAATCAAAGAGGCTTGCTGCAAGAATTGTGCTTTAACCAATTCTAATTGCTCTTTTGCAACGTCCGAATCTTCTATTCTGGAAATCGCAGCGTTATAATTTACCATTTGATTTTTTAAGAGTTCTTCTTGAGAACCGAGTCTGTTTACGATACCTCCAAGATATGAAGCAACTTTATTAACGTTATTTATTGCGTTTGCTAAACTTGCAAGAGTGAGACTCATAACCGAAGGAGCAAATATTCCAAGGTCATTTGCACTAACATTGTTAAGCTGATTTAAATCGAGATTTGTAACACCAGCAAATACTCCAACAGAGAGAGAGTTGACATTGAAATTATTTGATGGGATGTTGAAATCTTTATTTCCGGTTGTTAAATCAATTGCTAAAGTTAGCAAGCTATGAGTTGCGCTGGTTCCAATAACAAATTCAGCATAAAATTGACCCGTTAGAAGTTGGCTTCCACCAAATACTGTTGAGTCAACTACTGTTTGAATTTGTTGTGCCATACGGTAAGCAGCTTTGGCAAGGGCAACCCTTTCATCTGTTCCCATAGCACCTGTTGCTGCTTGAGCTGTAGCATCTTTAATATTTGTCAGCAAATTGTTAATGTTGTCTAATGAATCCATAATAATATTGGAAACATTTTGAGCATCACCAACAGCATAAAGAGCTGACTTCAAAGCTCCATTACGAGCTTGTAAGGCTCTGCTGGTTATGTAACCGGCAACATCATCTCCAGCATTATTAATTCTCTTTCCTGTTGAAAGCCTGAGTTGACGCAGAGAGATATTCTTGTTTGTTACGTCTAATGTATTATAAGCATTTTCAGCAGGAATATTTGTTCTTATTCTTGCATTTCCACCAACTGCAAATGGCATTATAAACCTCCACTATAATTTTTCACTTTAATTTCAATTTTAATTTTTTATTTTCTAACAATTTTGAAAATTGTTAATCACAACTTCACAAGTTGTGTGCCAAAATTTTTCTTTAATTTTTTTCATTATTCGGAAAGCCTGAATAATAGGGCTTCTTAATATGTTTTTCTTTTTATCCCACAATAGAAAATGAGCTTAGGAATTATTTTAGTTTCAATTATCTTTCTTTTTTATAAAAGCTTACCTGTTATTAAATAATCTGTATTTGGTTAAGAATATTCATTTGGTTAAAATTAACCAAAGTCCCTAATTAACCAATAAATATTATTTAATGATTTTTTATATATATTTGATATGCAACAAGTTTATTCAGAATATTAAATATCCATTTACTGTTAATTTTTTACTTTCAACCCAAGCAAAATTTTAATTATTTTTACTTTTTTTTAAATACATAATAGAATAAAAATGATAGTAAATGAATTAATCAATCCTCAATCAATAGTTATTATAGGAGCTTCAAATAACGTCGAAAAACCGGGCGGAAAAATCACTCAAAATATCATCGAGGGTGGTTTTGATGGAGCTCTTTATGCAGTCAATCCCAAAGAAAAAATAGTTCAGGGAATTGAATGTTATAACAAAATAGCTGATTTGCCAAATGTAGATCTCGGAATTATTGCAGTTGCTGCTAATTTTGTTCCTTCGGCAGTCGAAGAATTAGCTCGTGATAAAGGGACAAAAGCTTTTATCGTTTTATCTGCAGGTTTTAGTGAAATTGGTCCGGAAGGTAAAAAACTTGAAGAACAACTTCTTGAAATTGTAAACAAATATAATGCAACACTAATTGGACCGAATTGCATTGGAGTTATAACAAATAAATATAAAGGAGTATTTGCAGGTCCAATACCTAAACTTGATCCAAAAGGATGCGATTGTGTCTCTGCAAGTGGAGCTACGATGGTATTCATTCTTGAGGTTGCGATTCCAAGAGGTTTGACATTTGCAAACATATTTTCAGTAGGAAATAGTGTTCAAATTGGAGTTGAAGAAGTAATTGAATATTGGGACGAAACATTTGACCCTGAAACAAGTTCAAGAATTAAGTTGATTTATACCGAAAAAATAGGGAAACCTGACAAATTTCTTAAACATTGCACATCCTTAATTAAAAAGGGCTGCAAAATTGCAGCTATTAAAGCCGGAACAACTGAAGCTGGTTCAAGGGCTGTCTCCTCGCATACAGGTGCCTTAGCCGGCTCGGATACCGCTGTTTCTGCATTATTTAACAAGGCTGGTATAGTCAGATGTCACAGTAGAGTTGAACTCGTTTATGTTGCTGGTGTTTTCGCACATAAAGAGCTTACAGGCGACAGATTAGCCGTAATAACACACGCCGGTGGACCGGGTGTTATGTTAACTGATACACTATCACGTGGAGGTTTGAAAGTTCCGCAGATAAAGGGTTTTGCTGCTGAGGAATTATTATCAAAACTTAATTTTGGCTCATCTGTCTCTAATCCAATAGATTTTTTAGCGACTGGAACCGCTGAACAACTTGGAATTATACTTGATTATGTGGATAATGAATTTCATAATATTGATGCTTCGGCAGTTGTATTCGGGACTACAGGTATGTTTGATGTTACGGGTGTGTATGACGTTCTTCACGAGAAAATGAATACGTGTCGAAAACCAATTTATCCGGTTTTACCCTCAGTTGTTCAGGCAGCTAAAGCTGTAAATCATTTTTTATCTCTTGGCAGAATAAATTTTACAGATGAAGTGAGCCTTGGTAGGGCTTTATGCAAGGTTTATTTCACTCCAAAACCGTTTCCTGAAGCTAAATTACCCCAAATTGACAAAAGCTCAATCAGGTGGATTATTGACAATTCCCCCAAAGGTTATTTATCACCAGAAAAAATTCAGGGTTTATTGGATGCAGCTGGCATTACAAGGGCAAAAGAAGAATTGGCATATAACCTTGAAGAAGCTATTGAATCAGCAAAGCTTATTGGTTTTCCAGTTGCTATGAAGGTTATCGGTCCAATTCACAAATCTGATGTAGGAGGTGTAAAACTAAATCTTAAGAACAAATCTGAAGTTGAAACTGCATTTTATGACTTAATGTCAATTGAAGGCGCTACTGGTGTAATTATTCAACAGATGTTAAAAGGAAACGAACTTTTTATTGGAGCAAAGAAAGAGCAGGATTTCGGGCATATTATCCTATTTGGTCTTGGTGGTATTTTTATTGAAGTTTTTAAGGACATTACTTATGGTCTTGCACCCGTCTCTTATGAGGAAGCACTCTATATGATTAGAAATATTAAAGCCTATGGAATTATCAAAGGTGTTAGAGGACGCGAAGGAGTGAATGAAGAACTTTTGGCTGATAGAATTGTTAGACTTTCAGCTTTGCTTCAAGTTGCACCAGAAATCTCTGAATTAGATTTAAATCCACTTCTTGGTGGTAAAGATTTTGTAACAGTTGTTGATGGAAGAATAAAAATTAGTTAAAGAAGTTTTTTAATTAAAATTGAAAAAATTAACACTTGAATTTAAATGAGAATAGCGGAGGTAGTTTAAGTCAAGGTGTATATTTCATAAAACTATCTTCTGATAGGAATTCAATAGCTGTTCCCATCACAATTTTGAGATAGAAGAATAGCTTATATGTCTAATTAATAAAAACAGGGATAGGATAATTCCTATCTCTGTTATTTATTGAATTAAAAAGATGAGAATTAACTAAAGATTTTCATATCTTAATAAATTTACCAACCCTAATACCAAGACTGACATAGTAAAGGCTCCGAGGCACACTTGAAATGTCAACTTTAAAATCCCATCATTGAGTCTGTGTAAAAATGTAGGCATTTTGAGGTGAAGGTGATCAATCTATACTACACAAGTCATTAAAATACAATGGACTCTTCACTTTGTTCAGAGTGACAAAATAATATTTTTCAGATGTCCTACTTCTTAGAGGTGTGGGGCATCTTTCTTTCCACTGACAGAGGAGTCTGTTCTACCGGAAAGCACAATTAGAAATGAATTTTTTTGTTCACTACTTAAAAATAGTGGCTATTCAATTTATATAAATCTCCCAACCAAATACCAAAGGTGTTGTAAATCTTGGTTTAAGATTCCTGTATGCACAGGAAGGATGCTGGAGAAAGAGATTCCTGCCTTCGCAGGAATAGACATAGGGAGCGGTTTATGTCACTCCTGCGGGTGCTGGAGCCTGAAAAGAAAGACGAGATTCCTGTATGCACAGGAATGACGAAGAATAGTCAGAGGCATCTGTTTCACGGGTAAATACTATTATTATTTTTCATTGCCCACTACTTGAAAGTAGTGGCTATTCAATTTTGACAAAGCTCCCTACCCTAGTACCAAAACGGACATAGTAAAAGCTTGGATGTAAACTTGAAATATCAATTCTCAGATTCCCCTCTTGAGGGGTGGCAGCGTTAGCTGTCGGGGTGGATAAAACATACTCGCCAAGGACGTAGTTAATCTTGATTTCAGATAACTATACAGAACGTAAATACTAATTAAGTGTGTTTCAAAAGACAGAACTTACTGGAACTTTCTATGAACAGCCAAAAACATTTGATTTTATTCAATCTCTTTCAATCGAGATATTAAGTCTATATTTATAGCTTCGCCGAGTTCTTTTAGTGTATTATAAACCAATTGATAATTATAATTAGGATTTTTATTAATAATTTTTTTTACATCTTCTAAATCAATTGCTCTGCCAGAAAAAATTTTTAGAATGATTAAATCCTCAAGAGAGCAAAATGAAACATCACAACCATCAATTTGGATGATATTGGCTCTAGCTATAGCGTCAATTTCGTATTGAGTAAACGAAAAAATAAAATCTACCCTCATTTTACTGAGCTCATCATAGGCAGGTAAAACCATAGTCTCTGAAACGAACCTTCTGGATTTTCAATTAATATTCTCAAAGAAATTTCTTTGCAAAGATTCAAAATTTCATTGATTTTTTCGATACCGATTCCTAAAGTAACATCAATATCATTAGTAAATCTTGGTTCTTCATAGATTAAAGCAGCCTGTCCACCTATAATAATATAGGGAATTTTATGTTTTTTAAGAGCAGTGGCAAGTTTCTTAAAAAGTTCTCTTAGCACTGTGTAGCCTCTTTATGAAACGAATTTTTTCGTCTAAAGATTCTAAAGGATTAAAATTACTTATAATGCTATTTTTCAATTCAAGCATTTGCTCAAATATCAATAATCTCTCATAAAAAGAATTATTAATTTTTTTTTCGAAATCTAATTCGAAATTCTCTAAAATATGAGGATTTTTAACCATAATGCTTGAATAAATGTTAAATTTTTTCCGATTTAAAATTTTATAAATCTACCCACCCAAACGCCAACACGGACATAGTAAAGGCTTGGAGGTAAACTTGAAATTTCAATTCTCAAATTCCCCTCTTGAGGGGTGGCAGAAAGTGCCGGGGTTGATAAAACACACTCGCCGAGGATGTTGAAAATCTTGATTTCAGATTCCTGCATTCGCAGGAATGACATATTTGAATGAGATTCCTCTTTTCGTAAGAATGAAGTATTTGATTGAGATTCCTGCAGGAATGACTCTGGTAGAAAGATTTCAATATAATCCTTTGCTGGGTTTGGGAAGATATTGATATTTTTATCTTGTTTTTCAACGGTTTCGACATTAGTCTTTATCCTGCCGGATTTATACAAACCATCACCAAATACTCCAGCATATACTATAATACCATCTTTTGTTGAGTCAATAGCAGGGATGGCAACTTGCCTAACAGATGAATCCTTTGGCAGACCATCAGAGAATCTTTCCCAAGACCAGCCAAAACTACCGCTAAGATATACTCCCTGCCTATCGCAGGCAGCAGCAATAAATTTTGGATAAAGCGGATGTTGGGCAAGTGCAAACACAGTTGAGCCGAAAGCCCCAACAGGTTTCCAAGTTTTTCCAGTGTCTTGTGATAAATAAATGCCCTTACCATAACGGAATTTGTTAAGATCAATTGAGTCAACACCGCAAAGAACCCAAGCTTTATCATAAGCTGAAGGAAGAACACATAGAACTCTTTTATTTTGAAGACCTAAAGAGTCTTTAAACCAGGTTTTTCCGTTGTCATAAGAACGGTAAACACCACTATTATGGAAACCGTCTCCGGCAATGAACATCAAATTTTTGTCAAGTGGGGAAATTGCCAAATCGAGGGACTGAATATCCAGATTCTCATTAGTGAGGCATTCATCAAAATTATTAAAAGAATACCTAAATCCCTCGTCGGTATTAGCTGCTGATGCATATAATTCAAGCTGGTTGTTTTCATTCATTTTTGAAATGATTTTTGTAATTTGAAAATTGCCCGAGCATTTCAAATTATTGGTATCCCAGTTCTTGCCGCCGTCTGATGATAATAAGACGCCACCTCGTGTGAACTTTCTTACGGAGGCAAACCAAAGATTGCTGTTTTCTACTGATTGATGAATGTTATAAACAGAATAGCCATTCAAGATTGGGTCACCGAAAGAATTGCCTGCATCGGTGCTAATTCTAAAGCCATTCTGACCAACACCAAAATAAGGAAAATTAATATTCTGCTCTGAAAAATCAGTTGGGATATCGTCAGATGAAACCATAATCATTTGTGGATTTTGCGGGCTGATAAATATGCCATTTAAGTATAAGCTTGTTCCGGGTAGCTTTGTCCATTGCTGTGAAAAAAGATTTGGTAGCGAAAGAAATACCAGAGATAAGATAATTATGTTGAGCTTTAATGATATTAACTTTTTCATAATCAAAAAAAAATATAATAATAAATAAATTGAATACTAATTTAATGTTTTTTTTTCTTATCCGTTAATTCTTTTGAGGAGATTAATAAAATTAAGAAAGAAGAGAATTATGCATCCTGATAAATTAAAAGAAATAATAATCTCCGGAGAGTCCTCTACTGTCGAATTCAAGCGGAAAATCAGCTCTTACGAAAAAATCGCCCGTGAAATCTCTGCTTTTGCTAACACTTTGGGTGGTTATTTAATAATCGGTGTTGATGATGACGGAAAAATTGTTGGAATTGATAGCGAAAAATCTTCTTTCGATCTTATTGAAGAAATCTGCGGATTTTATATTGATCCTCCGATTGAGCCTGAAATCGAGATAGTCAATATTACCAACAAAGACGTTATCGTTGTTTACATTAACGAAAGCAATCGAAAACCACATAAAATTGTTGATAATGGCTCAAATTCTGAGTTTGATTCGAGAGCATACATTCGGGTTGGTGATAAATCTCTGATTGCAAGCAGGGAGATGGAAAGAGTCCTTGCTGGGCTAAGTCCAGACTCAAGACCGTTGAAATTAAGTATTGGTGATAAAGAAAAAAGGCTTTTCGCATATCTCGAAAAAAATGAAAAAGCAACCGTCAAGGATTTTGCAAGGATAGTCAATATTTCTGAACGAAGGGCTTCTCGATTGCTTGTCAGACTCGTCAGAGCTGGAGTATTACAAATTCACGTTGATAATAATGCTGACTTCTTCACTTTGGTGGAAAGAATTGATGGACAGTAATACAACCAAAGTTTTTAGTTTTATTAAAAACATAATTATTTCACCTCTTGATGTTCTTTCACCGAAACATTGCTTTGTCTGTGAAAAATCGATAACTGCTGATACAAACGTAGATTTTGTTTGCGATGAATGTTATTATAATTTTCCTCTTGCACCTGCACCAGATATAATAATGAACAGATTAGCTGAAAATTTTCCTCCTGATGATTTTGCCATCAGTAATGCTATAGCCCTTTTCAAGGTTGCTCAAAATTCAGATTATATGAAAATCATACACTCTATTAAATATTATGGTTTTAGAAGAGTAGGCTTCCAACTTGGCTGTGAATTAGGAAAGTTGATAAAAAATCAATTAGATGAAAGTTATGATTATATTGTCCCTGTTCCGATTCATTCTGCAAGATTCCGTGAAAGAGGTTTCAATCAGGCTGAAATATTAGCTAAGGGAATAGCACAAATTCTTAATGTTAATGTTCACAACAAACTTATTAAGCGAGTTAGATATACCACTACACAAACACTACTTTCAGGGGAGGAAAGAAAAACAAATGTAATGAATGTTTTTTCAGGATATAATAAAAATACAAAGCTAAATAATGAACAAATTTTAGTAGTTGATGATGTCCTGACTACTGGTTCAACAATAAATGAATGTGCTAAAACCCTTCTTAACATTGGAGCAAGAAGGGTTGATATTGCAAGTCTGGCAGTAGCAGGGTAATTTATTGAATTCTTCTCAATTTCTTTCGTGAGCTCATTTCGCTTTCATAAACTTTTTTAATACCGTCTCCAAGCGAAGCTTCGATATCTCGAATATTTGATATTAACCTTATCAATCCGCCGATTTCTACAGAAGCTGCCTGATCGGTTCCCCACATAGCTCTATCAAGTGTTATATGCCTTTCAACGAAACAAGCTCCGAGTGTAACAGCTGCCCAAGTCGGTGCCAATCCGACTTCGTGCCCTGAATAACCAATTGGAATATTTGGATATTTGTTTTGTAAAGTATTAATTACTCTTAAATTTAATTCTTCAACTTTACAAGGATAAGTAGAGGTAGCGTGAGCAATAAGAAGGTTATCCTCCCCAATGGAATTTACGGCTGCTTCGATTTCTTCCATTGTGGACATACCTGTCGAAATCATTAATGGTTTTCCTGTGGATTTCATTTTTTTGAGCAATTCAATATCTGTCAGTGAAGCTGATGGTGCTTTATATGCAGGAACATCAAATTGCTCAATAAAATCAACTGAAGGTTCATCCCAGCAGGAGGCAAACCATTTAATATTATGTTCTTTGCAAAATCTGTCAATTTCAGCGTATTCGTCTTTACCAAATTCAACTTTATAACGATAATCAATATATGTCATTCTTCCCCAAGGTGTGTCTCGTTCAATATACCATTGATCTTTAGGAACGCAGATTTCAGGGGTTCTTTTCTGAAATTTGACTGCATCAGCTCCGGCAGTTGCAGCTCCAGCAATCATTTTTTTTGCAAGTTCAACTGAGCCATTGTGATTAATACCAATTTCAGCAATGACATAAGTTGGCTCGCCATCACCAACATATTTATCACCAATTTTAATTTTTCTGTTCGAATTCATATTTTTCTCCTTTTTAAATAAAAATTACCAAATAGTCCAGCCACCATCAACGACAAGATTTGCTCCAGTCATATAAGAAGAAGCATCACTAGCAAGGAATAGCAAAGCACCCTTATAATCAGTAGGCTGTGCCATTCGCTTTAATGGTGTTCTTTTAGAATAGTTTTCAATGAAGTAATCTGCTTGATTATTTTCGACACCCCCGGGTGAAAGAGCATTAACCCTGACATTTTGCTCGCCCCAATAAGCAGCAAGAAAGCGAGTGAAAGCTAAAACAGCACCTTTTGCAGTTGGATAAGCTGGTGATTTGTAAAATAATCTGCTTCCATCAGGTTTTAGGTATAGAGATTGGTCAGGTGCAACAATTCCATAAGTTGATGCGATATTTATAATACTTCCTTTGTTCTGCTTTGCCATTTCAGTTCCGAAAACCTGTGAGCAAATGAACATACCTGTTACATTTACATCTATGACTTTTCGGAATAAATCAAGCGGGTAGTTCTCAAATTTTGATTCTTCGAGCATTGAAACAGGGTTTTCAACCATATCATTAATTGCGGCATTATTTACCAATATGTCAATATGGTTAAATTTTTCAAGAATTTTTTGTTTTGCTTCTTCAACTTGCTGTTTATTTGTTATATCAAAAGCCAAACCCATTGATTCAGATGGTAACTCTTTTGCAAAAGCTATGCATTTTTCTTCACTGATGTCACAGACAACAACATTAGCTCCAGCTTCAGCTAAAGCTATGCAATGTTGTTTGCCGATAAGACCTAAAGCACCTGTTACTATGGCTGTTTTGCCTTCTAAACTGAATAATTCAATAACATTTTTCATAATTTTTCTATGATTTTTTGGGTTTAAGATTAAAATTACCGACTCTTCTAAATACTGGCTCTAATACTTTCCCTTTAAGGTATTTACTAATATTACCTTCTTCTACTGCTTGTTTTAGAATAGGTAAAACTTTTTTATAGACATCGAGTGTGTATGATATGTCTTCATCTTTATGAGAGAATGACATATTATGAAAACCGCTCCAGAGAATACCATTTTTTATCATTTCCTGTTGAACCAGAGTTTTCATTTCGAGTGGATTTCCGGCTGAAGAGTCAAAAGTGATTATAGACCTGAAATTATAACCACCAGCCTTTGTATATGGCATATTGAGCGATTCAGCGATTTGGTTATAGCCATCTTTTAGTTTTTTCCCTTGTCTATCTAAATATTCGGGGACATTTTTTTCAATAATTTCTGTAATTGTTGCTTTTGTAGCTGCAAGAGAAAGAGCTTCGCCACCGAAAGTAGTAAAGAAGAAAACATCACGCTCTAGTAAATCCATTATGTTCTTTCTGCCAGTAAGAACTGAGATTGGCATTCCATTGGCAAGAGCTTTAGAGTAAGTTGCAAGGTCTGGTTTAATGCTAAAATATTCTTGGGCTCCACCTTTTGCCATTCTAAAGCCTGTCCACATTTCATCGAAAATTAAAATGATGCCTTTTCCGGTGCAGATTTCCCTGAGCTTGTGAAGGAAATTATCTTTTGGTTCCTCGAATACTACTGGTTCAAGTATTATAGCTGCTGTATCATCATCAATAGCATTAAGGACACTTTCCAAGTCATTATAGTTAAAAGTATATGTTAAATCCTTAGTAACTTGGGGGATTCCTTTATCTCTATCAGTAACTCCAATATACCAGTCGTGCCAGCCGTGGTATCCGCAGCAAAGAATGGTATTTTTACCAGTATATGCTCTTGCTAATCTGACTGCCGCAGTCGTTACATCACATCCTGTTTTACTGAATCTGACAGACTCAGCATTAGGAATAATAGATTTGATTAATTCAGCAACTTCAACTTCAAGTGGGTGCATAAGAGAAAAAGTTATACCATCTCTTAATTGCTCAATTATAGCATTGTCAACTTTGTCGTAGCAGTATCCAAGCGATAAAGGACCAACTCCCATTGTATAATCAAGATACTCATTTCCATCAACATCCCAGACGTGACAGCCTTTTCCACGTTTCAAATATATTGGTGCAACTCCTTTAGTGTGTTGTCCGGGTCCTTTGGCTAAGGTTTGTGTAACACAGGGAATTAATCCTAATGCTCTTTCGTAATATTTTTCAGATTCCGTAATAACAGGATAATTTTCATTAAAACCTATTTTATTTATCATTTTTTTAGTCCTCTATTGTGGTGCATCAACAGTAAATCTATCTGTAATTTTAATATCATATTTTTCGCCGGTAATTCTTTCGGCAAGAGACTTTCCGTCAAGTTTGTGATATCCAAGAACCTCTGGTGGAGTTCCGCATACCGGATACTCATCCAATCCGAATCTTTCAAAACTGAAATATTCTTGCTTTTTAATTTTTGTAATATTATTTAAAAGCAAATCTCCGAGACCACCGAAATTAGAATGGTCTTCAAGAACAAATATTTTTGAATGTTTCTTTGTTACGGACTCAAGCCAATGATTATCAACTCTATTCAACCAAGGCATATTGACAACCATAAGCGAAAATCCTTTTGTTTCAAGAAGCTCGGAAGCAAGAAGAGCCTCGTGCAGCATAACTGGACCATAAGCAAAAATAATAGCATCAGTTCCTTCTTTCAAGACTGTTCCCTTGCCCAGTTCCAGCTTATAATTTTGAGGAAGTTCAATGATTCTTGGAGAGGGACCGATAATCAATCGAATGGCACAGTTTACATCTGCTTCATTTACGCAAAAATCAACAACCTGCTTAGTTTCGATAGAGTTGCAGGGTTCTACAATTATCATATTAGGTATTGCACCTAAGAGCGATATATCCCTGACGCTTTGATGTGATTTTCCGGGTCCGGCAGGTAATATTCCGGCGAAATGACAGGCATAAATTATCTTGGTCTTTTCACAAGCATTATTATATATTTGTTCATTAGCTCTTGATGTAAGAAAGCTTGAAAATGAACTAACTACGGGCAGAAGTCCCATTCTTGCGAGTCCACCGGCAAGAGAGGTCATATCCTGCTCGGCAATTCCATTTTCGATAAATCTTTCAGGATATTTATATTCAAATTTTCTTAGTCCGCAATCAGCTGAAAGGTCTCCATCAATAACTATAAAATCTTTTCTCGTTTCAGCAATTTCGCAAAGTGCTTCGCCAAAAGCGTTTTTGACAAATTCCTGAGAAACATTGCTTGGCACTTTTGTTTCTTCAGGAAGCTCTTTGAAATGTATTTCATTTAGACCTAATTCTTTGGCTAAACTATTTATTCGATTCCTTAATTCTTCTTCGGCAATTGAATAATGCTCATCAGACGGAGCCCCAGAATGCCAACGATAAAGAATTCTTCCTGTTTCATCCTTTTCATAATTCTCAAAAATTGAAACTCCTTTTCCTTTGATTGTGTCGGCTATAATAAATTTCGGTTTGTCATTAACCTCTTTAATCATTTCGAAAGTTCGTTCTAAATCTCTGTAATTGTGACCATTGCAGTAAGTTACAAACCAGCCGAACGCAGAAACCTTTGTCGCTAAATCATCGATGCTATTAACATCATTGACAAGCATATCTGTCTGGAATTTATTACGGTCAATTATTACGGTTAAATTCGTTACTTTCTGATGAGCTGTGGCTTGTAAAGATTCGTATATCTGACCTTCTTGAAATTCCCCGTCCCCGGTTAAAACAAACACTCTACCTTTTTGTCCTAAATACTTTTTGGCAATTGCCATTCCACGCCCTTTTGAAATACCCATCCCAAGTGAACCAGTATTAGCTTCAATTCCGGGAATACTGACATCAGGATGACCGTCAAGACCGCCAAATCGTCTTAATTTCAAAATATCATCTTCACTTAATATCCCGACTGAATAGAAGAAAGAGTAAAGTCCGGGAACATCGTGACCTTTTGATGAAAAATATATGTCTCTATCTGGAGAATTAATGCCGACATCTAAAACATTTAATTCTGATAAATAAAGATATGTTACTATATCCATCGCACTGAAACTTGTGCCCAAGTGCCCTGAACCGGCTTTTTTGACAGAAACAAGAGTATTATACCTGCACATATCAGCATATAGCTGTAAAAATAAATGGTTTTCTTTTCCTTTTGGTCTAACTCTATCGAATTCTGTCTTTTCGATTAATTTTAATCTCATAAAATCCTCGTTAATCAATAATTTTTGTTTGACTTTTATCTATTGTTTTCAATTCATTTAAATTTTTTCGATACCAATTAACCCCGCAATATTTTTCATTGATTTTCTTAATATCAGGTCTTTTTTCTAATAAGTCAAGAATATCATACATTGAGAAAATCCGTCCATCATCATACAATTCTTCATAAACAGCTTTAATAAACTCGTAATCCTCAAGGTAATCTATTGTGAACCTGTGGGTCATAGATAAATCAAGACCATTTTCCATCACTACGTTTCCAATTCTAAATCTTTCAGGTTGATCCCATATGAAAGGGGTTGTATGTTCCCTTTCAAAATCTTTTTTTGCTTCCTTATGAGCAATTTCAAGAATTTGAAAAGGCATAATTTCTACATCGTTACCGTCTGGATAAGTTGCGGGATGAAGATTACTGACAAAGTCGTAATTATTTTGATTTTCAATATAAAATTTTAAAACCTTATCAATCACATCAGGGTCAATCAATGGACAATCTGATGGAATTTTTACAACTGCGTCAGGGTTAAACTCCAATGCAGCCTTATAGTGTCTGTCAAGTAAATCTGTTGGATGACCACGAAAAACGTTAATATTATTATCTTTGCAAATATCAATTATTGGATCGTCAATCTTTTCTGTTGTAGTTGCAACAACCAAATCAAAAGGTGTTTTAGCAGCAAGTATTCTTTCCAATTGTAGTAGAAGGATTGGTTTTCCGCAGATATGTTTCAGGATCTTACCGGGAAGCCTTGTAGATCCAGAACGTGCCTGAACAACTATTAAAATTTTTGAATTTTTCTTGTTGGTATGTTCGTCCATCAATTTGAATAATTATTTCTAAATCTTGCTCTAATGTTTGATATCTTTGAAGAAATTGGTGTGAAGGATCGTATAGTTTTATATTGTTTTGGTCTTTTGGTTGTTGAATCGTAAATATGTTTTCTGGCTAATTCTGCTATATTTTTTGCAGATGTGCCATTGTTTTGAATTGGTGAAAGTTTCTTTAATTTTTCAATCGGAAAATCCGAATAAACTTCTTTACCCAAAGCAATGCCTGTGTAAACAACAGTAGAAAATTTGGTTATTAAAACATCACAATTAGCAATCATTTCGTGAACATTTCCACTTGTATAAATAATTGCCCCGGGGGCGTAGGTGTTTATTTCCTTAACTGCTCTCGAAACAATTTCATTAGGATGTAATTTGAAAATTAATTGCCTGCCGTTAGCTATTTCAACAGCATTTTGTATGAATTTTTTTCTGTTTTCATATCTTAAAGTTTCACGAGTGTCAGATGTCGCAACCAGCACAAAATTTTTGTGTGGGAAGTTATTGTTTCTATATTGTTCACAATTATCAAAATTCGGAATACCAGTTACAACAATTTTTTGGGGATCAACTCCATTTTCAATAAATAATTCTTTATAACCTTCGGAGGCGACGCAAAGATAGTCGAATGCATCAGACAGACCGAAAACAGAAGTATCACCTGCGACATATAAGGGAAGGTTTAACCATTTTACAAGGTAGAAACCAATTTTTTTCGGGTCAGTCATACCCTCCTGAACGAGTATTATTTTCTTGTTTCTAATATTTTTGGGTATTATAATATCGCTACAAGTGATTACAAGGTCATAATCGTGTGACAATCCGTAATAATCTATTTTTAAGTCGTGCTCACGTAGAAAGTTTAATGTTGATTGTTGAAATTTTCCTCCCGGACCAACCAAGGTCCAATCAAGCATACCTGTCCTTGCGAACAGGTCAATGATGCCGTCACCATAGTATGGAGTGAAATAACAATCAAATTCAGGTAGCTCCTGAGAGATTTTATACATCATAGTTGTTTGGTTCAATGATCCGCATATAAGCAATATTTTTTTATTGCTCATCATATTTCCTGAACCATTTATTTTATTTGTTCTTTTCATATTTTAGTTCGTAAAAAAATGCAAACTAAAAATTTCATATTAATTTTTAGTTAATACGTCAAAAATCATAAAAGAGTTTATTTTGTTAACATTTTTTCTAAAGAATAATTAGAAAAAAAATTTATTAACTCTTATTTTAATCTGCTCAAAACTCTTTCAAAGTAAAAATTTTAATGAACTATTTATATGTCGCAATAGCAGATTGAATGTCAATTAGTAATTTATCTGTTAAAAGAGAAAAAGCGGAGCTAAATGCGGGGGCAATAGTTTTTACTGTATTGTTTGGTCTTGATATTTTTTGTGTGTAAACCTGACTAAGAATAATATTTTTATTGGTATCAAGAGGTATTCTTTTTATCAAATTAGCTTGAATTGATATAAAAACATAGTTTCCATCAGTTGCTTTCTCTGAATTATAAGCCATCATATCTATAAGTTGAGTCTCAAGAATATAATCTGGCAAAATCGAAGAAGTACTTTTAATAACACCACCAGAAAATCCTGCATAAAGATTGAGTCTTTTAATAATGAAATCAGTTACCATCGGAGCTATCTCCGAATTCCACTGATGGTAGTTATATCTTTGGATTCTTCCATTATCCCAAATTGCCATCAGGTTTGTTGATTCAAGTTCCGCAGAGGGTATGACCTCTCTAACAAGTATTGTTGCATCGATTTTTCCAACATTTTTCAATGTGAGCGGGTTTTGTTCAAGGCGATAATATTCAGTTGGTGGGTAATCTGTTCGTATTGAAATACAAGAATTAAAAATTGTTAAGAATGATAAAGTTAGTAAAATAAGGATAAAAATCTTAAAAAAAATGTAAATATTTTTCATTATTATTTTATAATCAATTATGAAATTATGACTTTTATTTTGTATCCTACAAATTTATATATAAATTTAGAAACTAAAAAAAAGATATTTCGATTTTCTCTAATTTTCAATATGATTTACTTTATTTCGGATGTTCATCTTGGATTTGAGACAAGAGCTCTCGATAAAAAAAGAGAAGATTTGCTACTTAATACTCTGGATATTATTTCAAAGGATTGCAAAACCTTAGTAATATTGGGAGATCTTTTCGATTTTTGGTTTGAATACAAAACTGTCATACCAAAAATTTTTTACCGAACGATTACAAAATTTTATGAATTAAAGCAAAAAGGTATTGAAATAATCTATTTAATGGGAAACCACGATTTTGGACATAAGAACTTTTTTTCAGAAGAACTTGGTGTTGAAATTATTAAAAATGATGTTGAAACTGTTTTTAATGGGAAAAAATTTTACTTATCACACGGAGACGGTAAGTCATTTTATGACTCAATATATAACTTCCTCAAAAAGATACTAAGAAATCCAATTTCACTATATTTATATACTAAACTTCATCCTGATTTAGGTATCAAGTTAGCTTCTGGCTCATCAAAAGAAAGCCGAAAGCATACCAGCAAAAAAAAATACGGTGAAATCGAAGGTATGGAGCAATTTGCCGAACAAAAGATTTCTGAAGGCTTTGATTATGTCGTTATGGGACATCGTCATAAATTAATATTGAAGCAAATCGGAAATGGCTTTTACGTAAATTTGGGTGATTGGTTTAATGAGCCACATATTGGTAGTTTCGATGGTGATAAGTTTAAATTAATTAAAGTTAGAGAACTAATTAGCGAGAAAATTAATTTTTGATAAATACAGATGAGTGTTATTTAATCCTAGTAAAGAAAAACTTTAGAAATTAAAACCTTTCTATTTTAGCTATTTATTTCCTTAAGATTTTGATTACCATATAATGTTATTCATAACAAAATTTTAAGCTGATTGTTCATTTAAAAAAGAGATATGCAATAAAAAATAAATATATTCAAAATTGTCTATGTTAGTAGGAACTTATTAAATGAAGCTGTGCAAAAACGAAAAAATAATTCTTTGTCACTCTGAACGAAGTGAAGAGTCCATTATTTTTCAATGACTTATATAATATGGATTCTTCACCTTCGCCTCTGAATGATTGGTTTTTGCACAGCTTTAATTAGATGGATACAAAAAAACGAGACAAAAATAAATTTTACTTAGAAACTAAAGGGAGAGGAACATTAACCAAATTTCAAAATAGATTATTACGTCATTCAACTTTAACAACAAAAATTTTTTTCTTGAAATGGTTTACTTTATAATTACAATATTATTCTTTATTTGTTGCGAAATTGAGGCTAATGATAAACCACCGATATTAGCCTATCAATCAGGTGGGTTTTGGTATTTTATAGATGAAGATGGAAAGCAGGTTTTCGAACCAAAGAAATTTGATGATGTTCTTGGTTTTAGTGAGGGATTAATAAGAGTCTTAGTTAAAGATAATGATAAAACCCATGTAAAATATCTTGATTTAAGTGGTAAAGTAATTCTTGAGCCAGATTTTGACTATGCTTATGATTTTGTCAATGGGATTGCAATGGTTTTCAATTTTACTGATAAGACAAAAACAAGCAAAAAATTTGGCTTTATCGATAAAAAAGGGAAGGTTGTTGTTCCCTGCAATTTAAATGATGCAAGTCAATTTAGCGAAGGTTTGGCTTATGTATCGAATGATGATTACAAAGGTTATATTGACACAGCAGGGAAACTTATAATAAACTTAAACGAAAATGCTGGTTTCAAGTTCAGCGAAGGACTTGCAGCTGTTAATAACAAAAAGTTTGAATTTGGTTTCATAGATAAGAAAGGTGATTTAGTTATCAATTATAGATTTGATGAGGTTGGGTATTTCAACGAAGGCTTTGCGAAATATAATCGTGATAACAAATTTGGATTTATTGATAGGCAAGGAAATGAAAGAATCCCTGCAAATTTTGATATAGTAAGGAATTTTTCAGAAGGTCAGGCATTTGTTGGTCTTTATGATACCGATTTTAGAGCTTTCTGGGCTGTAATTGACACTAATGGAAAATATAAAACCCGTCATATATTTACAAGGGTTCAGGATTACAGCGAAGGATTAGCAGCAGTAAGAGACTCATCTCTATGGGGCTATATTAATAAAGATGGTAAATATATTATTGAGCCAAGATTTTTCTATGCAGACTCATTCAGGAATGGTATTGCTTGGGTGTCAGACAGAATAAGTAAAGAATTTGGATTCATCGATACTAAAGGCAACTTCAAAATAAAAATACCTGAGTTCGATAAGGCTTTTGAACTCAGGTTTAATAGAAGAGTTTATTAATATTAAATCTTAATTAAGTGAAAGCTGAGGAAAATACATACTCGATTGTAACTGAAAAATAAGTGGATGAACACTAAAATTCATAAATGGTCTTAATGGAAAAGAATTAACTATGCTTACAGCTTCTTCTTCAGAATTAGCAGTGATCGTAAGCCAAGATTTAGTTCTATCTGATGATAAGGCGAAATTGCTAACTATTCCCTGTTGAAGTAGTTTATTAATAACATTGCGTTGTTCAGGAATTAAGGAAATATATTCCTCTGACAACGTAGAGATTAAATCTATATCAAAAAAAAATTGATTCATACATTCTCTCCTAAAATAATTCATAAAATCAGACGATTTTAGGGAGGAATAAATTTTATTTTAGCTATATTTTTTTATTTATTTTTTTTTAGTTGAGACGATAATAAAAAAGTTCAAAGGAAGTAATTTATAGATTAAATTAACTAATTATATTTAAATAAATTAATATAATTAATTAGGAAAATAATATTTATTTTGTAATTTTGCGAGTAATTCAAGGCTGATTTAGTTAAATGAGAGAAATGAACAAAATTCTTGTAGTCGAAGATGAATTAACAAATTCAATTCTTCTAAAAAGGCTTTTAACCAAGGCTGGTTATTCAGTTGTAACAGCACATAATGGAGCTGATGCCTTAAAGTTATGTGAGAAGGAAAATTTCGATGGCGTCTTAACAGATTGGATGATGCCACAGATGGATGGAATTGAGTTGATAAGAAGGATTCGAGAAAGAATTAGTCCCATCCCATTCATTGTTATGATTACTGCTTTGGTCTCAGAAGGTGCAAAAAATTACGCCCTCGAATCTGGTGCAGATGATTATATAGCTAAACCGATTGATATTGAGGAATTACTAACACGCGTAAAAGATGGTCTCGAGAGAAAGCAACAATCAACACCAATTTCAGTTGATAAAATTCCTGAAAGAGAACACAATGTTATTCCACCATTTATTGGGGTAGTTATAGCAACTAGCACCGGAGGACCACCAACATTAATTGAAATATTCAGAAATATTCCTAACACTCTTAATGCAGCATTTTATATTGTTCAGCATGGTCCACCTTGGATGCTTGAAACATTTGCTCAAAGATTGCAGAGAGAGACATCTTTAAAAGTTCAACTTGGAAATCACGAAACAAAGTCAGAACCGGGCAATATTTACATAGCTCCGGGAGATAGACATATGAGAATAGACCCCAAAACCTATAATATTACTCTTGATGAGGGTCCAAAAGAGAACTTTGTCAGACCAGCCGCAGATCCTCTTTTCAGGAGTGCAGCAGAGGCTTTTGGCAAATTTACAGTTGGTGTTATTCTTACGGGACTTGGAAGAGACGGAACTCAAGGTGCAATCCAAATTTCATCAGTTCAAGGGACAATCATTGTTCAGGATCCCGAAACTGCTGTTGCTCCTTCAATGCCAAGAACGATAATTGAATCTTCAGTTCCTCATAGAGTTTATCATTTAAATGAATTAGGTAAAGTAATAACTGATACAGTTAATGCTCTTAATCAGAAATTAGCTGAAAAAATCAAGGCTTTATAAGCCTGATTATTTATTACTGGTTTTGATTGTAAGGTATGCTAAAAGCAAAAGTTGAGCCACGTCCAAGGGCACTTTTTACCCATACTTTACCATTATGAGCTTCTACCATTTTCTTGACAATCCAAAGACCAAATCCTGAGGAGTGCTCCCCAGCAGTGGGTCTTGCGCTTAATCTTGCACCTCTTTGGAATGCTTTTGTTACATCTTCTTCGGATAATCCCAAACCATTATCAGCGACTTCAACAGTAAGCTCACGGCTATTAGCTTTAGCTGTAACTTTGACTTTTCCTCCTTCGTTGGAGAATTTAATTGCATTGGAGATTAGATTTTCGATAACCTCTTCAATCTTTTGAGCATCTATTTCGATTTCAGGTAAATTGTCCGGAACCTCGGATTTCATAGCAATTGATTTGTTGTTTGCGGCTATCATATTTCGTTTTACAACATCCTCAATAACGTATTTTATGTTGATAGGCTCTTTATTTAATTTTAGTGTGTTGGATTCAAGAGCCAAGACTTTTGTTACTTCCTGTGATAAAGTAACAATTTTTTTGGTGGTAACAAATATATCCTCCATAACTTCCTGTTGTTCAGTGGCAGTAAGGTCATAAGAACGAAGTAGTTCAACAAGGCTCTTAATGAGAGCTGCCGGATTTTTAATATCGTGAATAATAATAGCAAAGAGGTCATCTTTTTGTTTTTGTAATTCCTCAAGTTCTGATTTGCTCTTAGAAATCTTATCGAGACTTTCTTTGAGTTCTCTGTTTTGCTTATTTAGTTCTTCAGCTCTACTACTTAAAGCGTCAATCTGCTCTCTAAGGGAGCGAAGCTCTTCTTTTAAATTCTCATTTTCAAGAGCAAGTTTGTTGTATTCTTCTGTAGAAACAGAATTTTTGTTTTTATCTGCCATCTTTGTAACTCCATTTATTTTTTTGTTAGTTATATTTTCGTTCATTTTTTGGTTTTTCTTTAATCCTTTTCGGTTATTTTTAATAATTACACTTGCTACGATTAAAATAAGCAATAAGCCAGAAAGAGTTATCATAACAACTGAATTACTCATTATGTGAAAGGGACTTTTTTCATCTTTTTTTGTTCCTGATATGCTTGAGGCAAGTCTATTGTGATAATCTTGAATACTTTTTTGGAATTTTTCGGCAAGAATGTCATCAACAATGAAGTTGATTGTTAATTCATTTGTTTGCCAACTATTCTGAGGTTCAAATGCAGAAATCTTAATGTTATAGTTGCCCGAAGGCAATCTTTTGTAACTAATTATATTTTTATTAAGAGTGAATGTTGATAATTGGCTGTCGTTTTGAATTGTAATTTTGAAAAGAAACGGATTCTGCTCCTCATTTTGAATTTGCAGATGATATAAGAATGTTATTGAATCTGTTTTTGAGAGTGCTATTGAATTTCTAAAGTCATCAGGTATAGAAACAGAGTTTATTCTTATGTCATCTAATACAATTTCTCTGGCTTGAAGGATAAAGCTTAAACTAATGAATAAGATTAATATAAAAATTATTGATTTAAATATTTTTGTAGGATTTATATTTAATGGAAGTAATCTCATTCAATCTCAAAAGCTTTTTTTCTTAAAATTTTTGCTTGATTCCTTGTCTTTAATTTTTTCTTGCTTATTAAATTTTTCAAAGTTAAATATATTGAATAAAAATCTTTAAAAGGATGATGTGGTATCTTGTTATCATTGCAAAATTTAGCCAGATTTTTCTTTGCAAAGATTAAATCACAATACTGAGCCGGACAAAAATCCGAAGCACCATCACCAATATATATCAAGATTGATTCAGGCTCTGATTTTGTCAGAACCATATTCCTTTTGCAAGAGGCACTCAGACAATTACAAGACTCTGATGCATAAACAAATTCCGGTAAAATTTTACCGTTATCATTAAAAATCATCCTGTTGCAAAAAGTTCTTATCGTATCAATATTATACTTTTCCAAAACTGGCTTAATATATTCTTCATAACCATCACTGACAATAAACAAATCAATTTGATTTTCTTTGCAAAACTCAAAAAAAGTTAGAAAAGATTTGTCTATTTCGAAATTTTGAGCATATTCAGCTATTTTTTGCTTATTTAATTCAGCCCTTAAATTCATAAAAACCACATTCCAATAATCGTCAATTTTAAGCTTCCCTTTAACAAGTTGGGAATGGTATGGTTCAAATATTCCAAAGTCCTTGAAAAGCTCATCGCCGATGTCTTTCAGAGTGATAGTTCCATCGAAATCAGTGAAAATTTGTATTTTTCTTTGTTGTTTCATTTTTATTAATAATTCTTTATAATTCTTTTCAAATTTATTGTATTTTTGTGAATTAATCATAAAGAATAGATAACTGGTGAGTGATTTATTAAAAAGAGTGATTGTTGGCGTAATTGGTATTCCAATAGGGCTTGGTATAATTTACATTGGAGGTATTGTCTTTACTATCGCATTGGCAATTCTATCTTCTATTGCTTTGTGGGAATATTATAGTCTGTTTTCAACAAAAAATTATCATCCCTATAAATTTTT
Source organism: Candidatus Kapaibacterium sp. (assembly GCA_026418625.1). Lineage (GTDB taxonomy): Bacteria > Bacteroidota > Ignavibacteria > Kapaibacteriales > UBA2268 > CALHRB01. The sequence goes on from JAOABA010000013.1 coordinate 36,272, forward strand.
CGGGATTGTGTTGAATAATGTTCTGATATTTGGATTTTATTTAATTCACTCACTAAGTAAATTCAAATATGATTTTTTCCTCTTTTTGTTTTTCATTCTTTGCACAGTAATTATTTTATTATCTGTTGGGATAATTTCAAAGAGAGCGAATTCCTTAATTAACTTTGCAGCTACACTAAGTGGTTTGATTTATGTAACATTTGCATTTCTTACTCTAAATTTCATAAGAGAGTTTGATTTGTTTTTCGAATGGATTCAAGGTAATTTCTTTGAAGTATATAGTGGAGTAGGAGAAGTCGGTTTTTTCGAGAATATTGACTCTGTTTGGGCAGCGAAACTTACAATTATAATGATTTCGAGTATTTGGATTAGTGATTCATTTGCTTACTTTGTTGGAATTAAATTTGGCAAACATAAAATTCTACCATCAGTCTCCCCGAAAAAAAGCTGGGAAGGTTTTTTCGGTGGTTTTATTGGTGCAATTATTGGATTTACCGTTCTTGGCAATTTACTTTTACCTAAGATTCCACTCATTCATTTTTTTATTATGGGGTTAATTGTTGCTGTTTTTGGGCAAATTGGAGACTTTGCAGAATCCAAACTGAAGCGGGATAGTGGAATAAAAGACAGTTCATCAATTTTGCCCGGACACGGAGGAATCCTCGACAGGTTCGATAGTTTAATGTTCATCTCACCGCTAATATTCATCTATCTCATACTAAACATTTTCTTGAAATAAAGAGAAATGGCACATAGATTGCTTACTTAATAGATTAGTTAAAATTTAAGGAGTAATCTATGAATAATACTATAAAGGCAGGTTTAGTTGCTTTGACAACTATTGGCTTTATTCTTTTGAATAAAAGCACAAGAGAATTTGTCAGGGGCTTGGTCAAAAACTGCGAATTGTTAAAAAATGGCAGGGACTCAAGAAAACTAAAACCCGAACAAATCAGCTTTTGCTAATGATAGCCATAAAGAAAATATTACTGATATTTTCGGCAATCTCTTTAAACCTATTGATTTTTTGGGGATGTCAGTCATCAAGTAAGACAATTAAGCAAGAAAAAAGCTTCGATGAAGGAAGTAAATTTTCAAGAGAATTAATTAAGGAAGCCGAAAAATACCTTGGGATACCATATTGTTATGGTGGAAGCACAACAAGCTGTCTTGATTGTTCAGGCTTTGTGAATCTTGTATTCAATCAATTTGGTATAATTTTGCCGAGGACCGCAAGTGATATCTATGATTTTGCAGAAAAAGTGAGTTTATCGGAAGCCAAAGCAGGTGATTTAGTCTTTTTCAGAGCAAAAAATAAAATTAACCACGTAGGAATATACCTTGAACGTGGTGAATTCATACATTCATCAAGCTCAAAAGGTGTTACAAAAAATTCACTAAGTGAAAATTACTACTCAACACATTTTTATGGTGCTGGGAGGGTAATTTCTATTCAACCTTAAAATTTCGCTGCCTAAGAATTTCAAAAAGAATGATGCCAGTTGCGACTGACGCATTCAAAGAGGAAATTTTCCCTAATAAAGGAATTTTTATAAGGACATCACAATGCTTTTTTGTGCTGTCTCTTAAACCTTTTCCTTCGCTTCCAATAATAAGAAACACCGGGCGATTGAAGTCTTCTTCTGAATATATTTTATCAGCCTTAGAATCAGTTCCATAAACCCAGAAACCGTTTTTCTTAGCTTCAGTAATAGCTTGGACAAGGCTCGAGGATTTGGCAACGGGCAGATGCTCTAAAGCGCCGGCTGAAGTTTTGAATGCAGCAGGAGAAAGAGGAGCTGAATTCCTTTCAGTTAATACTATTCCAATCACATTTGCACATTCGGCAGCACGAGCTATTGCTCCAAGATTATGAGGGTCATTTATTTCATCAAGGGCAATAACTATAGGGTTGGTTTGCTGACGGCTTTTCTCAAAGAGCTCATCTAATGATAATGTTCTTGCATTTGAAATCAATGCAATTACACCTTGTGTCTTTGTTCCCTGAGGAAACTGGCTTTTTTCCAATTCGGCAAACTTTCCTTTATCAATTGTAGAGCAAGGGATTTTATATTTTTTTGCTAAAGAATAAATATAGGATACAAAATCAGGTTTAGTGCCGTAAGCTATGTAAATTTTTTCAATGTTTTTCTCGCTTTTAATAGCTTCGGTTATTGTATTTCTGCCGTAAATATAAAAGTTTTTCATAAAATCAAATATATAAGTAAACTTTAATTTAAGGAATTATAAAGAATTATCTTAAAAGAATTTTATGAATTTGTTTAAAATCCTTAACTTGCTTTTTTTCATAATTGCAAAATTACAATGGCTAATATTGAAACATTTCCAAATCCGAAAAGAGAGAGACCATATTTGATTACTCATATAAATACTGAGTTCACATCAGTTTGCCCGAAAACCGGTTTACCCGATTTTGCGACTGTAACCGTAAAATATGTCCCCGATGAATTATGCATCGAATTAAAATCATTGAAATACTACTTCCTTGAGTTTCGAAATAAGGGTATTTTTTATGAGGATGTAACCAATGTTATACTTGATGATTTGGTCGAAGCCTGCAAACCACTCGAAATGGAAGTCATTACTGAATGGGGAGTAAGGGGTGGAATGTCTTCAATTATTCAAGCTGGTTATGTTAAATCAGAAAATTCATAATTAAATGAGGAACAAATGATTATAAAAATAGCAAAAGAATTTAAATGGGAAATGAGCCACAGGCTTACTTTCCACAAAGGTCCTTGCAAAAATATTCACGGACACACCTATCGTTTGTTAGTAGAAATTTCCGGAGTTCCCGACGAAAACGGTATGGTGATGGATTATTATGACCTTGAAGCTGTTGTAAATCCTTTAGTGATGAAGCTCGACCATTCATTCTTATGCGATGAAAATGACCAAATTATGCTTGATTTCCTAAAAGCAAACGATTTCAAGTATTATGTTATACCACTTACAACCACAGCAGAAAATATGGCAAGGTATCTTTTAGAGTATCTGCTCCAGCATTTTAAAAAGTTTCAGAACCTGAAAGAGTTGAAGATTAGATTTCAGGAAACCGAAGATGTTTATGCTGAAGTCTCACATCAATTTGCTTAGTAATGTCATAATAGAATTATGATGTTAAAATTTTTTCTTTTATCATTCACTCTTTTTCTGATTTTTCTCAGTAATACGTTTAGCTGCGAAAATAATTCATATATTGAGAATAGAATTGAAATTTGGAAATCATATTATGTTAACACTCAACCAACAGATACAGCAAGAAATTGGTATCTCCCTTTTGAAACTTCCAATAGATTGAACCCAAAAACTATGTCAGTTGTCAGCACATTTGGTTCACCAAGAAATTCATATGTCAAAGGTCATATTCATACAGGATTGGATTGCATACCTAAATCATCAGGTGAAAATGTTGATATTTATTCAATGTCTGATGGTATTGTTTGCTCGATTCATCTTGCTCATCCGTATATCACAATTGTTGTCAAGCATAAAACCATTTCAGGTGAAATAATTTTCACTTCTTACAAGCATTTGGCTGAGGTTTATGTGAAAACAGGAGATAATGTTAATCATAAGACCAAGTTAGCCCGCCTTTATACGAGAAAAGAAACAAAGAAATATGGTGGAAGATACGACCATCTTCATTTAGAAATAAGAAAGGATTTCGGAGATTATGGACCTGCAAGTTGGGCAACAATGACCAAAGAGGAATTAAATTGCAGATTTTATGATCCGCTAATATTTATTAGGGAAAATGTCAGGTAGTATTTTTAAGAATAATAAGATTTGAGCCATATAAACTAAAAATATCCTATTTTGTGCTTAAAAATGCAATATTTCTAAGCATTTTATTAAAAACAATTTGATGAATTGGATAAAGTGAATACCAATAAATCAAACCAAAAAGTCCGACAGGGTCAAAAATTGCCATTTGTTTGATAATTGTCCCTTCTTTGGTTTTATTAAGTGTAAATTCGAGCCAAGCTCTTCCGGGTAGTTTCATTTCTGCTTTTAAAACTAATCTAAAGGGGCGTTCAATAGATTCCACCCTCCAGAAATCGAGAACATCTCCAACCTCAAGATGGTTAGGATCCCTTCTTCCTCTTCTTACACCAATACCACCAACAAGCAGATCTAAAAAACCTCTAATATTCCACAAAAAATCATAACTATACCAACCGTTTTTACCACCGATACACTCAATAACTTTAAAAACTTTATCAATATCTGCATTGACTTCGATTTGATGGATATCAACCAACCTGTTTCCAACTCTAAGTGTTTTTGGTCTATGTTTATCTGTATTTGCAGAAATTGAATCGCTCCATCTTGTTTCAGCAAATTCTTTATCTTCGTTTCTGAGAGCGATTTCGATTGATTCTTTAACGCCGATGGGTTTTATGTCAAAATAATTATTAACAGAATTATCTCTGACAATAGTAGGATGTTTGATGCTGTCAATCAATTTTTTTCCAACTCTTGCATAAAGAGGGGTTACTAACCCTAACCAAAGTCCTGATAATCGTGGAGTGAGAACAGGAACTGGTATCATTAGTCTCTTCAAGCCCTTGATTTTAGCATATACTTTCATCAAATCGCTATAAGAAACAACTTCCGGACCTCCAATTTCGAAAATTTTATGTTCAGTTACATCGAAGTCAATAGAAGAAACAAGATATTTAAGAACATCGCCGATGAAAATCGGTTGAGCAGGAATTCTAACCCATTTAGGTGTAATCATAATTGGAAGCCGCTCCATAAGTGCCCTAATCATCTCAAATGATAAACTTCCTGAACCAATAATAATGGATGCCCTAAACTCAATAACAGGAACTCCAGGCTTTCTCAGGATATTGCCAACTTCCTGACGACTCCTTAGATGTGGTGAGAGATTATCATTTTCATCTAAAAGACCGCCAAGATAGATAATTTTTTTTATGCCAGATTCTTTGGCTGTAGTAGCAAAATTCTCGGCTGCTATTCTGTCAGTTTCTTCAAAATCTTTCTTGCTACCCATTGAATGAACAAGATAGAAAGCAACATCCATTCCGGAAAATGCATTATCAAGAGATTTCTTGTCTAAGACATCGCCTTTTACTATTTCAATATTAGAAGATGCCTTGTTTTGAAGAAATTCAGGATTCCTTGCTAAACATCTAACAAAAACATCATTATTTTTCAGAATGTTTAAAAGTCTTCCTCCAACATATCCTGTAGCACCGGTTAAAACAATTTTTTTCTGGCTCATTTCAATAAAGTAGAAATAAAATATTTATAAACGTTATAATTTTAATTTATTTATTAAAATTGGAACAACATTTAATTAAAATCTTGAAACACTATGATTATAGAATTATTTCAGATTATTTGTTTTTTTTGTTAATTTGAGGTATATTATTTTTTATTTATTTAATGAGTAGAAAAAATGAAAATATTAAAATTTTTATTTACAATTTTAATAATTGTAATGTTTTTTTATTCTTGCGGAGAGAAAAAAAACGAAACTGAAGCTATGAAACAATTAGATCCACCAGTAACAAGTAGGCTCAAGGAGTTTGCCCAAGTAAAAATTGAAGCTGACTTAAGTCATTTGACTGCAAGGGAGATGCAAATGATTAAATTGCTTGTCAGAGCTGGTAAATTTGCAGATGCCATTTTTTGGAAACAAAATACACCTGACGGGATTGCTATAAGGGATTCTCTTGCTGCTTTACTCACAGGGGATGCACGAGCTTATCACGCCTATGTTCTATTCCATTATGGTCCTTATGATGCAATTTATGACAATGAAAGATTTGTTGGGGTAGGACCAGAGAAAAAACCTTTGGGTGCTAACTTATATCCAATTGACTTAACTAAGGAAGAATTCAACTCCTATATACAGAAATATCCTGACCAAAAACAAGCTCTTGAAAGCCAATACACAGTTGTTGCAAGAGATAATGGAAAATTAAAAGCCATACCTTATTACGAATCTTATCCTGAAACTGAAGAAATAGCAAAATTGCTTGAAGAAGCTGCTACATATTGCGATAATGAATCTCTCAAGAAATATTTGTTATTAAGAGCCAAAGATTTAAGAAAGGGTGATTTTTACGAAAGTGATATGGCTTGGATGGATTTGAAAGATAATAATATTGATATTGTCATCGGTCCAATCGAAAATTATATTGATGCTCTTTTTAATTATAAAACGGCTTATGAGTGCATATTAATGGTTAAGGATATCGAAGCAACCAAAGAATTGGAAATGTTCGAATCATTACTTGATGAATTTGAGCACCGTTTGCCAGTAGATAAAAAATATATCCGCAAAACTGCAGGAATGGGCAATATACTTCAAATTGTAAATGTTGTTTATTTTGGTGGTGATTGTCAGGCAGGAATCAAAACAATTGCGGCATCATTGCCGAACGATCCCAAGGTAATTGAAACAAAGGGCGCAAAAAAATCTATGTTCAAAAATATGATGGAGGCTAAGTTCGATAAAATATTGAAACCGATTGGTAATATAATTTTGGATAAAAAACAAGCTGAATATGTTGAAAAAAAAGCTTTTACAAGCTTTGTAACACTCCATGAGGTTTCTCATACATTGGGATTATCTTATGTTTATGGTAAGCAGGATTTACCCGTCAGAAAAGCTCTTCAGGAAAAATACTCAGCAATTGAAGAGTGCAAAGCAGATGTCCTTGGAATGTATAATCATAAGCATCTATTGGATTTAAAGAAAATTGATTCGGAGTATATGGAAAAAGCTATGATTACCTATCTTGTCGGGCTTTTCCGTTCGATAAGGTTTGGAGCTGAAGAGGCACACGGTAAATCGAATCTAATACAGCTAAACTTTTTAACAGAAAAAGGTGCTATTCAATTCAAAGGATCAAAAGTGATTTTGAATGATAAAATATTTATGGTTAAAATCGAGGAGCTTGCAAGAATTGTTCTTACAATTCAAGCTGAAGGAAATTATCAGGCTGCTGGTGAATTAATTCAAAAATATGGTAATATGAATGATAATATAAAAAATATTTTAAAGCAATTGAGTTCGGTTCCACGTGATTTAAATACAACATATGCCTTTTAATTTTATGATAAGAGAATCATAAATAAACTATAAATTGTATCAATTTTCTAAATATGAAATTGGAGAAGAAGATGTCAAATTTTGAAATTAAAAAATCAGAAACCACAAAATTAAATCAAGTTGATTGGGATAATCTTGGCTTTGGTAAATATTTTTCCGATCATATGTTCATAAGCAATTATGATGGCAACAATTGGGATAATGGAGTGATAATGCCTTATGGTCCATTACCAATTGAACCGGGAATGTGCACATTACATTATGGTCAAACTGTTTTCGAAGGATTAAAAGCCTTTTATTCTGTTGATGGCACAATAAACATTTTTCGCCCTGATATGAATGCCAAAAGATTGAATCATTCTGCAAGTAGAGTCTGCATTCCTCCCTTTAACGAGCATAAATTTATTGAAGCTATAGTTGAATTGGTCAAAATTGATAAAGACTGGGTTCCCAAGAAGAGAGGGCAGTCACTCTATATTAGGCCTGTTATGTTTGGGTCGGGTAATTTTCTTGGGGTTCATCCATCAACAACT
>JAOABA010000031.1 GCA_026418625.1 Candidatus Kapaibacterium sp.
CCGGTTGAAGTCCTACAAGAAACTGCTCAAGCCGTGCTTGATTATAATAATCTTGGTATGTCCATAATGGAAATGAGCCATCGTTCAAAAGAATACGATGCAGTTTTTAAAGAAACCCAAGCAGATACTTTAAAAATTATGAACTTATCACCCGATGAATACTACGTTCTCTTTCTTGGGGGCGGTGCCAGCTTACAATTCCTTATGGTTCCAATGAATTTTTTGCAGACCAAGGCTAACTATGTTAATACTGGTGCTTGGTCAAAGAAAGCTATTAAAGAAGCGAAATGGGTCGGAACAACAAATGTTGTGGCAAGCTCTGAAGAAACTAACTTCGACCATATTCCAAAAGAAATTCCATTTGAGCCAGATGCCGATTATATTCACATCACAACAAATAATACTATTTATGGAACTCAATGGAGAACGATACCAGATTTTGGAAATGTTCCACTTGTAGCAGATATGTCTTCTGACATTTTCTCCTGCCCAAGAGACTTTTCAAAGTTTAGCCTTATTTATGCTGGAGCTCAGAAAAATATCGGTCCTGCCGGCGTAACTATGGTCGTGATTAAAAAAGCTTGGCTTGAAAAACAAAAAGAAAATGTCCCAACTATGCTTAATTACAAAATTCACGTTGATAATGAATCTCTATATAATACTCCTCCTTGCCTACCGGTTTATGTTGTTGGTAGAACATTGAAATGGATAATGAGACAAGGCGGACTTGAAGCAATAAACGAAAATAATGTTAAAAAAGCTAATTTGCTTTATGACTTCTTCGATGCAAATTCGGATTTTTACAAACCACGAGTTAAAAACAAAGAAGACCGCTCTTATATGAACATATGCTGCAATCTTCCAACAAAAGAATTAGAAGAAAAGTTCGTAGCTGAAGCAAAATCCAGAATGCAGATGACAAACCTGAAAGGACATAGAAGCATCGGTGGAGTAAGAGTCTCAACCTATAATGCTTGCCCGATTGAATGGATTGAAAAATTAATCGGCTTTATGGAAGTGTTTATGAAAGAAAATAAATAAATTCTTTTGACTATAATCTTTTAAAATTGAAGAAGGGGGATATCAATTATTTTTGAATCCCCTTTTTTCTTGTAATTTGCTTAAATATCAAAATAATTTTTTGAATATAAATTTATATAATAAAATTATATTATTCGTTTCATAATTTTGAAAAATTTTCGATAATTAATTAATTAAATTTTTAGTATTTCTTTGGGTATCATAATTGAATAGTATAATAATTGATAAAAGTGGTTTAGCTTATTTAAAAAATTTTTTGGAAAAAGACATTAATGAATTCGAAAAGTTTTTAAAAAAGCTGAATGAAAATTATCGTGTTTTTGTTCTTTCTTCAACGCTTAGCAGTGATGATAACTATTTAAAACAATTTTTCACTAAATACAAAAAAGAATTTGAGAAGCTTGCAGAAATTATAAAAATCATTCAACCCCCATCAATCAGCTTTCAAGACTATCTTGACTCTTCTAACTATGACTGCTTTCTCATTGAAAAGCAAGCTAAAACAATGAATGCAAAGATTTTGACTTTGGATAATAAATTCTATTCCGACAAAACAAGATGCATCTCTCCAGAAAAAATAGATATCCCCGAAGATGAATTTTCAGTTCCTTTCTTGGATTTGAGAGACATTAATCTCAAAGACGCCGATGAAATTCAGGAAGCTATGATACGGGCTTTCAGTTCGGGTTGGTATATTCTTGGAAAAGAAGTGACTGAATTTGAAAATGAGTTTGCCTCTTTTTGCGGTGTTACTCATTGTATTGGTGTTGCTAATGGGTTGGATGCTCTAATTTTAATTTTAAGGGCATATAAAGAACTTGGACTAATTAAAGATGGAGACGAAGTATTAGTTCCCGCAAATACTTATATTGCCACAATTTTATCCATTTCACACAACAATCTCACTCCAGTTCTAATTGAGCCTGATATCAATACATACAATATCAATCCAAAGCTAATAGAAGAGAAAATTAATAGCAAAACAAAAGCTATAATGCCTGTTCACCTTTATGGTAGAGCTGCACAAATGGATGAAATCAATGAAATAGCAAAAAAATATAATTTGAAAGTTATTGAAGACTCAGCTCAAGCCCAAGGAGCTATCTATAAAGGAAAAAGAGCTGGAAATCTGGGAGACGCTTCTGGTTTTAGTTTCTATCCCGGTAAAAATCTTGGAGCTTTAGGTGATGCCGGTGCTATTACAACAAACGACGATGAATTGGCTCATACAGTCAGAGTTTTGAGAAATTATGGCTCCCAACAAAAATATGTCAATCGTTTCAAAGGTTATAATAGCCGCCTTGATGAACTTCAAGCCGCAATTTTGAGAGTTAAGCTAAAATATTTAGATAATGATAACAAAAAACGAAGAGAAATTGCCGATTTTTATCTAAATAACATTAATAACACAAAAATAATACTTCCAACAAAAACTAAGCCCGAGGAAAATGTATGGCATTTATTTGTAATTAGAACTGAGGAAAGAGAAAGTTTAATTGACTACTTGAATAAAAATAAAATTGGCTCATTAATTCATTATCCAATTCCTCCACACAAACAAGAAGCTTATTCTGAGTGGAATTCCAAAGAATATCCAATCACAGAAAAAATTCACAGAGAGGTTTTAAGTTTACCCATTAGTCCAGTTATGACTATCAAGGAAGTAAAAAAAGTTGTAGATATTATTAATTCATTTTAGCAATAATTCTTGTTTATCATCAAATGGAAGAAAAATTAGATATAATTGAAATATTAAAAGATAAGACGGACTTGGATAACAACGAAGGTTTCTGTATCATAAAAGATGATAGAATCATAACTTTGAATGTAATTTTCAAGGAACATAGCAATCTTAACCATTTTCCTGAAGAATCATCAGTTAACATTTTTTCTGATTTTATTGTAGAAAAATATAAGCAATTTTTATCCGAAAATGTTCTTTAGACTTTTTTTATAGATCCACTCACTTTAATTTTTTGGTCTATTTTCAAACAAACTAACAATCAGTCAGATAATATTTTAATTATTACTAATGATACTTTCAAGAGACTTCTAATAGAAAATCAATTACCTCCTGAAACACTTGGTTTTAACAAGGATAAATTATTAAAAATTAATGATGAAAAAACATTTTATGATACTTTAGATTTTCTTCCTGATTATGCAGTTGTTACTGACTTATTAGGTAATATTCATTTTATTTCTGAAAATGTTGTCGAATCAATGTCCTTCAGAAATAAGGAAGAATTAATTGGAAAATCTATCATTAATTTCGTTCATAAACAAGAAAGAAAAAGAGCAATTAAACTTTTGGCTGAGTATATTATAACAAAAACAGTTGATTTGGATAATCATATAATGGTAGAATCCAAAACTGGTCGCCATATTCAACTTGAAGTGAATATCAAACCATTTATTAATCAAAAAGGAAATATACTTTTACTGCATACATTAAGAGATGTTACTCAAAGAATTGAATTAGAGCAAAAACTAATTGAAAGTGAAAAGTCATTTAAAAATACAGTGCTAAATTCCCCACTTGGAATATATTTTTATTATCTTGATGAGAATGACGACTTAATTTTAAATGGTTATAATGAGGCAGCTGAAAGAATTCTGAATTTTGACCACAAACCTTTGCTTAATAAAAAAATTGAAGATGCTTTTCCTGGTTTGAAAGATACCGAAATAATTGAAATTTACAAAAATGTTGCAAAATCGGGTGGAAAGCACTTTTTTGAACAAATTGATTATCAGGACAAAAGCATTAAAGGAGCTTTTGAAGTCCGTGCTTATCAGACTTACGAAAATCATATGGCTGTTATTTTCTTTGACATATCTGAAAGAAAAAAGAATGAAGAAGAAATTAAACGTTTGGAAAGAGAATACAGAAATATATTTGATAATGCACCTTACGCTATTTTTCAAACAACTGCGGACGGAAGATTCGTCAGAATGAATAAAGAAGGAGCTAATTTACTTGGTTATAGTTCACCTGAGGAAATGATTCAAAACATAAAAAGCATTCGAGACGAAATTTATTATAATCCAAATGACAGAGATAGAGTTATTGAAGCTTTAATAAATTCTGAAGGTTATGTAAAATTAGATATTCAATTTAAGAAAAAAACTGGGGAACCAATCGATACCGAGATGTTAGCAAGAATCGTGAAAAACGATTCGGGTGAAGTTGTTTTTCTCGAAGGATTTGTTAAAGATATCACTAAGCGAAAGAAGGCAGAAGCTGAATTGAGGAAAATCTATATAGAACAACAAACAATTTTTGACTCTATACCAGCAAGCATCTTTTACAAAGACCCTAATAATAAAATATTAAGAGTAAACAAAGCTGCTGCAAAATTACTCCAAAACAAAGTTAAAAACATAATGGGTAAGAGTGCCGAAGAATTCTTCCCAAAACATCTTGCTGATAAATTCCATAAAGAAGATTTAAAAGTTATCAAAACTGGCAAACCACTAACTGGTGCCATAGACAAATTGATTGACAAGGATGGCAAAGAAATCTGGTTAAAAACTGACAGAATACCTTACTTTGATGAAAATGGAAATATCACCGGAGTAATTACAATTTCTTTTGACATCACTCAACAATATGAAGCTGAAGAAAAAGTAAGAAAATATCTCGATTACCTTGAGTTTCTCAACAAAACTGCTCTTGATCTATTAAAAATAAAAAACATTGAAGAAATTTACAATTATATCATTCAAGGATTAAAAGTTTTAATGCCTGATTGTTATGCAGTCGTTCTTGCCTATAATGAAGAAACAAGGACTGCTACTGTTAAAGCAATAAATGAGAATCTAATCAATACATTAAAGCTGATAGCTGAAGATCCCAATATTGTGGATAATGGTCAAGTCTGGAAAATAAGTGACAGATATTTAGATTTATACAAACAAGCCAAACTAATTAAATTTCAAGATTCATTTGAAGAAATAGTTAAATATAACATCAGTCCAGAAACAGCTAAAAATATCAGAAAAAAAACAAATATGGGTGAGATTTATGTCATAGGAATTTCAAAAGATGATAATTTATATGGAATGGTTTATATTTATCCCCAAATCCAATTCTCATATGATTATTCCAAGCACGTCGAAGCTTTTATGTATCAATGCGCTTTAGCTATCGATCAAAAAATAGCAGAGCAAAAGTTGATCAAACTTAATGCTGAACTCGAAGACAGAGTAAAAGAGAGAACTAAACTTCTTCAAAATACTTTAGACGATTTATCTGCTGAAATCAACGTCAGAAAAGTTATTGAAAAGGAATTGATTAACGCTAAACTTGAGCTGACCAAAGCCTTGGAAAAAGAAAAAGAGTTAAATGAAATGAAAAGCAGATTTATTGATATGATTTCGCACGAATATCGAACTCCATTGACAGTCATACTCTCATCTATATATTTAATAGAAAGCTATTATGAATCCGGTGATTTCAATAAAGTAAAGAAACATACTGAAAAAGTTAAAAAGTCAGTTGATATTATGACAAATTTAATTGAAAATGTTTTAACGATTGGGCGTGGCGACTCAGACAAGATAACAATTGAAAAGCGTTGGTTCGATCTTGATAGAATACTTAAAGAAATTATTGAAGAAGTAATTATTGTTGATAAAGAACAACATCCAATTCATTTAAAGTTTAAAAGTGAAATTAATCAAATCTATTCTGACTCCAGAATTTTAAGACAAATATTAACCAATTTAATTCTCAACGCAGTGAAATATTCCGATACAAAAATGCCCGTTGATATAGAAGTTAATAATGATCTTGAAAAAGTTGAAATTTCCATAAAAGATTACGGTTGTGGCATTCCAGAAGAAGAAATTAATCAAATTTATGATGCTTTTTTCAGAGGCAAAAATCAAATTGGTCTTACTTCTGGAACTGGACTTGGTCTTACAATTGTTAAGAGATTTATTGATATGCTCGAAGGTGAAATTTTTGTCGAAAGCCAATTAAACAAAGGAACTACATTCAAAATTGTAATTCCCTCTAAATAATAAAAATGACCATTAATAAAACTCCTATAATATAAATTGCTTTGCTCTTTTTTAAATTTTAGCTAATTTGCTTAGTTTTTAATATTAGTTTCAAATTTATATGCCAGAAGAATCAGATAAGAAAATAACAACAAAGTATATTTTTATCACTGGTGGTGTTCTTTCCTCGCTTGGAAAAGGAATAGCCTCTGCTTCCCTCGGTTTATTACTAAAGCAAAGAGGTTATTCGGTTACCATTATGAAGCTCGATCCATATATTAATGTTGACCCCGGAACTATGAATCCTTTTCAACACGGAGAAGTTTACGTTACTGACGATGGAGCCGAAACTGATCTCGATTTGGGTCATTATGAGCGATTCATTGGACAATCATTAAACAAGAATAATAACACTACAACCGGCCAGGTTTATTATGAGGTTATAAAAAAAGAACGAAAAGGACAATATCTTGGAAAAACAGTTCAGGTTATTCCTCATATAACCGACGAAATCAAAAGGAGAATAAGAGTATTCGATGGAGAATATAACTTTGTCATCATTGAAATTGGTGGAACTGTTGGAGATATCGAATCACTTCCTTTTCTTGAGTCTGCCAGACAAATCACACTCGAACAAGGTCTTGGAAATACTTTGACTATCCATTTAACTTATGTTCCATATATTAAATCCTCAGGTGAGTTAAAAACCAAACCAACTCAACACTCAGTAAAAATGCTGATGGAGCACGGAATTAAGCCTGATATACTGCTATGTCGAACTGAATATAAAATAACAAGTGAAGAAAGAGCAAAAATTGCTCTCTTCTGCAGTGTTGACGAAAGTTCTGTTATTGAGGCTTTAGATGTTGACTCCACTATCTATGAAGTCCCGCTTATGTTCAATAAAAGCGGATTAGATGAAATAGTCCTAAAAAAATTGAATCTCCCATTGAATGAACTAAAAATTGACACTTGGGCAACTTTTGTCAGAAGAATAAAATATCCAAAAGATGAAGTTAAAATTGCTCTTGTTGGTAAATATACAAGATATAGAGACTCTTACAAAAGTATTATTGAAGCATTTATTCACGCTGGCTCAATTAACGACACCAATGTAGATGTTGAGCTGATAAATTCAGAAAATTTAAATGATGAAAATATCGAAGAATATTTATCCGAAAAACATGGAATTCTTGTTGGTCCGGGTTTTGGTTCAAGAGGCATCGAGGGTAAAATTACAGCTATTAAATACGTGAGAGAAAAAAATATTCCTTTCTTCGGTATTTGTTTAGGTATGCAATGTGCAGTTATTGAGTTTGCAAGAAATGTTTGCGGATTAGAAAATGCTCACTCAACAGAATTCGATAAAAGCACCAAGTATAACGTCATTGATTTAATGGAAGATCAGAAAAAAATTACTACTAAGGGTGGAACAATGAGGTTAGGAGCTTATCCTTGTGTATTAACAGAAGGAACAAAAGCATTTGAATCCTACCAGAAGCACCAGATTTCCGAACGACACAGACACAGATTCGAATTAAATAACGACTATCGTGAAATTCTTTCAAACCACAATATGATTTTCAGTGGTTTATCGCCTGACGGTAAATTAGTTGAAATAATAGAACTAAAAGATCATCCTTGGTTTGTTGGTGTTCAATTTCATCCTGAGTTGAAATCCAGAGCCGTCACGGGCGCTCCTCTTTTTATAAATTTTATAAAAGCTGCTTTAAAATTTAGAAAAGATAAAGTTGGTTATTAAAACGGTGAAAATATGAAATATTTAAATATTTTTTTTATAATTTCTCTCGCTCTTGTGCTTGCTTGTAGTTCCTCAAAACAAACAACAAGCACTACTATAGAAGCAGGTAATATAATTACTACACCTTCTGGTTTGAAATATCAGGATTTAACCTTAGGAAGCGGAACCAACCCCCGCTTTGGTCAAAAAGTTACTTTGCACTATATAATCAAAACCGAAACTGGCGAACTGATTGAAGACTCATATAAACTAAATCAACCAATGACCTTTATTCTTGGCAACAACGAAGTTATACAAGGCATCGAAGAAGGTGTTGTTACTATGAAACCCGGTGGGAAAAGAAGATTATTTATTCCCCCTGATTTAGGATTTGGAGGAAGAAAAATCAGGAATATACCTGCTAATTCCAACCTAATATTTGAAGTTGAACTTATTAAATCTGAGTAATTTTTTATGACAATATTAAAATTTGGTGGAACTTCTGTTCAAAATGCAGAAGCAATCAGAAATGTTATATCTATCGTTGAAACCAGAAAAGGCAAAAGAATTGTTGTTGTTTCTGCGGTTGCTGGTGTTACAAACAAATTGGTAAATATCATTAACAGTCTGAATGCTGAGAATTTGCATCAGGCTCTAACTTATTCAGATGAATTGCTCGAGAAGCATTTGAATATTGCAAAAGAATTAAATTTAAAATCCGATGTTTTTGAATTCATCAAAAATAAATTCATCGAGCTTCAAAATTTATTAAATGCTTTAGATGTTCTTGGTGAAGTTAGCCCAAAATCAAAGGATATGATTCTTTCTTATGGTGAGTTATTATCTTCCTTCCTGATTTACAATGCTTTTCTCAAAGCAAAAAAATATGTCTCACTAATTGACATAAGAACTGTTCTAAAAACAGATTCAAATTATACTGAAGCAAATGTGAATTTCAAAGAAACGAAAAAAAATGCAGAAAACATAATTAATTCTGCCTTACAGCAAAATGATATAATTATTACACAGGGCTTTATAGCCTCTAATGCACAAGGATTTACTACTACACTGGGTAGAGGTGGTTCAGATTACTCTGCATCAATAATTGCCTCTGTCTTAAAAGCCGAAAAACTCGAAATCTGGACTGATGTTGACGGAATTTTGACTTCAGACCCAAGAATTGTAAAAGAAACATTGCTAATCAGAGAATTGTCATATACAGAAGCCTCTGAATTAGCTTTCTTTGGGGCAAAAGTGCTTCATCCTAAAACCATTTATCCTGCGGTCAAAGAAGAAATACCTGTTTGGGTCCTCAATACTTTCAATCCCTTTAAATCAGGAACAAAAATTGTCAGCAAGACCTCAACCAAAAAGATGATAAAAGCTATAGCTTTTAGGAAAGGAACAATTGTAATAAATATAAGCTCAAATAGAATGTTAGGTGCTTATGGTTTTCTAAGCTCGGTTTTTGAGATATTTAAAAAATATGAAACTTCGGTTGATTTGGTTACAACTTCCGAAGTTAGTATTTCTCTTACTATTGATGACACTAAAAATCTCGATTTGATTGTTAAAGAGCTAAAAAAGTTCTCAACCGTAGAAGTCCAAAAAAAACAAGCAATTATTTCTGCTATTGGTGAGGGAATCAAAAATACAAGCGGAATAGCCTCACGTTT
The DNA here is from genome assembly GCA_026418625.1 of Candidatus Kapaibacterium sp. Lineage (GTDB taxonomy): Bacteria > Bacteroidota > Ignavibacteria > Kapaibacteriales > UBA2268 > CALHRB01. The sequence goes on from JAOABA010000031.1 coordinate 9,466, forward strand.
CTTTAATGTTCTTAAAGGTATTAATATTTCAATGGTTAGCCTCGGAGCTTCTGAGGTAAATCTTAGTATAGTTGTTTCTGAAAAAGATGTTGAAAAAGCTTTGTCCTTATTGCATAATGAATTTTTTGGAAATTTGAAATCTGATGACGTTTTTCAAAAATTAAATTAAACATTAATATGGAAAAAATTGGTAAAATAGATATAAAATACTTAGCTGAAAATTTTGGAACCCCTCTCTATGTTTATGATTATGATATCATAAAAAATAATTATCAGAGGTTAAAATCTGCTTTTGATAAATATTACCCTAAAAACACAATCCATTATTCTGTTAAAGCAAATAGCAATTTGAATATATTAAAGGTTTTTAAAGATTTAGACTGTGGGGCAGATTGTTCATCTCCCTTTGAACTTTTCTTGGCTGACAAAGCTGGTTTCGATAAAAATAAAATATTATACACAGGAAATTACGAGAGCATTGAAGATCTGAAAGTTGCTGCTAATTTTAATGTGAAAATAAATATTGATGATATTAATTCATTCAAAAGGTTAATAAAAATTAAACATCCTGAAATAATATCATTCAGAATTAACCCCGGAATTGGTCGCGGTGGCTTCGAAGGAATTGTAACCGCAGGTTCAGATGCAAAATTCGGAGTCCCTTACGAACAAGCCTTCGAAGCTTATAAATTAGCTTTGGATTCTGGTGTTAAAAGATTTGGCATCCATATGATGACAGGTTCAAACAACTTAGAACCGTATTATTTTGCCGAAGTTGTTGATAAACTTCTGACTATAGCAGGAAATATTTTTACAAAACTTAAAATTGCACCCGAATATATTGATATTGGCGGTGGTTTTGGAATTCCTTATGATGATGATGAAGAAGAGCTAAATATTGAAGAGACTGCTCGATTAGTATCCGAAGTATTAATAGAAAAATCGAAAAAATATCACTTTGATGAACCAGAACTAAAAATGGAACCCGGCAGATACCTTATAGGAAATGCCGGTTATTTGATTTCAAAAGTAACTGGAATAAAAAACAGTTACAAAAGATTTATTGGAATTGATGCTGGTATGAACGTTTTGATTAGACCTGCTCTTTACGGAGCAAGACACAGAATCAAAATCTATGGCAAAAATGACCGTAAGAATTTTTACTATGTCTGTGGGCAGATTTGCGAAAACTCTGATATAATGGCAAGCCATATTTATCTGCCAGAAGTCGAAGAAGGAGATTTAGCAATTATTCTTGATGTTGGTGCTTATGGATTTTCTATGTCCTCGAATTACAACAACAGACTGCGACCCGCTGAGATCCTCATTAAAGATGAAAAAGCTCATCTAATAAGAGCCAGAGAAACTTATGAAGATATTTTAAGATTAATGAATCTTGATTAGTAATGGATTAATTTTATTGTTCTTGTAAAGTTATTATAATATAAATTACAAATAAAGAATCCTCTGCCAATTTCTTCAAAATCCAAATTGATTTTATTTCCTTCTAAGTTTAAATTATTGAAGTTAAAATTCTTAACCCTTTGACCGAGATAATTGAAAATCTCTATACTTTTTAAAATTTGAGTTTCATTCAATTCAATTGATACTTTCCCATTATTTGTGATGTAGCTTTGTATATTTTTTTCATTTAAATCTCGATTATCAACTGATGCTTTGATTTTAGACCATTTTGCAAAATTCGAAGAGAGCTTTCCTCCGGCATTAGTGAAAGTCCCGCCAACATAAAGAGCGTTCTTATAAATAATTATTTTTGAAACTCTACCAACATTAAGCCCCTGTTTAAGCCCTGAGCCAAGAGATTCAATTTCTCCAGAATTAAGATTATACTTGAAAATACTATTGACTGTTAGATTCCCAACAGTGGCAAAACGCCCTCCAACATAAATGTCGTCAAACCATTTAAGAATAGTACTTACTGAACCATTGACTAAAGGAAAAGTATGAAGGGAATTGGCTTTTCTATCCCAAAGAACTAAATTTCTTGCTTCCACTCCGTTAACATTTGAAAAACTACCACCAAAATATAAGCTATCACCATCAACCAAAATAACACTTGGAATTCCGTTAAAGCGAAGTGGAGGCTCTATCCATTTCTTTAAATTTTTGTCCCAAACTGCAAAATATGGGGTTCTTACTCCGGCAACAGTGTCAAATGAACCTGTGATATAGATATGCCCATTCCCCGCATCAGTAATTGCAGAGATGGTAGCATTTTGATTTTTTATTCCACCCTCCATATCATTCCATTTTGAGCCGTCCCAATATGTTATGTGGTTCAATGTTTGATCTCCGGATGTTATGAATCTGCCACCAACAAATATTTCATTGCCTGAAATCAGGATTGGACCTAATGTTCCATCGCCACCGTCAATACCCGGTCCAATTGGCTCCCAACGCTTTTCATTGCCTACCCACTTTGCAACATTATTCAATTTGACTGAATCAGCACCGAAGAACCAACCGGTAAAATAAATATCAGAACCCAAAGGTTTAATTGAATAAACAACAGCGGGTGGATCAAGACCTTTATTGCAACCTACCCAATTCTCTCCATCCCACATAGAAAGCCCTCTTGAAGCTTTATCTCCTGTTTTAACAAAGGCGCCACCAACATAAAGCAAATTGTTCTCATCAATTGCCATATCATATATAATGGAAACAACTCCATTTCTTTTACCTTTAAATAAATCAACCCAATCCGAGCCATCCCATAATGCAAGACCGTTACAAGAGATTTCTCCCGCTAAATTAAACGTTCCACCAACCAATAAAGAGCTTGACATAAAAGGACAAAGTGCAGAAACCGAAGGATAATCACCTCCATCCACACCATTTTTCAACGAGGACCAGTCCTTGCCATCCCAATATGCTATTCTTGGTATATTTTTGTCACCAACACTTGAAAAGGATCCACCGACATAAAGTTTATTATTTAAATATAAAAGATCATTGATAACACCTTTCACGCCACCACCAACTTCTTTCCAGCTATTACCATCGAAAACAGCTAAATTACTAACTTCAATTTCACTCACATTAGAAAATTGCCCACCGGCATAAATATTGCCAAAATCATCAATGGTTAAAGACCTAATCATTACTCCTAAACCGCTTTCAATTCCCTGTCCCAAAGGAAACCATTGATTTTGCTTTTTATCCCAAACAGCAATTTTCAAAAATTCTTTTTCACCTATCATCTCAAAATCGCCGCCGATAATTATACTATCGCCCTTAATGCAAATTGCTCTAACTCTTCCATCTGGCTGTTCTTTCGGTGCATTCCATTTTTGCCCGTCCCAAAAGGCAAAGTAATTTAGAGTATCATCATTATTTGAAGAGGTAAAATCTCCACCAGCATAAACTAAGCCGCTACTATCAACGGCGATAGCATACACATTTTTATCAAGCCCTTTGCCCAGAGTAGTCCATTGAGCGCCATTCCAAAGTGTTATGAAATTAACTCTCTTCCCTTCCATCACTTCAAAAGACCCTCCAACATAAATCAAAGAATCGTAATTAGTCATAGTGAAGATGATACCGCTACCAATTGAGCCGATTTGATTCCACTGGTTTGAGTTGAATTGAAATGTAATTATTTTCCCGTTTTCGGCTGTGAAAATATTGTTCCCATAAGTCGCTATTGCAGTTACATCGGGATTCTGCCACACTGGATTGATGAAATCCTCGCTCCAGAAAATATCTTCTTCTGAGCTGAGTAAATCACTTTTTAAATAGTCTGGTAAGGCTTCATCGTTTGTTAATTGACTTTTTGTTTGTTCACAAATTAAAAGAATGGTGAGCGAAAGAATAATCAATAAAAAATTAGTTTTCATACTAAATTTCCTTAAGTTCTAAATCAAAAAGAACACTGTCAAAAATAAGAGAAAATTAACAATTTCAATTAATAAATTTCATATCAAATCTGATATTTTATGAAAATCTCATACTTTTTTTCAAATTATTTATTAATTTACTATTCTTTTAAGTATTATATTTTGGAGAAACAATGAAGAGTTTTTTAGCAATTTTTTTATTTATTTCATTAATTATTTTTGGGTGTTCGAAACAGGAAGAGACATTGAAAATGGGAACAATTGATAAAATTACTATTAAAAAAGCCATAGACACATTATTGAAACAGTATGGCGAAGAACAAAGATTCAGGATTGAAAAGGGAGTCAATCAAGTTGCAAGTTTTTGGATGGAAAGCGACGGTAGCAAAGGAGATTTTGTTCGTTTTTGCATTAGCAATTTTGCAGGGACAGAAGAAACCTTGGACAAGCTCTTTGAACGATTAAGCTCGAATTTTGAGTCTATTCTGGGGCATTTTAATAAAATCACACTCGATTTGAATATGCCTTTACATCTGGATTATTTTGAAATTCTTCCCATAGATGAAACATTTGCAGCTTATAGCCCCGGTGCACATCTGATGGACGATTTCTTCAAAAACAAGATTGCTTTTCATCTATTGCTTAACTTTCCCTATTATACATTAGAAGAAAAAAATACTCTTGGAGAAAAATGGTCCCGCAAACAATGGGCTTATGCAAGGATGGGAGATTTCATTATTTCTCGAGTTCCATCTGAAGTAGCTCAAAGGATTTCCGAAGCTCAAACAGCATCTGATAATTATATTTCTCAATATAATATTTATGCCGGATATCTTATTGATGATAAAGGGCAGACTTATTTTCCGGAAGATTTAAAACTAATATCTCATTGGAATTTGCGAGATGAAATAAAATCGCAATATGGCAAAGAAGACGGAGTTCCAAAGCAGAAGATGATTTATGAGGTTATGAAAAGGATTATTACTCAGGAAATTCCTCAGGAAGTAATCAATAAAAATAACTATAAATGGAATCCTTATACAAATAAAATCTTCAAGGATGGTAAAGAAATCCCTGCAAAACCAGAACCTGACACAAGATACAAAATGTTGCTCGATAATTTCCTTGCAGTTAAAGCTGCCGATCCATATAATCCTTATTACAAAACTTATATCGAGAGAAAATTTGACAAAGAGATGGAAATGCCTTTGAAGGAAATCGAAGATTTATTTGTAAAATTGGTTTCATCTGAAACTGCCAAAAAGGTTGGGGAGCTTATTAAGAAAAGATTAGGTAGAAATCTTGAACCTTATGATATCTGGTATGACGGTTTCAAAGCCAGAAGCACAATGTCTCAGGACGAACTCGATAAAATCACCAAGAGCCGCTATCCAAACACTGAAGCTTTCCAAAAAGAGCTTCCAGTGATTTTAACAAAGCTCGGTTTCTCAAAGGAAATGGCTGATTTCATTTCGGACAAAGTGGTTGTGGACCCATCCAGAGGAGCAGGACATGCTTGGGGAGCTCAGATGAAATCCGAAAAAGCCAGATTGAGAACCAGAATTGGAAAAGATGGAATGAATTACAAAGGCTATAACATTGCTATCCACGAATTTGGTCATAATGTTGAGCAAACTCTGACTTTGCAAAAAGTTGATTATTATATGCTGAATGGTGTTCCAAACACTGCTTTCACCGAAGCTATTGCATTTATTTTCCAGACAAGGGATTTAGAGCTTTTAGGTATTAAAAATACTGACCCAAACAAGGAATATTTAGCCGCTCTTGATAATTTCTGGATGAGTTATGAAATTATGGGTGTTTCCTTGCTCGATCAGGAAGTCTGGAAATGGCTCTATAAGAATCCTGATGCAACGCCTGAAAAATTAAAAGAGCAGGTTATCATATTAGCAAAAGACATTTGGAATAAATATTATGCTGAAGTTTTTGGAGTGAAAGATCAACCAATTCTTGCAATTTATTCTCATATGATTGACTATCCGCTTTATTTATCTGCTTATCCGATTGGTCACCTTATCGAGTTTCAGCTTGAAAAATATATGAAGGACAAGAATTTTGCCGATGAGTTAGTCAGAGTATTAACACAAGGTTGCCTTACACCTAAAGTGTGGATGAAAAATGCTGTTGGTAGCCCTGTATCAGTTGATGCAACAATTGAAGCAGCCGAAGAAGCATTAAAGAATTTGAAATAGGAATTAAAAATAAATTATTTAAGCCCTTTTGGTTAACTTATCTATCCAAAAGGGCTTTTGTTTTAAAAATACTAAAAAAATTAACTGTATTGACATTTTTTAAATATAAAAAAGTAAAATCAATATGGGAATTAAAATACCAATTGCTGTAAGCCATTTTCCACGTCCTGTAATTCCCTTTTTCCCTTTTATAACAAATAAACCGGTTATAGCCATAATAAACAGAGCAATTGCATAAACATCTGCAAGGTAAGTGTATAACTTCTTAATATTGTTATAATGGAGAATATTGAATTCTTTGATTATATAAAGTGGTGTTTTCTTTTCAACCAGAGCTTCACCGGTAAATTTATCAAAAGATACAGAGCCATTCTTGAAATATATAATTATTTCATCACCAGAGAAAATAAAATTTTTAAAGTTTGATTCACCAATAGAAGTTAAAACAGCCTTAGCATCATTTTCTGTAAATTCATCGGGTATGAGTTTTTTATCAATTTTAGTTTCAGAACTACTAAAGATATAATCAGGGTGCCAACCGTCTGCTTTAACGTGATTTAAAACAAACCCAGAAACAGCATAAATAATTGTCAAACCAAAAATAAGATAACCAAGGTCACGATGGATAATATTATTCCATTTTCTAAATGTTGCTACTTTCATCTCTTATTTCTTTTCCTCAAATTTATTGGCTTCAACCGAGAAAAATGAGAGATATTTTTTGCCACTGGCTCGTAATTCTTCCCTTAAATTGTTAATTTTTCTGAGTTTTCTTTGGGTATCTTCTTTATCGTGCCCTTCCTCGCCAGTATGTATCTTTTTCCCTTCGTGTTTTTCTTCGTCAGGATTTAGCACTTCATTTTCCCAATCAGCAAGAAACTTTTCATCAACTCTTTCTTCTTTAACGATACCCTCAACAACAACAGTGCTACCAACGAGTTCTTCACCGAATTTTTCAACATTTTTTCCAGCAGTGATTTCTACTCTCAAGCTGTCATTTTTGTCAATCAGAAACATTCTTTTCCCGCCGTGTTTGCAAGTATGAGAAACTATTCCTTCAAGCTTTATAGTTTTCCCAACGTATTTTGGTGCTTCTTGTTCAAAATTCAAAACAGTTAGATTTGGTATCTTTTCTGGTTCTTTGATAGCCTCTTCATTTTTTGAACAACTGAATAAAAAAATGGTTATAGCGAATATAAAGATAAAATGTCTTTTCATAATAATTCCTTATGATATTATATTAATGTAAAAAACTCAAAAATAAGTAAGAAAGAAGTAATGTTCAAAGATTTTATTCATTTTGTATAAGCAAAATGGGTCTTATTTCTGAAAACGAGTTCCAAAAATGAAATCCCAAAAAGGCTGGCTCACTCCAAAACCTAAATTATGGTCAGTATAATGATGTTTCATATGATGTGCTTTTATTTTCATAAATATTTTGTTTTTGATTGCAAAATGGTGAATTGAATAATGAGTCATATCATAAAGCAAATATCCGGTAACAACACCAGCAAAAAAGGGATTCACATTGATATCGCCTAAAATCATTTTATAAAAAAAATAAAATAAAAATGCAAGTGGAATGCTTACCGATGGCGGCATAACAAGTCTTTGTGAATCCATAGGGTAAGCATGGTGGATGCCATGAAAAATATAAACAATTCTTTTCCCAAAATCAGTTTTTGGTGAGTAATGAAAAATGAATCTATGGAGGAGATACTCCTTTAATGACCAAGCCAAAATCCCCGCTAAATATAGTAATATTATATTGCCAATCGAAATTCCAAAATTAAAGTAAGATATATATAAAAAGAACAGGACAACAGGAATATAAATGATTAATGGGACTGTCCAATGAACTTTAGAGAAAAATTCCAAAAAATCGTTTGAAAAAAGCCTTGGTGTTTCATCTTTATTTGAAACATAAAGCCTTGCCATATCTTAACAATCCTTATTAAATGATAAAAGATATATAGATATTTGATTGAAAAAAATTATTGTATTCGGATTTTTTGACCCGCTTTAAGATTTTTATCGTTTAGATTTTTGTTTTTCGTTTTAATTGATTTGGTGGATACACCGAATTTATTAGCTATTTCTGAGATTGTATCACCACGCTTAACTGTGTAATATTTAGGAACCTTTTTAACTCCTTTAGAGGTTGGTGCTGAGCTTCCTTTGCTAATATTTTCCTGATAAATAGTTAGATAAGTTCCTTTGAAAACAGTGTTCCCGTCTATTTTTTTGGAATTCCAATTTTTCAATTGACTTTCAGTTACTCCAAATTTAGCCGCTATATTACTTAGATTGTCTCCTGATTTGACTTTATAGCTAATTTTTTTCTTGACTGTCTCATTAACTTTTCTTCTATCAGAAGAAGTTTGATCATCGCTACTTAATAGTTTTTTATTCTGATTTTGAGATGGATTAACAATGATTTTTAATGAGTTACCAATGATTTTGTTGTCTTTTAGGTTATTAAGCTTCTTAATGCTTTCAATCGAAACATTATAGTCATCCGCAATCTGAGCCAGTGTTTCGCCCGGTCGAACGTTATGCCTTATAATTACAGGTGAATTTAGCTTTTTAATAACTGGTTCTTTTGGCGCTTCAGTCACATTAACATTTTTAGCTATTTTAAGAGTTGTGCCGGGCTCAACGTTTTCCTGATCGTATGGAATATTATTCAAAATCCTTAAATCTGCCAATCTTACACCATATCTTTGAGCAATTGTGTATAAATTTTCGCCGTTACTGACATTATGAGTAATATAATCTTCGCTTTTTACGCTAATTATTTGGGTTTCTGGTTCCTTGTTGTTTGAGATTTGCTGGTCGGGTTCAGATTGATTGGCAGCAATTAATGTTTCCTCGAACTCTCTTGCATCAACCGGAATTAATAAAGTTGCTGGTAATTTAATTTTTGTCCTGTCGCTATTAATATTATTGGCAGAAAGAATGACTTTTTCAGGAATCCCATAATATTTTGCGATTGAGCCAATAGTTTCTTTTTTAGCAACTTTGTGAATAATCCAAGGCTTCTTTTCTTCAGGTGTTAACGTTGCAAGATTAGCAGCAAATAACTCTCTTGTTCCGGGTGGAATTTTTATTGTATAAGAAGTTGCGTCAGGGGGTGTTGTTGTCATTAATAATTCAGGATTCAAATTCTGTAGATGTTCCAATGTAGTCCCTGAGCATTTAGCAAGAGCTTTGAGGCTAATTGGTTCATTAATAGTGTATGTGTCATATTTATACT
>JAOABA010000042.1 GCA_026418625.1 Candidatus Kapaibacterium sp.
GATGTGTATAAGAGACAGATATAGGGTTGGACAAAAAACTGACTATGAGAGATTGATTCTCGATGTAAAAACTGACGGAACAATTACTCCTCAAGATGCTGTTCATTACGCATCAAAAATTTTAAATGAACACATTCGATTCTTTATCAATTTTGAAGAAGTAGAGGAAGAAGTTCCACAACGTGATTCAGTTGAGGATGAGGTCAAAGAAGCAGAACGTTCCAAATTAAGAAAAATCCTTCTTACCCCTGTTGATGAGCTTGAATTATCAGTTCGTGCTCATAATTGCCTTAAATCAGCAAATGTTAAAACATTGGCTGAATTAGTATCTTTGCAAGAACATGAACTACTCAAATTCAGAAATTTTGGTCGAAAATCATTTGCAGAACTCGCCGAAGTTGTTCATATGTATGGTCTGGAATTTGGTATGAATGTTGAAAAATTTCTTAAAGAAGAGCCACATAAAACATCAGAATCGAGCGAATCTTTAACTATTATTTAGTATGAGTTTGTTATGAGACATTTAAAATCAGGAAGAAAGTTAAAAAGAACAAGTAGCCACAGAAAAGCTTTACTTAATAATTTAGCTACATCTCTTTTTGAACATAAAAAAGTTGTTACAACTGAAGCAAAAGCAAAAGAATTGAGACCTTTTGCTGAAAACCTTATAACCAAAGCAAAGCACGCGCTTAGAAATGAAAAACTTGGTTTGCTTCCCGAAGGACACAAAGTTGATATCCATAATAGAAGGATTGTCGGTAGATTTATCACTAATAAAGCAGTTCTTCAAGAGCTTTTTAATACAATTGCTCCTATGGTCGAGGAAAGACCCGGTGGTTATACAAGAATTATTAAATTAGGAACACGTAGAGGTGATGGTAGTCCAACTGCAATAATAGAATTGGTAGACTGGTCTGCTCCTCAGGATGGTGCTGTTTCTACAAAATCAAGAAGAAGAGGAAAAGCAGCTCAAACCACAACTAAAAAACAAAAACCTGCTGCTAAGGAAGAAGTAATAAAAGCTGAATCCAAAACCACAAGTGAAGAAGCAGTTGAGACTCAAATTGTTGCACCTGAAACAATTGAAACAAGCGAAAACATTAGTGAGACTATCGACACTACAATTAAAGAACAGAATCAAGAAGAAGTTACTACTGAAACCATTGAAGAGACAACTTCAGAAGCTGAGCAGGGAACAGAGGAAATAAAAGCCGAATCAGAACAAGCTTCTAATCAAGAAGCGGCTGATATTAAGAATGACTCTGAATTAAATAATGAAGAACCAAAAACAGATTCTGAGGAAGAAAATAAAGAAAATATAAGTTAATTATGTAAATACTAGAGAATACTAAAGAAGCTGTCTAATATAAAGACAGCTTCTTTTTTTTAAAGTAATTTTATAATTTTGACTCTTATTTCCTGATTATCCATATTTCCTGACTTCCCGCAATTTGATAGTCAGTTTCTTTAATATGCTTCACAATATTGTAATTTTTTAAGAGAATATTCCTCATAAATTTCTCACCTTGAAAAACAGCCATAATTCTTGAACCGAGCTTAACATTTGCTCTTACTATGATATCACCGGCTTCATATCTTTTCATTTCTGAAGCAGTTAGCTTCTTATGTGCATAATAATCACCGTGGACTGTAAAGAGGAAATAACCTCCGGGTTTTAAAATTCTCAAAATTTCTTCTAGCCATTCTTTTTGGTAGATTTCAGTCAGATGAGTGAAGACTGAAGCGGCATAAACAAAATCAAAATAATCATCTGAGAAGCTAAATGGAGGATGATAATCATTTTTAATAAATATAATATTTTTATAAACTTTTTTGCACCATTCAATCATTTTCGAATCCACATCACTACCAAAAATTTTTGAATCGGGGAACTCATCTTTAATATGTGTAATAATTCTACCAATTCCGCAGCCCCATTCAAGAATAGTAGGTGAAGGATTATCCGATAATGACCGATAAATCTCTTTAATACTTTTAGCAGCTTGCTTACCACTTTCAAAAAAAAGTTCATAGCTTGTTCTGCCAAAAGTTTCATAAATAAAGTGAATAGGTGGATAAACTAAATTAGGGTTTTTGATTTTATATTTTTGATTTCTTAAATGATACTTAATTAAATAATATCTAAATCTCAATTTTTCCGCAAAACTAAGTAAGTGCAAAGTGCGAAGTAAACCTGAAAAAAATTGTTTGATATTTAAGTTCATTTTCCTATCACAACAACAATTTTACTTTCCCAGATTTCATTTGTTTCTGTATCAGATGCTTGAAATAGGACGATATATTGCCCCGGTGGAAGAACTTCATCATTCTTTGTTCTTCCATTCCATTGGAATGAGCCGATTGATGCAGAAATTCTATTATTAATTGGTTCGTAAACCAAAAATCCAGCTGTATCAAATATTTTGGCTGTAATTAGAGCATCTTTAAAAGGTAATTCATATTGAATTTCAGTATGTGTATCATTTCCTTGGCTATATGGAGAAAAAGGATTTGGTTTTGCTATTATTAAGCCATTGGGATTGGAAATTTCATAAATACTATTCGGTTTTCCGGGGGTTCCACCTTTTTCATCTCTTGAAGAAGACCAGTTCTTTTTTTCTGATGAATTGAGATGAACGTTTATCTTTTCGAGACTAACATTTTTCTTAATGGTTAAAGAGGGTAAATGCATTGAGGGTTCATAATTCACCGAGTCCATAACTATGGCGTTAGGGTCTGCTATGATTAGTTTATCACCTGCTACAAGAAGATTGAAAGAGGATTTTTGAGCGAGAATATTCTTAGCACCTCTCAGTTTTGGAAATTTATTGAAAATTAATGTATCAAAAGCAACTAAAAAATATCCTTTAGGCTCTATAGAAACTTCATTTGAGATTCTAAAAGTATCACTTTTTGTTCTGTTTTGTTTATTTGCAATAAACCAATTTTTTAAATTAATTGTGTCAGGAGTTGTATTATAAAATTCTAAATACTCGGAATTATCACTTGAAACATCATACATTATTTCATTAAATCTAATAGAATTAAATGGATAGCTGACATATAAATCAAAATATAATTTAGCAAGTGTGTCCTTTTTGGAATTAATAATAAGGTAAAAAATGCAATTAAATTTTCCTTTTCGAGGTATCAATTTCTCTATTTCATTATATTTAATTTGGGTTTCTACAAAGTTGTCTTTTGGTAGAGATAAAATTGAGCCTTGATATATTTTTTCTTCATTTGCAAAATGATTATCATTGTTTATGTCAGCAATAACTTCAAAATTAGCTTCAGAAATTGATTTCCTTCCTGTATTTTGAATATTAAAAATATAATTCAAATCTATATCTCTTGATAATAGAATTTTAACTGAAAAATCTCTCAAAGCTTGACAATTTTCATAACCAGCTGTGGCACTATCGGGAGAGCAAGATGCAGCCCAGTTTTCCTTTGAAACAGCAGGTTTTAAGCAATCAATACGTTCAAGTGATATACCAGCTTTTCCCCATTTCATATCGTAATAAACAGAATCTATAATGGTCATATCACTATTTCTTATTACTATCAAGTCATTAGTATTATTAAAAGTTGGGATTTTGCTGACTTGAATTATCTGACAATCTTCTGGAATTTTTCTCTTAATTTTCAAAGCACTGGAATCTTTGGTTAAGAGAGCAAATCTTTTTGATTTTAAAGTAAAATCAGGGATAGTTGCTTTTGTGTTGGTTGCATCGTTAATTAAGCAAGCTGTGCAAATAAAATCATCATCGTCAAAATTATAAATTTCAACCCATTCCGGCTCGGAACCGACAGGAGCAGGTTGAACTTCATTAATTATCAAATTAGCTTTTGATGTAATAGGAATAATAAAAAAAAGAAAAATTAATAGAGATACATTAATCTTCATTTCTGTAATATTTGATAATTTTTTCAACATCCGATGAATCCAACAAAATTCTAATAAATGATTGAAATTTTTGTTCTTCTTTTTCATCAAATCTGTTTTTTATTGGGCTATCAATATCAAGCACACCGATTACTTCACCATCAAAAAATATTGGTATTACCATTTCACTTTGAGAAGCTGAATCACAAACAATATGCCCCGGGAAAAGATGAACATCTGGAACGATTTGAGTCCTTTTCTCAGCTATAGCAGTTCCACAAACACCTTTACCAATTGGAATTCTTATACAAGCAACCTTACCCTGAAAAGGTCCGAGAATAAGTTCGTTGCCTGACAAGAAATAAAATCCCACCCAATTAATTTGTGAAGTATGTTCGAATATGAAAGCACATAAATTTGAGGCATTAGCTATAAAATTTCTCTCACCTTTGAACAATTCCGATATTTGGTTTACCTCCATATTAACCCTTTTTAACAAAGTAATCTTCCAATACTTTTAAAACCCTCTGACTTGTTTTGCCATCCCAAAACAAAGGAATCTTACTTTCTTTCCATTGGTTATTGAGCGCTTTTTGAGTAAGATTAACCATTTTTTCCATATCCAAGCCAACAATTTCATTAGAGCCTTCTGTAACTGTTATTGGTCTCTCAGTGTTTTCTCTTACAGTTATGCAGGGGATTTTCAAAGCTGTAGTTTCCTCCTGAATACCACCCGAATCAGTAATTACAAGCTTTGAATTGCTCATTAGTTTTTGAAAATCAAGGTATCCTATTGGTTCAGTAAGAATTAGATTTTTCAATGAATTAACATATTCATTAAGTCCAAATTCTGCTAATTTATTTCTCGTTCTTGGATGAATAGGAAAAATTATCTTTATATCCTTTTGAATTTCCTCGAAAGCATTAATTATTTTTGAAATATTTTCCTTAAAATCCACATTAGAAGGTCTATGAAGTGTAACTAAAATATAATTTTCTTTTTCTAAGTTTAATTCATTCATAATATTGGATTTTTCAGCAAGAGGAAGGAATTGAAACAAGGTATCAATCATAATATTACCAACAAAGAAAATTTTAGAGGGTGAGACACCTTCTTTTAATAAATTTTCATCTGCATCTTTTGAAGGTGTAAGAAGAATATCGGCGAGAGCATCTGTAACAAGTCTATTTATTTCCTCCGGCATAGTTCTGTCATAGCTTCTCAATCCAGCTTCCAAATGAATGATTTTAATTCCCATCTTTGAAGCAACAAGAGAGCAAGCCATTGTTGAATTAACATCTCCAACCACAAGAACTGCGTCAGGTTGAACATCAAGGCAGACATCCTCGAATTTTTCCATTATCTTGGCAGTTTGCTTAGAATGTGAATCAGATCCAACTCCAAGCGATATATTAGGTTTTGGAATTTGCAGTTGATTGAAAAATAAATCTGACATATTAGCATCATAGTGCTGTCCGGTATGAACTATAATAGGTTCAAATGAATCATATTTTCTATACTCCTTCATTAAAGGAGCGATTTTCATAAAGTTAGGTCTTGCCCCAACAACATTAATAATTTTCACTTTTTTCACCATTTCACATATAAATAAACAGGTTCCGACTTAATATTTTCTCGATTATCATATAGCCTTATCTCATAACGGTTGCTCTTTCTCCGCTTCAAGAAGTTAGAAGGGAAGGTCGCTATAAGGTAATCTTTAGTATAATTTGTATTAATAGTTTTAACTGTAGTTTCGTTGATTACAACTAAAGTATTGTCATTATGATTTTCAGTTTTAATATAAATATAAAAGCTGACTGAGTCTTTTGGAACTTTAATAGTATCAGGAAAAATGGAATTTATTTTGAATATTTCACTCGCTTTGGTTGTTTCATCAGTCCTAACTCGAGTTAAATCAAAAGGAATTTTATAAATATTATAATTTTGAGTGGAATATTCTTTCAATAAATTAGGTTTTTGAGTTGCTAAAACGGAATCTTCTCTTATTTCAGTTATATATAATCCTTCACCCAAAATAATAAAGGGATCATATAAATTTCTTATTTCTATTGGGACCATATTTTCGGTTACAAACCATAGACCTAACTGCTTACGTAAAAATACATTATTTAAAATTTGGGTAAATCTACTATATAAATCATCCTTACTTCTGATATCAATTCTATGAGGATATTCACCATTGTTTGCCCAAAAACCTAAGATAAAATAAAGATAAACATCGCTGCACCAACTGATGCCATTATATACAATAATTCTATTTCCATAAGGTATTTTATCTTTATATGCCTGATAAAGCTTTTTGCCGGGGATATATCCCAGACCCCACTCTGGTTTTCCATGCTTAGCAGCTAAATCACCAAAAGCATAAATGTAAGCAAATAGATAGAGTGGGATAGAGACAGCAAATAAATAGTATATTGCTTTCCTCTGATTTTTATAAATAAGATAAGATATAATTATAACAGTCAAAGATGCATAAATTATTAAAAACCAATGTTGTTTATAAATGTAAGCATCGAGAGCATTGAATCTTAATACAAAAAAATTGCTGAGCTTCCATATTTCCCCTTTTATGAGTCCGAAATAAGAAACTAAAATAATTCCTAAACTCAATATTGAAGCTATGACTAATCTAATAATGAGTTTCTTTTTATCTAATTCTAATTCAGAAAATTTTTGTATGGCGATGAAAGCATAAATGAGCCAAAATATTCCTGTATAAAATGTATATCTTGCTTGTAAATAATAATTTTCTAAATAATTTGGGAAATAAGCTGCCCTTAAAATGACAAACATAAATAATCCTGTCATAATAATTATAAATAAAAGATATACATTTTCTCTTTTTCTTAAAAAACTACGAAAAGAAATAAACGGTTTTAATAATACAGAAAAAATAAATGGAGCAATTGAAAGAATTAAATAAAAAGAATATATAGCTATAATTATTCCTCTAAATTCATAAGGATTATATTGAATTGCTCCAGTCATTGTTTTGACCTGAATCGGTGCTCCTGAGGCTTTTCTGCTAACAAATTCTATAATATCTCCGCTTGCTTTCATTAAAACCTGTGGGAAAAAGGCAATAATAGCAATACAAGTAGCTAATACAAAAAGCCAGATTCTGCTCCCAAAAGTTTTTATAGGGTGTGGACTTTTTTCTTCATTAGGTAGCCACCAAATAAGGAAAAAAGCTGGTAAGATAGCAAAACCCTGATCTCTTGTAATTAATGAAAGACCGAGTAGAACACCAAATAAAACTACCCACTTTTCTTTTAATTCATTTCTTGCCTTAAAAAAAGCATATACAGTCATAACAAACATCGGGAAAAATAGATTTTCCGTCATTACTGTCTGTGGGAAAGTATAATGATAAGGTAGAAATGTTGAGATGATTGCCGGAAGTATCGCGTATTTTCTTTCGAGGAACATTCTTGACAACAACCAAACAGGAAAAACCAGCAATGATGACAAAAAAGCATTTATGACATACATCGCAATATGGAAATTATCCCCGAAAAGAAAGGCTGGTGCTAAAAGAAATGGATAGACATAAGGGACTTTAGCAATTTTAATTTTATAAACATCAAGATGATAAAAAGCCCAAGCTAAATCTTTGTAATAAACTTCATCACCAAGAATTTCCGGTCCCGGTATAAAGAATGAAAAGATAATCTTTATGATTACATTAAAAAAATAAAGTGCTAATATGAAAAAAGTAAATTTCCTTTTTTCATCAGACATAATCCATTCATAGGTGCTTTTTATATTCATTTGTAAATTTTGCTAATTACTGGACGGTAAAGTAAACATTTTTGGATTTCAAACCGGTTTCAACATCAAGTAAATAAATTTCATAGGAGCCCGGGACAGAATATAAATCTTTAGGAACTACAAAAGATAAAAGTGTGAGTTCTGGATTTTTATCTGCAGGGAGTTGCCTTCCTTCCCAAACTACTATGACTGACTTCTTTAAATTTTTTACTTCCATCCAGATAACTGATTTTCCATCGTGTAAATTAAAATCCTGTCCAGCGAATGTTGTCTTTGGATCATATCTTAATATTTGAGGGCTTAGAGAATCCGCTATATTTTCAGATTTCTGTTGAGAGTTACCTACATCTCTGGTTTTAATTTCATTCCCTTGTTTAATATCATCATTATTACAGGATATAATTAATATCCCAATCAAAATCATTGATAATTTGTATAAGAAATATTTCATCATAATTCAATAAATCTCTTATTTACAATAAATAAAATAAAGTCTTTCACCAAAAATTCCAAGTGCTTCATATCTTTGCTTTTTCCAATTGTATATAGGTTCGGACATTTTGTCCATCATTTTACTTGCTGATAAAGTATTTTTTTCGAGATTTCTTATCACAAGTGCTGAACTTGTGGTATAAGCAATTGTTGGTTCTCCGGACTTTTTTACAAAATTTCCTTTTAAATCCACTTCTGAATTTAATGAATACCTTCTTCCATTAATATTGACGAAACAATCCAAATCACAGCCTACAAAATAAATATCTTTTCCATCATAAGTAAAAAGTGGATTTGTTGAGTTAGCTCCTGAAATATATTCTGTATTGCTATAAACCACATAAAAGTTATTATTTTTCTTTGCTTTGAAGGCTACCATTTCAAGTATAGGATTGATATTTATATTTCCAACCCAATCATACACTTTACTAACTAAGGGTTCATAATATTTATCATTTAGTGTCAAAACAATTTGTTCACTTTTTGTTCTTTCGATGGCAATTGCGGCAATAGTGCCTTCGGGATTCATTTTAGAATCAATAATTCTATTAAAAGGTTCTGATATTGATTCACGATTTTTATATATTTCCCAGCTGTTCCCAAGTTTAGCAGCATAAATAAACGAGCCATCATTCCAATAACCAATGGCTTTTACTGCGTCAAATCTTGGTCCTTGATCATTTCCTATTCTGACATAAGTTCCACCATCTCTGTTTGTTACAACAGCTCTTCTTTTACTATCAGCAGAGATATACAATGTTGTAACATCAGGTATGTCTAATTCTTTCGAGGATCCAAATTTAACTTTGCCAGCACTATCAATCTTGCCCGAAACGCTTTGCCGACCTTCAGTTGTATAGGTGAAGAAAAGATTTTTAGAATCTGGTGTAAAGAATAACTGTCCTGCCCTAAAAGCCTTTAAATACAATGTTGTATCGTTTGTTAATAAATGCCAGTAATTTCCGTCGTCTTTAGCATAACAAGCCCATCGATTACCGTCTCTTGAAAATTTTATGTCTTGAATTCCAGAGAAAATATCGGATTGCTTCCCGTTTACATAAAGGCGGAATCTGTTTGTATATGGTCTTGTAATAGCCAACCAATTACCGGTTGAATCAATACCGTATTTATCAATCTTCTCTGAACCATCAAGAACTATTTCATCAAAACATTGCTGGGATAAAATAGTTAATGTTGATAAAAAAAATAATGATATTACGACTCTAAACATACATTTTCACTATATTTTCAATACAAAAATAAGAAAAAGTAGCTTAGAGTAATCAATTCAGAACCTCAGGGCGTCCGCTGATTATTGCTTCATTTGAGTTATCTAAAAATAGTTCCAGATTATTTCCAATTTTTGTAACAATTCCTTCATTAAGAATTTTTGGTTTCTCGTTTGTGTAAGGGTCTGACCAGATTCTAACTTTCTTCCCAATTAATAGTGAATTGTTTTTGTATTCTTCAATTATTTTTTCAGTTTTTCCTTCTATAATAAATTCGAAATTCATTTTCAAAGATTGAATTAAGTTTTTAAAAACTATCATTTCTGAGGTATTATTATTTTTTGCATTTTCAATTAATGATGTAGTTTCAGGAACGAATTTAGTTGCTTCTACTTCAGGCTTTGAATTGACATTTATCCCAATGCCCAAGATAACGCCGGTGATAATCCCATCCCTTTGAGATGAATGTGCTAAAACACCCGCAACTTTGGCATTTTCAAAGAAAATATCATTTACCCATTTTATTTTCGGTTCTAATTTATAATCAGCTGATTTTTTGATTGCTTCTAATGTCGAAACAGCGGCATAAGCAAGAAAAACACCTGACACATTCTCGATTTTAATCTTAGGCTTGAGAAAAACAGATAAATGAATATTTCCTTGTTCTGAAACCCACTTACGATTTCTAAAACCATGCAAACTTTTGCTTATCCCTGTCAGGCAAATAATTTTATCAGTATAAATTTCATTATTGCCCATCAGTTCAACTAATATGTCATATTGAGATTTATCAGCTTCATTAACCATTATGCAAAGATTCCAAAAATTATCCTTTGTTTCAGCCTGATAAATCTCTTTTTTATCAAAAAAATGTTTAGTTAAATTTCGGATATTATCAGATAATTGGGTAAAGTCTATTTTTTTTAGGTTTAAATCCTCAAAATATCTCAATGTGAAGTCAATATTATCAGTTAAAATAATCATAATCAATCTCTAAAAGTTAAAATTCTATTCGAATGCCACCAACAAAAAAGAAGCCAAGCTGAGGAATATCTGTAACTGCTTTTTTTTGCTGATTAAACCAGCGGAACCAAATATTTCTTGTATTAAGAAAATTCTCAATCGAAAGATAACTGATTAGAGCGAGCCCTTTAAAGTTATTTCTAAAGTCAATTCTAAAATCCAATCTCGAATAAGGCTCATTTCTTAAAGTATAAGCTAAGCTGTCAATATATCTTGTCTCTTTTGTTAGAATTGACTGTTCGATATCAATAGGAGTGTATGGAGCACCACCTGCTATCGTATATTTCCCTGAAATTTCAATTGAAAAACTTGGGCTTAAAATTATTTCGTAGCCTCCTAATACGTTTAGAATATATTGATTGTCAAAAGCTCCAAAACGTAGAATTCCATCAGATCCTTTATATTGCTGTCGAACATAAGAGGCTGTCGTCATTAAATAATACCCATTTGCAAAATTTTTGATTAATGATAATTCTGCCCCGTAAGCCCTTCCTGTGCCTTCGCTTATATATGTTTCGTCCTGACCTCCAATTAAACCAAAATTAACTCCACTATTAAGAAATGACCAAGAATCTTTCTCGTATTTTTTGATTGGAGCTTTTGATATATCTTTATAATATCCTTCTATTTTTATGATTGCGTCAGAAGCAAGATTATATGAATAACCCGCAACATAATGAATAGATTGCATAAAATCCAAATTTTTATTTTCATCTGAATAAAAATATGTTAGAAGTGGTAATATCTGCCTGTGTAATCCAAAGCCTAAATTAATGCTACTTACATCGTTTATTTTATATGAAAAACCAAGTCTTGGTTCAATAGTTGATTTTTTTGATAAATCGAAGTATTGACCTGCTATACCCGTGTTCAGAGTAATATTTTCAGAAATTCTCCAATTCCAGTTCAAAAAAGATAATAAGTGCAGGCTGTTTCCTGTTTTATCTAAATTCCAAGGTATATTTCCAAAACCTCTTATTGTGAATCTTTCCTCTCTTAACCTATAAAATGGGGATCTTGTTTCTATTCCAGCAGAAAAATAATTCTGTCTGTTAGGTGAATAATTTATATTATATTTTAAGGTATAATAACCTTCGGATGAGTTCCCGTTAAACCATTTATCAAAACCTAATACTTTGTTGTTTTCATCTGTTGTTATCGAATCCAGAACATTTCTGTATCTTCCATAAACATATCCCAAAATCATCTCGCCAAATATTTTATCCGAATAATTATGATACCAGTTGATCCCCAGAGAAGCTATATCAGTTCCGTTCTTTATATCAAAGTCTCCGGTATAGACAGTATCAAGTTTACTATTTAATATATTTATATCACTTGTTCCTAAAAATGCTGTTATTGAAAGGTTGTTTTTATTATTTATCGGGATATCAAATTTTGAAGTGAAGTCCCAATACCTTGGTATACCAGCAAAACCAAAATCCACAATTTTATCAAGTAAATCCAGAAAAGAATATCGAAAATTAGCTATAAATGAACTTTTTTCGATAGGTAGTGGACCCTGTGCCCCAAGCTCAAAGCCATTAAATCCAAATTCTCCAAGAAACTCATATTTTTCATTATTTCCTTTTTTTAGCTTTATATCGAAAACCCCTGACATTTTACCAACATATTCCGCAGGAAAAGCTCCGGTAAAGAAATCACTATTATCAAGTAGGTTTGCATTCAAAGCACTAACCGGACCTCCCGTTGCTCCTTGAGTAGCAAAATGATTGGGATTTGGAATGTCCAGTCCGTCCAATCTCCAAAGAAGCTCTGTTGGTGAACCACCTCTTATTATAATATCATTTCTTCTATCGTCAGCACCCAAGACACCAGCATAATTTTGTGCCATTCTTGAAACATCCATTCTGCTTCCTGCAAACCTTTGAGCGTCATCAATTGTGAACATTGTAGCACTTACCAAAGCTGCTTCATTGTTTGGGGCGAATCTATCCTTTGCCGCAGTAACAACTATTGTATCAGTTTGAACAAAGCTTTCAATTAGTTCAATATTAACTACTAATTCGCTTCCGGAATTCAGAACAATATTGTATTGCATCGGTTCAAATCCAACTGCAGTAGTTCTTAATGTGTATCTTCCGACCTGAACCTTATCTAATCTGAAACTTCCGTCCTTAGCGGTATAACTGCCGTATTTCGTCCCAACTAATGACACAGTTGCCCCAATTATTGGGACTTTTGTAACCTTGTTTACAACTTTTCCTTTGATTGTCTGCCTTGGTAATCCATTATTTTCTTGAGAAAATAAATTGCCTTGCAGAGCAAGGAAAAAAATTGAGCATAATAAAATAAAGTATTTCATAAAAACACCTTTTTAGTTAATATTAATTATTTGTTTTCAATTTTTAACCCATTCCAGAAGATTTCCAATTGAATCGTATAAAGATAGGAAACCATTTCAACCTTTTCTATAGGCATTAATAGCGGAACACCAAAAAAAATAGACCATAAACCCAAAGCAACAAGATGATAATCTGTATTTGATGGCAACTCACCTTTTTGGATAGCTTCTTTCAAGAATGGGTCGAATGTTTGATAAAAGGGAAGAGGTTCTATCTCATCAATTCCTTTGAAATTTGGAAATGCTTGAACCAATTCAGCTTTGCTAAGTTTTATCGTTTCATAATTTGGTTCAGCAACTGCAAATAATGCTATTATTTCCTTCATTATTTTCAATCCTTGTTGGAATTTTTCAGCGGTTAATCTGAATATTTCTCGAATATATTCAAATTGAGTGGGGAAATTATATTCGTGAGTTACTTTCCAACTAACTTCGACTGACCATAGCTGAACATAATAAATAAGTAAATCTGTTTTTTTGGGGAAATAATTGAAAAATGTACCTTCCGATATCATAACATCATCGCAAAGCTCTTTTACGGAAATTTCGTCCAAAGATTTCTCAAGCATACGCTTCGAAGCTGCCATTAGCAAACCAAGTTTCACATTAGCAGCTTTCTTTTCTCTTAGTGTTAAATCCAAATTTTGTGTCATATTAAATATTATATTTAAAATTAAAATTAAAGTTCACTACAAAAATAAATATAAAAAATATTAAAGTCAAGTAAAAAATTAAAGTTCACTGAAAATTAATTTTTCCCCAATAATTAAAAATATTTCTTCAACTGCCGATATTGATTTTGCAGGGATGATGAATTGTTAAAGCATTGGATAGCTTGTTTTATAAAATTCAAGGGTTTTAGAATGAAAAAATTTGTTATAACATTTTTGGCGGTAATTACATCAATATATCCATTATACTCTCAGTTTCAAAATTTCCTTATAGAAGAAAAAAATTTAAGTCCTGTTTCTTATCAATTAGATTATGAAAATCAAATTTTTTCGAAAAGTTTATTTGCAAAAATAATGCTCTGGCTTTCTGGTGATAACGTTCAATCTGATGAAAACCTAATGATTAGTCAGTGGTCTGACATTTCCTCAAACAAATTAATTGCTTTTCAAACAAAACCAACAAGAATGCCTAAATTTTTGAAAGAGGGAATCAATGGCTTTCCTTCCGTTAGTTTTGAAGGAAACACTAACTTTGGCGATGAGGACATCATTACAGTGAATTATCATCCTGCAATAACAACAGATTTAGAATTCGAAGATAATACAAAAAAAACACTGTCAGTTGTTTTCTACTGCGAAGATTTAAGCAGAAAACAGGTAATTTTTGAAGCTGGTGGTGCTATTTCTGGGTTTAATATTTATATTGAACCACCTGACAATTTATACTTTGGTATATATAAAGAGTGGAAAAGGATATTTTTGAAATTACAAATTACTCCGGGGCTTCATTTAGCTCAACTTGAATTTGACGGTTCAAAATTCAGAGGAGTCCTCGATGGTAAAGCATCTGACTATAAATCATTTGCAGGTATTATTAACGATGTAAGCGGAACAGGAATTGGCGGTGCTTCTACAGGTGCAAGGTTCCATAATTTTTCGACGGGAGTAACCTACGGACATCATTTTAGCGGTTTAATCTCCGAAATAATTATGATGAACGATTGCAATAGCGCATCTTCATCAAAGGTTATTTATGATTATATGGATAAAAAATATAATATATATGGCAGCTATCCCTATAACTGGAATAAATCTTCAGAAGCAGACGAAAATGAACTCATCCAATCAGAGAATCAAGTTTTTCAAATTATTAACAACAATTTTGAGAAAACAGTTAATTTAATTATTGATGAGGACGATTTCTGCAAAATTGAGACATTTGATATGAACGGAAGACTTATAGAGAAAATTTATAATGGTGAAATAAAAGCTAATTTCGAATATAATTTTAATTTAAATCAATCTTTATACAGCACCGGTGCCTATTTTGCAAGGTTAAAGGGTGAT
Organism: Candidatus Kapaibacterium sp.; assembly: GCA_026418625.1. Taxonomy (GTDB): domain Bacteria; phylum Bacteroidota; class Ignavibacteria; order Kapaibacteriales; family UBA2268; genus CALHRB01. The sequence continues at coordinate 14,816 of JAOABA010000042.1, forward strand.
AGAAATTTAATATCCAAATACTTCTCAATTATTAAATAGAATATTTAAATTTTTAAGGAAGGCTGTTTTATAGCTATTATACTGAATTTGATATTATTTTAGTTGCCTCTTATCAATTACTATTCAATGCTTCCAAAGAGTATGTGCTTCATAAAATGATCTTTTTGATTTCAAAGTGTTAGAAATAACTCTTTTTTACCTACTTAAATTGAGTATTTCTTTCTCATCTTCATTCCTGTGCAGAAAGGAATCTCGTAATTACTCGAAGACTCCTGCATTCGAGGTTGTGTAAAAAGTATAAAAAACAGGGATTTGTCACTCTGAACGAAGTGAAGAGTCTATTATTTATCAATGACTTATGTGATATGGATGCTTCGTCTTCGCCTCAGAATGACTACTTTTTACACAGCCTCATTCGCAGGAGTGACGCAGAAAGAAGAACAACCCCCCCCTGTCATTCCTTGCTTGTCAAGGAATCTCATATTATTTTAAATATGATTGTCTTAAAAAAGCCATTCTGAGCCTAAGGCGAAGAAACCAAATTATCTATATAATTAGGATATTTATCATCGGTAACAATTGAATTAATAAATTTCTCAGTTTTATTGGATAGTATATTTCAAGTTGTTCTTTTTTAAAAAAAGTTAAAAGAATTAGAAATGGTTTAATGGTTAAACCTTTTAATTCTTACTAAAGTTTTGAAATCAAACAAATAATTAATAATTTTAGTGGCATAATTGATAGCAAAAAAATTAGTATGTTAGTCTTAATAATGTAGATAATTTTTAAGAATTTTATATATTTGGTTTTAATTGTCAACTATAAATAAACAAAAGTTAAATATGCCAATACCAGACTTTCAAACATTAATGCTTCCGTTAATGACATTTGCAGCGGATAATAATGAACATAGTTTAAGAGAGACCATTGAACATTTAGCTAATCATTTCAATTTGACACCAGATGAACGACAAGAAATGCTACCATCAGGTGTTCAAGCTATTTTTGATAATCGGGTCGGTTGGGCAAAGACACATTTACTCAAAGCGGGACTATTGGAATCACCAAGACGTTCAATTTTTAGGATAACCCAACGTGGACAGGAAGTTTTAGGACAAAATCCAACACAGATTAATATGAGTTTTCTCAGACAATTTCCTGAGTATCTTGACTTTTTAAGACCACATAACAATCAGGAGGAACAAGACACAGCAATTGAGCAAATTGACAACAGTCAAGCGACACCAGAAGAAATTTTTGAAGATTCATATCAAAAAATTCGCAGAACACTTGCTCAAGACCTTTTAATTAAAATAAAATCAATCCCTCCTATTTTCTTTGAAAGACTTGTAGTTGAATTACTAGTAAAAATGGGATACGGTGGCTCAATAAAAGACGCAGGGCAAGCAACTCGTTTTACAAATGATGAAGGAATTGACGGAATAATAAAAGAAGATAAGCTCGGACTTGATTTTATTTACATACAGGCAAAACGTTGGGACAATCAGCCTGTAGGCAGACCAGACATTCAATCATTCGTTGGTGCATTAGACGGTCAACGAGCGAACAAAGGAATTTTTATTACAACATCGCGCTTTTCCGACACTGCGATTGAGTATGTAAAAACAATTACGAAGAAAGTAATTTTGATTGACGGTGAAAAACTGGCTGACTATATGATAGATTATGGTCTTGGTGTTTCGACATTTGCAACTTACGAGCTGAAGAAAATTGACAATGACTACTTTGGTGAATAGAATGGCTGGCTGAAACTCGGGTTTTGCTTCAGGTGAAGCTACATTACATATAACTTGTAGTCTTGCGCTTCTATTCAAACGCATAATTGGTTAACATTGGAATACTTCAAAATCCTCAACTGCGGCAAGCAGCTAAAGGTTCAATACCTATGTCAAACATACAGAATTCCTAATCCAGTAAAAATCTTCTCCCTTCAGTTCTTTGGATTAATTTTCTGATGCTTTGTTGATTCAAAATTAATTAGCTACATTCTCCTATTATAATTTGAAATGGTTTTAAGCTTAGAATTAATTTATTATCCTTTGTTTTGTATTTAGTTTCGCTTAAGAGGTCTTCAATTTTATTGACGTCATTTAATTCCAAAGAAATATTTCCTTTATTAACACTACTTAAATTACACATTATCAATAACTTAAATGTTTCACTTATCCTCATATACGCAATAATATCTGGGTCTGAGGCTTTCAAATGTATTAATGTTTTAGGAGAGTAATTATCTTTGAAGTTTTTAAAATATTTACTTCTAATATCACTGATTTTCCTGATGAAATTAATTATATTTTTTTCATTAGTCCAATTTAAAGAAAGACTAGAGAAAAGTGCTAATTTTTCAGGTGGATATTTTTGCTGGTCTTCTTGAGTAAATCCTAAGCCAGTATTTACGGGATTTATCTCACATAGTTCAAAACCTGAATGGATAAATAACAGCCCCGGAAGAAAACTATTTACCGCCCAAGCGATTTTTGAAAATTCATCTGCACCTTTGCGGGAAGCAGCCCTTGGGGTATTATGGCTTTCTGGTGTCAGAAAGAAAGGAATCGGACTACCTTCGGTGGACATTTGATATATCAGGGTATTCATTTTTTGAGGTGAATGCTGATCAAAAGGAAGAAAACCAAGAGAGGCATTGTAGCCATCTTCAACTGATTTTTTGCTGAGAACAAAATTTTCCTCCCAGAATACAAAGTTCTTGTTATTTTTTCTTGCTTTGTTGATGATTTCAGCTCTAAGTTCAGATGGAAGAGCGTGTCCCATATCAATCATTACACCGTCAATTCCAAAGTTGTTCTGATAGTATGGAATAATTTCGGTTATGCTTTCCCATAAATCCTTAACAATATTCTCCTTTTTAGCCAATTTGGTGTCATACATACGGACTGTGTTGTATGCAATATAATTAAAATCTTTATGGTTATAGAGTTTTAGATAAGTAACATCACTCCAAACCGGTTGAACATCATTGGGGGGCCAGTCAGCGAAAGCACTTGGAATTTTCACAATCTCACCGTTCTTGAGTTTGCCTCTTAATTTTTCCTTATCGTAAAAAGTTGTTTCGGGAGCTTCGGTGAACATATTTTTATAAACATTGCTTGGAGGTATGAGATTATCGAAATCTTTCATTTCGACTTTTGCCTTGATTTTTTCCAAATCTATGTCAGAAAATATTGGTGGACCGTAAGAATTTTCATCATCTGGTTTCGTTCTGTTTGGGATTGATTCTTTAATCCAATAAAACCATTTTGGATTTTCATAGGCTAAATCACTGTCGATACTTGCAGTTCTGAAAACGAATTCGGTTACAACTTTCATTCCTAAAAGATGAGCGGCTTCGACAAAAGCAGCAAATTCCTCTTCAACACTCATTTCGAGAATTGGCTCTGATAGATTACTATCCAGTTTATAAGGGTTTTTAATGGCGTAGGGCGAGCCTAAGTTGCCCTTCTTGCCATCAATGCCGATTGACGTTATCGGAAGCATATAAACAGTGTTGCAACCGAGCGAGAAGATATAGGGCAATAATGCAATTGATTTGAGGAAAGTTCCTGTTTCCCTCCAGCTGTTTTTACCGAGCGGGATATTTATTTTGCCGTCTCCGTCATTATCGAAAGCGGTTGTAAATCTTGTCAGCATATTATAAATGACAGCCTCGTTCGACCAATCCGCACTCAAATTAAATTTATTAGAACTTAATTCTTTAATTTTCTCGATAGCTTTCAAGAAAAAATCAGCGGGATTAATATTGATTTTTGAAATGTTTTGTGTTCTGGTTGGCTCTAACCAAACCTCGGGAATAAAATATTCATAATCAAATGAGTTGCTGTTCTTAATTTCTAAAAGTCTGGCTTCCAATCTATTCAAATTATTTTCTTTCATTTAAAACCTATGAAATCAAAAAATAGAATAAAGATTATATTATCAAATTATTATAAATTTTCAGGTTTAGAAGTTTATGTATGAAAAATTTTCATTTATTAAATCATATATTAAAGATAAAAATAAATTATTAAAATTTTAACATCTTGATTTAAATTAGCAGTTTATGTAAGTTATTAGTAGAAAAGCATTTGTTGAGATGAAATTGTGACCCTAACGGGATTCGAACCCGTACTGCCACCGTGAAAGGGTGGTGACCTATCCATTAGTCGATAGGGCCCTAAGAAAAAAACAAGACTACAAAATTAAAAAAATATTTTCTCTTTTCAAAACTTTTTATTTACTTTCATCATTGATTTAACTACAATCTAATATTTTCATTTTCGTTAAGTTGCTTTAATTTGTTTTTTTATAACGAGAATAATTAATGACACAAACTGAAGATAATATAAGACAGGCATTATCAAATGTGATTGACCCTGATTTAAACAAAAATTTAATAGAACTTGACGCAATTAAAAAAATTCTTTTTCTAAAAGACAAAAATAAAAATGATTATATTGAAATCCATATAGAACTTGTCCAGCCGATTTTATGGGTTGCCGAAGAAATAAATAATCGATGTGCAGAAGAATTAGCAAAGTTAGACCCTGATATCGAAAGTGATATCATCTTTTCTGAAAAACCAATGCCTGCAAGAAATAGTAATTTTCTGACAGGTGTTAAAAATATTATTGCTGTTGCTTCTGGTAAAGGTGGAGTAGGAAAATCTGCAATAGCTTCGAATATTGCAGGAGCTTTGTCATTGAGAGGTGCTAAAGTTGGTATTCTCGATGGTGATGTTTATGGACCCAGCCAGCCAACAATGTTCGGTCTCAATGACGAACCTTTTCAGGTTTATGAAACCGAAGATGGAAAAACTCAAGCTTTCCCCAATGAAAAGTATGGGATTAAAGTAGCTTCAATGGGCTTTATGCTCAGCAAAAACGAAGCTGCTATTCTTCGTGGTCCGATGCTTGCAGGATATTTTTCAATGCTTTTCGAACAATTAGAATGGGGTTCTCTGGATTTTCTGGTGTTTGACTTGCCACCCGGAACAGGCGACATTCAACTAACTCTTACTCAAAAAATCCCTCTGACCGGTGCAGTCATTGTAACAACACCTCAGGAAATAGCTGTGGCTGACGTCCGTAGGTCAATAGCTATGTTTCGTAGAGTAAATGTTGATATCCTTGGCATTGTTGAAAATATGAGTTATTTTGTTCCTCCTGATATGCCTGATAAAAAATACTATATTTTTGGTCAAGGTGGCGGCAAAAGTGTTGCAGAGGAAAATAGAATACCTTTTCTTGGCGAAGTCCCTCTTGATATTAATATGAGAGAAGCAAACGATGGAGGCAAACCCGTAATTTTACGTGAAAATGCTGGTCATCAAGGTGATGTTATTAAGAAAGTAGTAAGTAACTTAATTTCAGAAATAAGAAAACACAATTATGGGCTTATATCCTCCCCTTCTTTAAAAATTGAGATTTAAAATGAATGAGATTGAGGATATAGAAAAAAAAATTTTTGATATAATTGAAAGTTTACGTCCTGTTTTGCAAGAAGATGATGGAGATGTTGAATTTGTCGAATATGATAAAAATAAACATTATGTTAATGTTCGGTTATTAGGAAATTGTAAGACTTGCCCTTTATCATCAATGACACTTCAGGCAGGAATTCTAAGAGCTTTGAAAAATGAAATAAATGAAATAGAAAGAGTAATGGAGGTTAAATAGTATGAGTAACATAATTGTTCTTGGTGCCGGGATGGTTGGCAGAACTATTGCAAAAGATTTAAGCAAGGTTCATAATGTAACATCTGTTGATGTTAGTGATTCAAATCTTAATTTACTGGCAAAATTCCCAAATATAAAAACTATTAAATCGAATTTAAACAATCCTGACACAGTCAAATATCTTGTCAAGGATTATGATATTGTGATTGGAGCAGTTCCCGGATTTATGGGTTTCAAAACCCTAAAAGCAGTTATAGAAGCAGGAAAAAATATTGTTGATATTTCTTTTTTTCCTGAAGATTGCTTTGAGCTTGATGATTTGGCAAAAGCTAACAATGTAACAGCAATAGTTGATTGCGGAGTAGCACCGGGTATGAGCAATTTGATACTTGGGTATTACAATAAAAGAATGACTGTCAGTGATTTCTTATGTTATGTTGGTGGCTTGCCATTTGAAAGAAAACTATATTTTCAATATAAAGCACCGTTTTCTCCGATTGACGTTCTTGAAGAATACACAAGAGAAGCAAGATATGTTGAGAATGGTCATTTAGTTATAAAACCAGCTTTATCAGACGCAGAAATAATAAATTTTGAAGGAATTGGAAGCCTTGAAGCTTTTAACACAGATGGTCTTAGAAGTTTAATCAAGACAATGAATATACCAAATATGAAAGAGAAAACACTAAGATATCCCGGTCATATTGATTTAATTAAAGCACTTAAATCAGCTGGCTTTATGAGTGAAGAAGTCATTGAAATGAATAATCAATCAATAAAACCAATTGACTTCACAGCTCAGATTCTCTTCAAAGATTGGAAACTTGAACCCTCGGACGATGAATTTACAGTAATGAAAATTGAAATCTCGGGCGTTCTGAATGATAAGAAGCAAACAATAACATATAACTTGTTCGATAGAAAAGATTTTCAAAATGATGACTCCTCGATGTCTAGAACAACAGGTTTTGCCTGCACTGCCGCAGTTGAACTTGTTCTTTCTGGAAAATTTAATAGGAAGGGAGTTTCACCACCCGAATTTATTGGAGAGGATGAAGATTGCTTTAACTTTATGCTCGACTATCAGGCAGAGCGAGGTGTTAAATATATTAAATCAGTAATGTGATTTATCTTATTATTCATAAATGATGTCACACATATACTTTTTCTTATATTTTTAATTATTTCAAATAGGATAAACAATTAGTAATTAACGAAAGAAAAAAAAGAGCTTTTTCTTAAAACTTTTCGTTATACTTAGGCTTTCTTAAAAGCTATAATACAATAAGTTAGTGAAGAATCCCAAAACATTAGATAATGGATTAACAATTGAGACTCTTCACTTTGTTCAAAGCGACAACGAATTTTTATTTATTTTATAGATGTAGGAAACTATATAAGAATACTACCGCAACAATATTAATTTTAGAATTTTACTCCCTCTTTTTGTAGAAATAACAAGTATGTAAGCACCATCTGGCAATTTCTCACCTGATTCTGATTCACCTGACCAAGATAAGCTAATTTTTCCACTGCTGAAATATTGTCCTGTATCAAATGTTTTAACTGCATTGCCCATAATGTCATATATTTTGATTGATAAAATTTCATCTTCGGATGACTTCTTTGTAATAATTAAATTTGTTGAATAATTAAAAGGATTTGGTGAAGCTTGAACATCAAAGTCAGTTAAGTTATTATTATATATATAAGTTAAAACATCTTTTTCACCTTGGTAATTGATTGTATCTGATGGGATTGTTTCAAGGCAAAGAAAGGCTGTGTATAAAGACAAAATCCTATTATCAAGGCTGGTTTGAATTATCTCGGTAATAATCTCATTTGTTTGCTGTTTGCTGGTTTCCATATATTTGATATAATTCCCATTCCAAATTATGTTATTTAAATAATCAGGATTCAAGAAATCGTTTTGATTAATATGAATTTTTTTGGAAAAAGGTTTGTCTTTGTAAAAACCAGACGCTGTAATATTTAAAGGCATTTCTCCGTAAAATTTTCCTATTTCGACTATTGGGCTACTATAATTGACAGATTGATTGGAATTGTTTATAAAATATCTTGCATAACAGAAGCCATTTTCCATACTTGTATAAAATTCAAAATTATTTATGTAACCATTCAAACTAAGAAAAGCATTACTTATGAATTGTAATACTGTTTTACCCGAACTATATCTTACATAATTTCCACCTGTTTGCTTGCTTAAGTTAAAGTATAGATACTCATTACCAAAATAGTTTCTATTGTTAATATAGTAGTTAATTTGATTTTTATTAATATAATCATAAATATGTATTGGGTTTTTATTTGATGTATATTTTTTTAGATCTGCAATTATTTGATTAGCAACATCCAAACTACCATACATATCTGAATTAGAAAGAAGTAGAATAGTAGCACCATCTCCTTTAGTCTTCGCATATTTTGTTCCTTCATAAAGAAGAGTTGGTAAATTACTATAAGTTGTCAAAGCATTATAAGGTAAACTATTGAATGTATTTTCAATAATGCTTTTCTCGGCAGGTAGCCAATCTGGACTTACGGGATGAATGCTTAAGCTGGAAAGCATCAGATTAAAAGAATCAGCTTCAGTGAAATTCATTTGTAAAGTTGTTTTTATAGTATTAAGAATTTCCTCAGGTTTTTGGTCACTTTTAGATTTATCAAAATCTAATAAAATTAGTATTTTTTGTGGATTTTTAAATTCCAAAGCTTGTGAGGGTAAGACTGCTAATTGATAATAATTATCCGGTGATTTCTCAGAATAATTAAAATAGATACCATTTTTCATTGGATTGCTAAACCTAACATTCGAATAATTCATTGATATTTGAGGATTAATTTCAGCTAACTTACATTTACCATATTCTTGGTGTTCGATGTCTTTGAATATAATTGTTGTATCTTCTGATATTTTTGGATCGTTGAATTCAATATTTTCATAAAATGCTATTAGATTACTTTTTGGAGCTGAAAGTGATAATTTCATCAATTTCAAAGGTATTTCAAGGTAAGCAAAGGTATTTGACAAAGTCCAATTTATAGGAACCAGATAATTAATTTTTACTTTACGAGTTTCATTACCAGCCATAGGAAAAACTCTCAGCTCGTAGGAAGTTTGATTGATTTTTGTAAGAATCGATGGGTCTTTTCTTCTCTTTACAATACCCTCATAAATTTGAGAAGCAGTCCATTTATCAAGTAATAAGGCTTTTACTGGAATGTTCTCAATCCATAACCAAGAATCATTCAAAATAGCATCTTGTGGAAGATCGAACTGAAATACAACTTCTAATGTATCTGAGGGCTTAGTTAATGAACTACCTCTGGAAGAAAATGTTATATATAAACCTACTTCAGCATAAATTCCATTAGGTTTAATTGTAACATCAAATTGCTCAATTGTTCCTCTTGAAAACCTCCATTGAGCTTGAGGATCTAATACTGTTAAGTTGTTTGCTGAAAAGCTTGAGAAATGCATAAAGGCAAAGGTTACTAACCCAATAAGGAATCTCGCTGAAAAGCTCATTTCACACCTTTTTAAATTTATGAAAATTGATAAGTATATAACAATTATAACATTGAAAAAGTTACATTAAAGAAAAAATATTTTTTCATTAAAAGGAAATTTGAATTCTTAAAATTCAAAGAATTTTTTTAGAAAATTTTCAAAACAGGTCATTTATAGCCAGAGAAACCTTCTCGACAGGGTAAAGCATTATATTTTCATTTTTAAAGTTGAAATCCTTCATTCCCGAAGAAGGTAAAAATATTTTCAAGAAACCCAATTTTAAAGTTTCATTTATTCTTTGCTCTAAATTAGAAACTTGGCGGACTTCCCCCGTTAAGCCTATTTCTCCGACAAGGACTACACCTTTGTCTATAGGTTTATCTCTGAAAGAACTAACAAGTGCAGCTGCTATTCCAAGGTCAATCGAAGGGTCGCTTACATAGAGCCCGCCAGCTATATTGATAAAAACATCATATTGCTTGAACATTAATCCAAGTCTTTTTTCTAAGACGGCAAGAATCATCTGGAGCCTTCTAAGGTCGTAACCATTCGAGGTTCTTTGAGGCATACCGTAATTTGTGGGTGTAACCAAAGCTTGAACTTCAAGTAATAAAGGTCTTGTGCCTTCTATTGCAGCAGAAATAGCAATACCCGGCTCTTCGGTGGAACGATGAACAAGAAATAGTTCTGAGGGATTTTTTACTTCTGATAATCCGCTCTCGGTCATTTCAAATATGCCGATTTCATTAGTGGAACCATATCGGTTTTTTAAAGCCCGTAATATGCGATAAGAATATGTTTTTTCTCCTTCGAATTGAAGAACAGTATCAACAAGATGTTCGAGTAATTTCGGTCCAGCGATTATCCCATCTTTTGTAACGTGACCAATTAAAAAAATTGGGATATTGTTTTCCTTTGCAGTCTGCATAAGCATCATAGCTGACTCTCTAACTTGAGCAATTGTTCCGGGAGTAGCCTGAATGCGGTCTGAATAAATAGATTGAATGGAATCAATTATTGCAACTCCACAATTTGAGGATTTAATGGCACTAATTATGGTTTCAACGTTTGTTTCTGCTATGAGCATTAGATTTTCAGGAATTCCATTGAGTCTTGCTGAGCGATATTTTATTTGCTGAAGGGATTCTTCCCCAGTAATATATAAAGGATTAAAATCTATTAATTCTGAGCACATTTGGAGCATCAAAGTAGATTTACCAATACCGGGATCACCAGCCATAAGTATGACAGAACCCGGAATAATTCCACCTCCGAGAACTCTATTAAGTTCCTGATTTGATAGTTTAATTCTATAATTATCATCTTGCGGTATTTCGTTTAATTTTACTATTGGAACATTAAAATTTTTTTTTGATGAATCATTTTTCGAAGAAATCCTGATTATGTGCTCAGTGAAAGAATCCCAAGACCCGCAGGATGGACACTTGCCGATCCATCTCGCTGATTGATAACCGCAGACATTACAAACAAATTCTTTTTTATCTTTCATAATTATTTTTTTTGTTTTTTATAAATTTTTCATAATTTAAAGAAAATTTTTTAATTGTTATTTATAATTGTTTGTTATTGATTAGAATTAATTTAGTGGTACTTTGCTCACCAGTTCTGAACTAAATACAAGTTTTTGGATATTGAATAAAGTATCGCAATTTTTTATTATTATTTGAGGTATTTTTTATGAATATTTATGTGGGTAATCTATCCTATAAAGCATCTGAGGATGGATTGAAGGAACTTTTTGAACAACACGGCAGCGTTGATTCGGTTAGAATCATTACTGACAGAAATTCTGGCAGGTCGAAGGGATTTGCTTTCGTTGAAATGAGCGATGATGATGCAGAACAAGCTATCGAAGCTCTTAATGGACAGGAATTTTTGGGCAGACCTTTGAGCGTTAATGAAGCAAGAGGCAAACGAGAAAACAGCCGTGAAAATTCCAACTCAAGAAGAAATTATAACAGATAATATCCCTATTTATTTCTGTATTTGATATTATCCCTTTTTTTCATTCGAAGGAGTCTTAAATTATGTATAGATCGATGCAGGATTTTCTTGATGATTGGGAGGCAGAAAGTCAACTAACTATAAATCTTTTTAAATCTTTAACAAATGAATCCTTATATCAAAAAATTGTTGAAGATGGAAGGAATTTAGGATTTTTAGCTTGGCATATTACAGCAACAATTTCTGAAACATTAAATAAAACCGGATTAAAAATTCCCGGTCCTTTAGAAGATAGTGATCCTCCTAATAATGTTGAGGATATCATTAAAACTTATCAAACAAGTTCTGATGCTTTGATAGAAGAGGTTGGCACAAAACTTGACGACAAGAGCTTAGATGATGAATTAGAGTTGTATGGTGAAAGATGGAAACGTCATCAGGTTTTCGATATGCTAATCAAACATCAAATACATCACCGTGGGCAAATGACAGTCCTTATGCGTCAAGCAGGTTTGAAACTGCCGGGAATTTATGGTCCTTCAAAAGATGACTGGATAGCAATGGGAGCTACTCCATTGAAATAAAAAACTATTTTTTGTTATCTTACGTTTAAGTGCAAAAATTTAAATGTATTTTTTTCACTAACGGAGATTAATGTGATGTTAACAGAAACAATGCAGAATGCAATTAATCAGCAAATTGCAAGAGAATTTTATTCCTCAAATTTATATCTTGCTATGGCAGCTTACTATAGCAACTTAAATTTGAATGGATTCGCAAACTGGATGAGGGTTCAGGCTCAAGAAGAAATGGTTCATGCTCTTAAATTCTTCGATTATATGATTGATAGAGGCGCTAAACCTATCGTCACTCAAATAAATGCACCTAAAACAGACTGGAATTCTCCATTCGAAGCTTTTCAGGATTCTTATGAACACGAGAAATTGATTACAGGACACATTCATGACCTTGTTAATCTTTCAATTAAAGAAAATGACCATGCTACACATATATTTCTTCAGTGGTTCGTTACCGAACAGGTCGAAGAAGAATCAACCGTTCTCGATATAGTAACCAGAATGAAAATGATGGAGAACTTCCCCGGTGGACTTTATCTTATTGATAATGAATTGAAGCAAAGAAAATTTGGAGCCTAATAGTAATCATACTATCAATTGAGTGGCTGACTCTAAAGGTCAGCCTTTTTTTTTGATTATCATCTCTTTGGTCTTAATTCTTGGTTGAATAAACATCCACCTTTGCTTCAAAATGTATAATTTTTGAGAAAAAATGATAAAAATGTAAAGAGAAAAAGAGCGCTTTTTGAGAATAACAGCCAAGAATTAACATTTTTTACATTTTGAAAGGATTTTTTGAATTTTTTTTATTTCGAAATAAAATATATATAGATTCCTGTCTGCGAGGCTGTGTAAAAACTGGTCATTCTGAGGCGAAGGCGAAGAATCCATATCATTTAAGTCATTGATAAATAATAGACTCTTCACTTCGTTCAGAGTGACAAATAACCACTTTTTATACTTTTTATACAGCCTCATGCACAGGAATGACAGCGGAAAACGAGATTCCTGTATCCACAGGAATGGCTTGGTTGAAATAGATACCTGTTTATGTAGGAATAGAAATATACAATTTTATCAATTTAGCCTGATATTAATAGCCCATTTGTCAAAGAACGCAAGGCAAAGATAATAAAGCCTTTTGGAAAACCTGAGTGAATAGTTCAGGAAATATGGAAGAAAAAAAGAATTTTTAATTATTTAGTATTATTAACACTGATGATCAGTATACCTGTCGTCAAAAGCGTCTGAACAAGCCCATTATTCTTTGGTTTTTATATACGATGAAACTTATGTCATTCTCATCCTAGCTATGTAATAAAGGTGAACCTAAGTAAAACCTGTAACGCAAGTGATGACAGAGCATAACAGGTATACTAAGTTTATTGCCATTTTTTTCGGAGGTTGGTATTATAACGATTACTTTTACCTATATTACATTTTTTACACAGCGTTTTACGGATTTTTGATGCGTTATCGTTCGAGAACACCGCAAACATTTCGGCCTTCTATAATTTTCAAGTAATAACAAAATTTCCACTTATCGAATATTGTAAGTTCAATTTATTTTATTTCTAAATTTTTATTCTAAATTCTCTAAATCATCCAAGTCCTTATGTCTGCCTGTAGCTTTCTTGTTTTTTTTCAGACTTTCTAAATCAATGAAGTCAATTTTTAGCCCTGATACATCAATTGAAACTTTTTTGGGATAACACTCATCAAATTCCAATCCACTTACACTTGTCAATAAATCAATTCTATTTGGTGGATAACCCAATTGAATTACTTTATTTGGTTGTAAAAAATCATCAATTTTAATGTCCAAGGATCCAAAACCGAAATCCTTCAATGCTTTAAGCAGTTTCTCCGCATTTGATTTATCTCTGCTGAACCAAATATCAATATCATTTGTAAATCTTGGATATCCATAAATAGTTACAGCATACCCGCCAACTACAAGATATTTAATGCTATGAAAGTTCAACAATTCTATAAACTCTCTGAAATCCTTGTTCAGAACCATATTTCCATATCATATATTGCACACGTAATTTTTCAAGAGTTTCCAATCTTTTCTCAATTGATTGGGTTTGCCAAAATTTAAAATCGTTTTCTTTAGAATTTAAATCTACGATTTTCAATGTTGTCTTATCAATTTTTTCATCAAGCATATAACAACTTAAATTACTGATTGTTTAACCAAAGAGTTAATTTGCTATCAATCCTTGAATTATTTTTCTCTTATACATAATCAAATTTAATTAAATTTTCTTTAATTATTTACTAATGATTTTACATTTTTCATCTTTTTATTTGCTAATAAAAAATAGATTCAATTTTAGAATTATTTGCATTATGGAATCAATCCAAGTATATATTGTTATAAGAATTGAGAAATTTATTAATTCAAAGGTTACCGATGATAAATACCAATTTTATTATAATATGGATTCTTCACTTCGTTCAGAATGATTTATACCTTTTATTATACTTTTTACAAATTCTCGCATACAGGAATCTTTTTCTTCTCCGTCATTCCTGTGAAGACAGGAATCTCTTCATTACACCGAGACTCCTGCCTCCGCAGGAGTGACATATTAGTGGAAGATTCCTGCATCTGCAGGAATGACGTGGATTTTTAAAGGTTTACTCAGTGGAAACAGGAGTCAGGAATTGTGAATTGGTTTTAAAAGAACAAGCATCCCTGTTTGTTTAAAATAATGGATTCTCTTAAGCAGGGATGCTTGAACTACTTATTTTACTTGCTTTCGATTGCAGTTTTTGTTTCTGTTAGCGGCTTTGTTTCTTCCTTAGTTGTGTGTTTAGTGCCGTTAGTAGAGCCATTGGTCTTTGCAGCACTATTGTTTTTATGGACATAATCAGTTAGATAAAAACCTGAACCTTTGAAAACCAAGCCGATATTTTTGCTAATACGTCTTTCGACTTTTCCTTGACCTTTGATTTCTTGTTCGCAAATTTCGGCTGGGCAATGCTCTAAAGCATTTTCTGTTATTCGTTGTTGATATTCAAATTCTTTACCACAAGTCAAACATTTATAATCATAAACCGGCATTTCTAATACCATCTATTTTTTAAAAAACTGTGGCTGAAAACGAAGTTTTATTTTAAATATTGTAGATTTTCAATTATATCTTACAAACCATCTTATACAAACGGTTATTTATCACACCAAGAGCTTCATATTGTCCTGAACGCCAGTTATAGATGGGCTGGACAGTGAAATCTACCATCTTTCCTGCAACAAGCTCTTTGTTCTGCAGGTAGCGGACAACAAGAGCAGAACTGGTTGAGTAAGCAACTGTGGGACTATTTGGCTTTTTAGCATAGATTATATTTGACATCTGGCTTTCATTGACATTGTATTTTTTTCCATTTACATTAAAGAAACAATCGAAGTCACATCCCAGAAAATAAAGCTCGGAACCATCGTGAGTGAACATAGGATTACCAGTGAATGAACTGCCTCCGGAATATTCTGTGCTACTGAAGACAATTAGCTCTTTGGAACTTACGCGAGCCTTATATGCAAGCATCGGAAGTGTAGGATGCAAAATTAAGCCTTCGATAGCGTCATAAGGTTTGCCAATTAATGGCTCGTAATAATCATCAGAAATAAGGAAAGCAACCATATCATTTGAAAATCTTCCCGCAGAGACTGCTGCACAGTTGCCGTCTCTGTTAATACTCACATCACCAATGAATTTCAATGCTTCCGATATATTCTTATCTGATTGGTAAATTTCCCATTGATTGCCATTTCTTGCAACATACAAAAATGTATTGTCATACCAGAAACCTATTGGAATAATTTCATCAAAAAGCTGACTTTCCTTGCCTTCAACAACTAACGTTTTACGATTGCTACGGTAGCCCGTGAAAGCAATCCTATTGCCCCAATGATTCAAATAAAAGCGTCCATCCCGTTGATAAACCTTAATCTTTTTCTCTCCATAAACTATAGTTTCAAGCCCTGACTCAGTATAAGCATAAGCAAGCACATTACCCGAAGGGCTGAATCTTAACTCTGTCGGTTCAGCTGTGGATGGAATAGAAATTTTTTTATCACGAGTAAAAATATACCATTGTGTGTTATCTCGCCCAAAATAAGCCCAATTTTCCCCGTTCGGCGAAATTTCAAAAGACCTAATATCCAAAAGTGGCTCAGAGGCTTTCCCGTTGATTGTTATTCTGTATGAATTTGAGTAAGGCTGAGTCAAAGCCCACCAGACTCCGGTCGTATCTATTCCATAGGAAACTAAAGGCTCCGAACCATCAAGCATTAGTGTGTCGCTGCATCTATTAGAAAAAGATTCGAGGTTCTCAATTAAGAATAAAAAAAGAATTAAAAAACTCAATCTAAAAACTCTAAACATATCGCTCATAAATAATTTAAATTTTGTAGTATTTTCAATCACAAACGAATTATCCTTATTACTACATCCAAATAATATTAAACACTATAAAGAAACTTTGTATTTTATTTTATATTGTAAATTGAAAAGTTATTTTTTCTGAAAAGTGTAACTTTATGTAACTAAAATGTGTTATTATTAATTAAGAAAAAATTAAAAATTGATAAATAGGTGATATTATGAAAAAGAAAAATCCAAGATTTTTTTTACTACTATTACTAACCTTGTTTTTAATTTTGCCAGAATTTGCAAAATCACAAGGTTTTAACATTTATAACATTGACGCTTCAAAATTTCCATCTGTCAATGGTATCATATTTGCCCGTGATCAAGCACTTAAAGATTATGAAAATCTTGTTCCCGATGATTTCGACTTATTCGAAAACGGCAAAAATTTAGATGCAACTTTAAAAATTGATTGCTTCAAAGCTGATTTCTTCCCTCCGGTTGCTATAGCTATGGTTTTTGATGTAAGCAGCTCGATGGGATGGGATGTTGGAAATGGGGAAAAGAGAATTGATTGGATAAGAACCGGTGCTTATGCGTTTTTAGATTCAATCAGAATTGATCCCCCATCATCAATGTGCTTTTTAAAATTTGGTGGCGATGTTTATGGTAATAGTGGGTTCTACACTACCAAAACTCCTCTTTATACTTGGGTTCAGCAGCAATTGACAGTTGCAGGAGGCACTACTGATTTCTTTGTTCCATTTGTAAGGGAGAAAGACCCTAAAGGTGCTATACCTTCATTAATGACACAATCCAAAGATTTAAGAAGAGTAATAATATTTCTATCTGATGGGGAGCCTGAAAGGACTTTTACTCAGCAACAGGTTGACAGCATAATTAGATGGGCAAATAGGGAAAAAATTTCTGTCTATTCCATTTTTCTTCTTGCCGGTTTGAATATGGATATTGAATTTATTTGCCGAAGCACTGGTGGAAAATCATATTCTGTTTTCACAAAAGATAATCTAATCAGGGCATATCGCCAGATAGTCGGTGACATACAAAGTAGAAATATTTGTCAGCTTTCGTGGATTGCTCCCTATGGTTGTGATGAATCAAGCAGACAACGAAACGTAAAACTTGTTTTCAAACGGATACCGGATAGTGTGAATGTCTCATATATAGCTCCACCTGAGAGCATTACTAATCTTGATATTTCACCAATGCAATTATTATTCGGGCGAAAAGGGGTTGGAACAACTCAACGACAAATTACCTTGGACTCCAAACACTCTGATTTTACTATAACCGGTTATAAGTTTATTCCGGATAATGGAGATTATACAGTCAATTTCAATGGCAAAACAATCCCCTTCACATTGAAAAAAGGAGAAAAACACGATATAACGATTGATTATATAAAAGCTCCCCCTGATGTTTCCACTGAAACGATATTTTCTCTTGAGGGTGACCCTTGCAAACCACCAGATGTCAGTCTTGTTGCTCCTTGCGGTGGAGATTATCCTGCTGAATTAAACTTTGGAACTATTCCAATTATGACAACATCAGATAAGAATGATAAGTGTATGTTCAAAAATACTACGGCAGTTCCAATTTCCGGACAAGTAAAAGTTGAAGGTGTGAATGAAAATGAATTCGAGATTATCAAAGGTGGAGGCAATTTCAATCTTGCTCCCGGTGCTTGCCTCGAAGTAACTGTAAGGTTCAAACCAGTTTCTGCTGGAAACAAAACTGCATTTTTATCTTATTATGTTCCAAATGTCTGCGGAACTCATTCAACAAAATTAACGGGCAATGCAGTTCAAAATGATTTCCCTCTACCAGTTCTCGATTGGAGAAACAGAAGAATTAACACAGTTAACGACTCAACTTATGTTATCGAAAATAATGGAACAATCCCTGTAAAAATTACAAGCATCAAGCTTCAGGATGGCTCAAACAATATATTCAGAGCAACGTTCCCGTCAGTTCCATTAACCATTAATCCGGGTGCAAACATCAGTATTCCTGTGAGCTTCCAGCCTGACAAAGAAGGACCTTTAACAAATTACATTGATGTTCAGATTGAAGGAAGCACAAACACTTTCAGTGGCACTTTAACAGGTATTGGCTCTGTTCCAAAATTAAGTGCCCCGGATGTTGTTTTCAATGCAACTAAAGTTCAAGCATCATCGAACAAGAACTTGACAATTACAAACATCAGCACAACAATGGATTTGTTCATAACTGATATTATTATGCCAAATAACCCAGACTTCAAGTTTGATGTTGGTGCTGTTACAAAAAATATTACCGTCAGTAAGAATAATGGAACTTTTGATGTTCCTATGGTCTTCAATCCACAATCAAGCGGAAATAAAACAATAAAGCTAATCATTAAGCACGATGGTGGACCCGGACCGGTTGCTAATTATATAGACACAGTTGATATTTCAGGTTTAGCACTTGGTTTGAGTGTTTCACCTGTCCCATTGAACTTTGGGACCGTTCTCACTTGCGAAACGAGGGAACTTCCATTGACAATTGATAATGATGCACCAACAGAGATGACAATAAATGATATAACAATAAGTGGAGTTGATAGAACTAACTTTAGCATTAAACAACCTTCTATCTCGACAGTTCCAGCTAACTCGAAGGGGAATATTATCATTATTTTCAGCCCCGATATTAATAGGACATATAATGCAATATTATCGCTCAAAACTTCTTCGGGTGATCAGGATATTCCTATGACTGGCATCGGGAAGGTATTACCTTTGATTTCAAAATTTATCAATGTTTCTCAAAACGATACAGTTCCCGGCAATCCAATTGATTTCAAAATAAAAATTGATATTCCAGATTATAATAAAGCGGTTAGCAAAATATCAGTCTTTTTGAACTATAATTTGAGGACTTTCTCCCTTAACAAATCAAAGCAAATTAAGTCCGATATTCCAAATTGGAACTGGGCAGCAGTTGAAGTTAAACCGGGTGAATTGCGATTTGATGGAACAGGGACCGCAAAAACTTCTCCTTTCTCTGCTAATCTTGAGTTCACGCTCGATTCATATTTAACTGATGTCATTAGCACTAATGTTATAGCTTACACTATAACCCACGATGGTGGTGATATATGTCTTATTCCCGAAAGAGACACACTCGTTCAGGAATTTAGAACCTGCTTTACAAGTGGTAGATCAATTCAACTTTCAAATTCTTCTTCAATCTTAGGTGTTAATCCAAATCCAGTTTCAGGCGACAACTTGAATTTATCAGTTTACTTTGGCAGCCGTGAAAGCAACAATTTCGAAATTCTTGATGTCCTTGGGAAAGTTGTTAAAGTATATGATTATCATCCAAACAGTCTTGGATTTCAGGAAATTTCTTTGGATTTAAAAGAGATAAATTCGGGCACTTATCATATTAGATTGAAAACGCCTTATAGCATTGATAGCAAAAGTTTCGTTCTGATTAAATAATTTTTTATTTTTTACCTTTTGGGGATGTTTGAACTGCTTATTAAATAAGTAGCACAAACATCCCTGTTTGTTTTATACCATATTATTGATAAAAATTTGAAATATTAGTTTAAAAAAATATATATAGGTCTTTTTTATATAATTAGGTTAGAAGAATCCAATAAGCTTATAATTGAATGTTTCACCAGCGAATCAAGATAAATTTTTAGTATTTTGATAATCTTTGAAAAATATGAGTTAAAAAATCTTTGCGATCTTTGCGGTAGACTTTGCGAACTCTGCGAGAAAAAAAAGTATTGAGCAGAGGAACCAAATAGTTAGTAGAACTCGCAGAGCTTAAAACTAAAATTATTAAGCAATATCAAAAAAATAAATAAAATCGAAATATAGAGACAATGTTACAACGGAAGTTTGTTAAAATCTATTTTTTTGTAAAGAGTTGTTTCTATTTGGTTTCAATATTTCATTTGTTAGGATGTATATTTCTCAATGGAAAGTTGGGATAAAAATCAAAAAAGGGGGCATTGCCCCCTGATTTTAATACTTAACAGAGCAACCATAAGGTTTTGTTGTCTTATTTTTAATTGGTTGGTTATTCATAGCTGCAGTTAGAACTTCAACTACGTAATTATTAGCTTTTTCAATGTCTTCCTGCTTTGAACTGGCGATATCATCAATACCGCCTGCATATATTAGGTTTTGATTAGGATCAACTATAAACATATGAGGAGTGGTTTTTGCACCATACATTTTCCCAACTTTCCCATCTTCATCAATAAGATAATAACTCATTTTAGCCTCATTTTTTTTAATTCTATCTTCGATTTCATCTGCTTTGAAATGTCCTTGCTTTCCGGGTGCGGAAGAACAAATTGATAACCAAACAACATCTAAATTCTTGTATGTTTGTTGAATGGTCTGCATATTTTTGCTATCGTAATGCTTCTTAACAAATGGACAATCAAAATTTATCCATTCAAGAACAACATATTTACCTTTAAAATCTGATAATTTGACTTTTTTACCTTTATGGTCAAACAAAGTGAAATCAGGAGCAATTTTATCAACACTTGCTAATATTTCATCGGCTCTGACCGTTTGAATTCCTAAAAAAATCAAGATTAGCACCACAAAATTCTTTAAATATTTCATTAGTAACCTCAAAAATAAATTAAACATAAAATACTATTAATTTCTTGTATTTACTTTAAAATAAATTGACTTAGAATCTATTATTTTAGCATTTTTTTCATCAATAACAAGCACAAATTCCAATTTTTCTGGAATATCAACTTTGAAAGGATCAAAATCAAGTTCAATAGAGAATCCATTTTTATCCTTTTTTATTTTTGGTTTTTGACTATGCACAAATATGGTCTCGTTTAATGGAAAAATATCAAAACTTAAAGAATTTTGATCCAAAAAATCTGGAAATTTTAGATTTAATATAGCAGATTGTTCGGTCATTGACATTTGAGCATCTAAACCAGCCAAGCTTTTAGGTATATTACGTAAATAATTTTTAAATGAGTTAACTTTTTTGGTTTTAGCACCCTCTTTAGCTTTCAAAGTTATCTCAAGTTCAGTTTCACCCGGTATACAAATGTGTTTACATTCAAGCCAAATTGCTTTAATCTTAATTTTATAATTTTCATCTTTTTGCAGATAATCTGGAACTTTAATTTTGGTTAGTAAGACAGCATTATCCTTATAACCAAAGCTTGTTAATCCTTCAGTTTTACACTTAGAAGGGTAAGGATAAAGGACTCTACCAACTTTAAATCCTTCGGGTAAAGTGAATTCTAAGGTAGTTGCCATCCCAGCATCTCCCGGGTTTTCCCAGTAAATATGCCATTGATTTTTTATTCGAAATTCAACTGCCAATTGAATTTCATCTCCGGGCGAAATAACGCTTTGACTCGAATAAAGTTTGACATTAACATTGCTTTTTACTTTTGAATATGCCAAAGGACCATTAAAAAGCAATAATGCAAAAAATATCGATATGTAAACTGATTTCAACATAAGTCGAGGTTAATAAACGTGAAAAGTCAATTTTTATGTTTATTAAAAATTTATTTAAGAAATGTTAATGTATTTTATAATACTCCAAATAATTCAGAATTCGGTTAATAATTACTATGAAATATTCAACCGATGAGATTGAAGTAAAATAGATATGTTTTTGTGTTAGAAATTAATTCAATTGACTTTTTGCCCATTCCAAGGTTTCTTCAATTCTTTTTTCCATAGATGTTGGTGATAATCCAAAAGTTTTTTCCATAGCATCAGAATTCATAATAAAAGGCTCATTAAATTCATAAAGCATTTCAATGATTTCTTTCGCTCCTTTATCAAATAAACCAACAAATGAAAGAATGAATTTTCCAGTTGCTCTTGATTTAAGAGGGTATCCTAATTTTTTCGAAATAATATCAGCAATTTCTTGTTGAGTATATGGTTTACCTGATGGGACATGCCAAATTTTACCAATTGAACGGTCATCAGTTCCTGCTATAGCCAAAGCTTTCCCAAAATCTTTAACATAGGTGAATGTATGAGGCTGATTCAAACTCCCCAAAAAATTCAAAGGTTTTCTTTGCAATGCAGCTTTGAATATCATTTTGCCAAAAATTGGCTCCCAAGGACCAAAAAAATCACTACCTCGAATTAATGAAACTTGAACTTTACCTTCTTTATATGAGTCCATCAACATAATGCTCATTTCCATTCTAACCCTACCTTTTATACTGCAGGGATTGTAGGGAGTATTTTCTGTCATTGGTTCGCCGTGGGTATTTCCATACATATAAAGATTTTCAGCGACTATAAGTTTTGTTTGATTTTCAATGGCAAAAGATAAAATTGCATTCTGTAAACTTGGGAAAAGTTCACTCCACTGGTGATAGGGTGGTTGAGAGCATTGATAAATAGCTGTTACGTCTTTGAATAAATCCTCTTTCGGATTTAATTTTAGAGCGTCTGCAGCGATAATTTGAGCTCCTTTTGGTGGGAGTGGCATATTACCGCATCGGTTGATTAATTTAACTTTATGTCCGGATTCTAAAAGAGACTCAGCCGTAAATCGCCCAAGAGGACCTGTTCCAAAAATTAAATGAACTTCTTTCATAACTTTTTTATAATTCTGATTAAAAATCAAGGGTGAATGAAATTAATTGGTTTGCTAATTATCATCCATATTTCTTTTTTAAAAATTTAATTGTTTCATTTATTAATTTTTTTAACACATCTAAATTAATGTCAGACAACTTTTTGACGTAGAGACAGGCTTTGCCCATTTTGAACTTGCCTAATCCTTCAAGTAAGTGTTCGTGTTCTTTGAGACCAGTGAAAACATAGAGTGAAATAGCAGCCTTACGTGGAGAAAAACCAACGAGGAACCAGTCACCTTCCTGTTTGCTCCTTTCGGATTTATAATGATAGCTACCAAAACCAATGATTGAATCTCCCCACATTTTTGGTTCAAATCCAGTCCATTCTTGCATTAGCTTAAGCAACTCAAAACTATCATTTCGTTTTTGTTCTGTATCTGAGAATGAGTTAATAAATGAGATTACATCTGCATTAGTCTGTTTTGTTTTTAATTCTGCCACTTAAGTGCCTAAAGTATAAAAAATTCTAGGTAAATTAGAGTTTGATTATCTCTTTAATCAATTTTTTCCTTGCATAAAAAGCTCTTGAAGTTGAACCATGACCAGATCCTTTTGTTCTGGCTTGAATCCAAACTCCATCTTTGCCAGTTAAAGAACTAAAACCATATTTGATTAGTTTATTACGAATAAACTCATAATCAGCTTCGATTTCTTTAATTAAACTATCACTTTCTAAAAAGTCAAAAGATTGAACTTTAAGTAATTCAGATTTCGTGTTATTTTTACCATACCAAGATACTGCACAAAAAACAAGTGACTTAAGTTTATTCCAGCAATGGCTTTCAAAAAATGAAGCCACAATAATATTTTGAGGATTTATCATTGTAATAGCAAATGTTTCTTTTGGCCTCCATTCACCTCTAACTCTGTAAAAAGCAGTTGACTTTAATTCAAACCCTAACCCATTCGGAGCTTGTTTACTATTAGATGTTAACCCAGCTAAAAACTCTAAGGTTTGACCTTTCCATCCTTTATTTTGTTTTCCTTCTATAAAAGTAGTTATTCCATATTGTTTTGCTAATATAGATAAATCTTGCCCGATATATTTTTCAAGATTACGAATTGCAACTAATCTTGTAACCATTATTCAAATAATCCTTTCCCTTTTTTCAAAGCTTCATATCGTTTGATAGTTAATTCAATATAATCTGGATTTATGTCACAACCTATATATTTTCTATTGCCAATTAAAGTAGCCGCTATACCAGTTGTGCCACTTCCGTTGAAGGGGTCAAAAATAATATCACCAGGTTTTGTTGAAGCTTGAATGATTCTTTTTAACAAAGAAATAGGTTTTTGTGTCGGATGTTTGCCGAATTCTTTTTCTTTTGCTGATGGTGTTGGGATACTCCAAACACTTCTCATTTGAAGCTCAGGCTTTTTTAAATTATCTTCTGGAAAAAAACCATTTTTCATTAATTCATAATTGAAAAAATGTTTGGCATTTTTATCTTTACGTGCCCATAAAATTGTTTCATGAGAAGCAGTGAAATATCTGCAAGATAAATTTGGAGATGCATTAGGTTTGAACCAAGCTATGTCATTCAATAAATGATAACCAAGTTTTTGTAGTAGGAACCCACATTGGTAAATACTGTGATAAGTTCCACTTATCCAAATAGTTCCTTCTGGTTTGAGGATTCTTTTGGATTCTTTAATCCAAGTTTCGTGAAAAAATAAATCATCATCAAAACCATTTGATTTATCCCATAATCCTTTGTTTACACTTACCATTCTTCCATTTTGACAAGTAAAGCCATTATTAGATAGCATATATGGTGGATCAGCAAAAATCATATCTATATAATTTTCAGGTAAACGGCTCATCACCTCTAAACTGTCTTCATTGTATAATACAAAGTCATTAGTTCTATAAACAGGTTTTATGCTATGCTTAACTTCATTTTTGGATAAATAATCAACTAATGTCTCAAATATTAGATTGTTATCAGTGATATTGCCTTCCATATTTTTATTGTTATTTTATGAGAAATAAATTCAAAGGGCTTAATCAATTATAAAATATTCAATTTTGAAATTTTTAAAATAATTAATCAAAAAAATTTATAATTACTATTTCAATCTTTATTATTTTATTCCTTGTTAAAATCAATTTAAGTTAATTATTAATATGCTAACCTGACAGCTTCAATTTCTGAGATACGCATTTTTAAAATTCTCTCAACCCCACCTCGAAGTGTCATTGTCGCTCCGGGACATCCTGCACAGGCACCTGAAAGCTCCACATATACAATTCCATCTTCAACCTTTTTTAACTTAATTCTACCACCATCTGCCTCTATATAGGGTTTGATGTCATTATCTATTACTTGTTGGACTTTTTCTATAAGTGATTTATTTTGTTCTTCCATTTCTTTTCCTTCAATAATAAAAATATAAAATTAGAAAAATATTTTCTAACTTTCAATAGATTAATCGAATTAGTTCTTAAACTCAACTAAAACTTGTCATTATTTCTTAATTTTGAAGTTGTAATTAATAACATTTTATTTTTTTTATGGAAAAAGAACTAAATTTTAATGAATTTTTAAAACAGCAATATTCTGACTGGGTTAAAGAAGCTGAATTATCGCTGAAAGGTAAACCTCTATCAAGTTTAGAAACCCAAACATACGAAAGCTTTAAGCTAAAACCTTTATATGTTGAAGAGGATTTAGAATCTCTTAAATATCTTGACTATTCTTATCCGGGATTTGAATATTTCCTCAGGGGAACAGAATTACTTGGTTACAAAAACAGAAAATGGCTTAATATTGTTGATATAAGTAATGTTGAGCCTGCTACATTAAAGAATTTTTTATCTAAGGAAAATGAACTTTGTCCTGATGGAGTTTCTTACCACTTTGATTTCGCCGAAAAAGATTCATTCGTTGAACATATAATCCTAACAAAAGAAGATTTGAAGGATTACTTTGAAAATCTTGACTTCAAAAATTCACATTTTTATTTCGGTGCAAATTCAAATCCATTGTTAATCTTTAATATTATTGATTCTTTTTTTGATGAAATTTCAGTCAATCCCAGTGAACTGAAGGGTGGCTTTGAATTTAGTCCTGTCAATTATTGGCTAAAATCGGGGAAAATTGAAAAAGATACCACGACAGTTTTTGATGAAATGACTGAGTTAATTAATAATGTTTCAAAGAAATACCCAAATTTTAAAACAATAGCTATTGACTCAACATTGTTTCATAATGCAGGAGCAAATGCTATTCAGGAATTAGCTTTCACTCTTGCTATTGGAAATCTTTACATCCTTGAAATGCTTGAAAGAGGTTTGAATATTGATGAGATTGCCTCAAAAATCAGGGTAACAATGTCAGTCGGATCTCAATTTTTTGGAGAGATTGCAAAATTTAGAGCAATCCGAGTCTTATGGGCAAATTTAATAAAGGCTTATGGTGGAAACAGCATCGCTCAAAAATTAAATCTCAATGTTGTTACAACACTTATAAACAAAAGTAAGTTAGACCCTTATGTTAATATTCTTAGAATTACTTCAGAAACTATTTCTGCTATAATCGGAGGGTGTGACTCAATTCAAACCCATTCATTTGAGCACATTTATAAAAAAGCTGATGATTTTTCGCTTCGATTAGCTGTTAATACCCAAAATGTCCTAAGGGAAGAGTGCAATTTACTGGATGTAATTGACCCCTCTGCTGGTTCTTATTTGATTGAAAATTTAACCAAAACCTATTGTGAAGAAGCTTGGAAACTTTTCGGAGAAATATCAGAAAAGGGTTCTTTTATTGATAATCTTAAATCCGGTTTAATTCAGGATTTAATTAATCAAATCTACGAAGCAAAACATAAAAATATGCTTATCAGAAAAGATGTTTTGATTGGAACAAACAAATACCCAAATCTGAAAGAGGACAATGGAATTAATTATCGAAATGAAGAAAAAAATATCGATTCTAATCTCTCAAAGAGTAATTCTGAATTGATTTCAATTATTCAGAAAAAAATTGAAGAAACTGAATTTATTGAGATTCCCAAACTCAATCAAAAAAGGCTTTCAGAGCCATTCGAAGAATTGAGATTGAGGAGCGAGAATTTTAAGAATTCAACCGGGAATTATCCAAAAGTTCTATTAGCTTGTTTTGGGAGTTTAAAACAATACAAACCAAGAGCGGATTTTTCATCTGAATACTTTGCTGTTGGTGGTTTTGAATCAGAATTATATACTTTCGATAATATTGAATCTGCTCTGACCGAAATAAGTAAATCAGATATAAAAGTTTGCGTTATTTGTTCAAGTGATGATCTTTATGAGACACTTGTTGAAGATTTTGCAAGGAAATTTAAAAATCAAAACACAAATAAAATATTGATTTTAGCCGGAAACCCCGGAGAAAAACAAGCCCAATTCAGCTCAGCAGGTGTTGATGATTATATTTATCTTCGCTCCAATGTTTATGAAAAATTAAATTTAATAATGAACAAAATAGGAATCTGAAAATGAAACAACCTGATTTTAAAAATATTGAATTAGATTTTAATCTTGAAAATATTAATTATTCCGATTGGCAATCTGCCGTTGAAGGATCATTTAATATTAAAATTGAAGATCTCAAAACTGAAACACTCGAAAATATAACTCTTGAACCGCTATATGACAAGAAAAGTTTAGAAAATCTGCAACATATCGGATATTTCCCCGGTTTGCCTCCTTTTCTTCGAGGTCCATATCCTACAATGTATGTTCAAAAGCCTTGGACCATCAGGCAGTATGCGGGATTTTCAACTGCAGAAGAAAGTAATGCTTTTTACCGTAGAAACCTTGCTGCTGGTCAAATGGGGCTTTCAGTAGCTTTCGATCTCGCCACCCATCGAGGATATGATTCGGATCATCCAAGAGTAATTGGTGATGTCGGAATGGCTGGAGTAGCTGTTGATTCTATTCTTGATATGAAAATTCTTTTTGATAGTATTCCTTTGGACAAAATCTCTGTTTCGATGACAATGAACGGAGCTGTATTACCTGTTATGGCTTTTTATATCGTTGCAGCAGAGGAACAGGGAGTAACTCAGGAGCAGCTTTCGGGAACCATACAGAATGATATTCTCAAAGAATATATGGTAAGAAACACCTATATTTATCCACCCGAAGCCTCAATGCGAATTATCGCCGACATTTTTGCCTATACCTCAAAGAATATGCCTAAATTTAATTGTATATCTGTTTCAGGATATCATATGCAGGAAGCTGGTGCAACGGCAGACCTCGAAATGGCTTATACTCTTGCTGATGGACTTGAATATGTTAGAACTGGAATAAAAGCAGGGCTTGATATTGATGCTTTCGCTCCAAGGATTTCGTTCTTTTGGGCTATCGGAAAGAACTTCTTTATGGAAATAGCCAAGATGCGTGCAGCAAGAATGCTATGGGCAAAATTAATCAAGCAATTCAACCCGAAAAATCCAAAATCAATGGCTTTGAGAACTCACAGCCAAACATCAGGTTGGAGCTTAACCGAGCAGGATCCTTTCAATAATGTCATCAGAACCTGCATTGAAGCAATGGCTGCTGCAATGGGTCATACTCAATCATTGCACACAAATTCATTGGACGAAGCAATTGCACTGCCAACTGACTTCTCAGCAAGAATTTCGAGAAATACCCAGTTGTTTTTGCAGGAAGAGACAGGTATTTGCAACGTTATTGATCCTTGGGCTGGTTCATATTTTGTTGAAAAACTTACTAATGACTTGATGGAAAAAGCTTGGGCTCATATTCAGGAAATAGAATCTCTCGGAGGAATGGCTAAAGCTATCGAAACAGGTATCCCAAAAATGAGGATTGAGGAAGCTGCTGCAAAAAGACAGGCAAGAATTGACTCAGGCAAGGAAATAATTGTAGGAGTTAACAAATATAAACCTGAAGCTGAAATCCCTATTGAAATCCTCGAAGTTGATAATCGGGCTGTTCGTGAACAACAGATTAAAAGATTGCAGGAACTCAAAGCATCGAGGGACGAAACAGCGGTTCAAAAAGCTCTTGATGATTTAACTAATGCTGCCGCAACGGGAACAGGCAATCTTCTTGAGTTATCAATCAATGCTGCAAGAGTTAGAGCAACTCTTGGAGAAATTTCCTATGCTCTTGAAAAAGTATTTGGACGTCACAAGGCAGTAATAAAAGCTATATCAGGTGTTTATTCATCAGAATTTTCTCAGAAAGAGCAGATTCAAAAAGTTATCGAACTTGGTGATGAATTCGAAAAATTGGACGGTCGTCGCCCAAGAATTTATGTGGCAAAAATGGGTCAGGACGGTCACGATCGAGGTGCAAAAGTAATTGCAACTGCCTTTGCTGATATGGGCTTTGATGTTGATATCGGTCCTTTATTCCAGACTCCTGAGGAAACTGCCCGTGCCGCAGTTGAAAACGATGTTCATATCATTGGAGTAAGCTCTCTTGCTGCTGGTCATAAGACTCTCATCCCGCAACTTTGGGAAGAGTTAAAAAAATATGGTAGAGAAGATATTATGATAGTTGTTGGTGGAGTCATTCCCCAGCAGGATTATGATTTCCTTTACAAAAACGGAGCAAAGGAAATATTTGGTCCCGGAACTGTCATCACTGAAGCCGCCGAAAAAATAATCAGGGATTTAATGGAAAAGATGAGATAAATATTATTTTTTATCTTGTTATAGGATAATCTATTTGGTTAAACTTTTAAGAAACTTAGATAAAAAAAGAGGGGTTTTTAAATTTTAGAAACCCCTCTGTTTTTTGGATTATTTAAAATGTTATGTCAATTATGAGCTAAAAAAATGACATAATTAATTTTTGTTTCTATATCTATTTCCGCTTCCTTGTCCCTGTCCCTGTCCTTTACCTTTAGAGCCTCCAGTATTTTGATTATGCTTGATAATTTCTTTGAATTTGGTTAATTGCTCTGTGGAAAGTATTTTCCCCGCTTCGGCATAGGTTTTATCGAAAACGACTTTAATTTCATCGCGCATTTTCTGGCGCTCGTCCGGACCGGCATCTTTGTATTTTTCTCGAATTGCTTTAACCTGACTGTTATGATTTTTCATAATGGGGGTGAGTTTCGAAACCTGATCGTCAGTTAGGTTTAATTTTTCTTTTAGTTCGGTGATGCGACCTGTGCCATCTCCTTTGGAATAGCCTTTTCTTTTTGCTTCAAGCGAATTGAAAGATAAACCAAAAATAATAAGAACAATAATGCTTGCAAACAATGCTTTTGATGTTAGATCAAATCTTTTATTATACATTTTATATCTCCTATTCATAAAAAAAATTCAATCCTTTGACACAAAATTTTGATGAAAGGTTTAAAAGTTTTAAAAAAATTTTTTATCCTTGACACCTTTTGATAAAAATCTGACTATTAATATTTGAGGAAAAATAAAAATAAAAGAATTAAAAAATTCCGTAGTTCTACGGATAGGATTAAGTAAAATAAAGCATTATCTTGCATAAGCGAAAAATACTTTTTTAAATGTAAGTAATTTAAATATATATAGATTCTGTTTGATTGAATAGATTTTGTGGCTTTAGATAAGAATTTTTTCTTATAAAATTTCTAAACAACATATTTTTAACTTATTGAAAGGCAAAAGCCATAAAAAAGTTTTTTTCGCTCGCAATTATTCTTCTTGCATTAATCTCGCTGCAATCGTATTCTCATCTTGACAAACCATATTTGTTAAGAAAATTTTTTCTCACTTTTTTTAGGAGAACTCAAATGAAAACATTACTCACCACACTCGCAGTATTAACTCTTATGCTATTTAGTAGCATTGCTTATGGAAATCCTGATATAATCAGACAAATCGGCTCAGGTTCAAATTACGGTGTTAATATATATACTGACATCGTTTATATGAATGGATACTACTACTTTGCAGCTGATGACGGAAACGGAAGTGACCTATGGAGGACTGATGGAACCTTTGAAGGAACTGAGAAAGTATGTGAGGTCAATACTAATAATATAATGGGTGCGATTTATAACATCATAGTCGCTGACAATACACTCTATTTTAGGGGATTAACACCCACTTATGGATGGGAACTATGGATTAGCAATGGTAATATAGGGAATGGTGCTATGTTAAAGGATATCAATCCCGGTACAGGTTCTTCTACTCCACTGGGGGGGTTTTATGGAGTTAAAATGGGTTCTTATTTTTATTTTGCTGCAGCTTATACAACAGTAAATTACAAGGTAGGAAGCATTCTTTACACTGATTTCCCAAAAGCCGAACTTTACAAAACTGATGGGACATCAGCAGGAACGGTCAAAGTGAAAGATATCTGTTCGACCTGCAAAACAGGCGGAGCTCCTGCTGGATTGACAGTTATGAATAACAAATTATATTTCTTTGCTTATGATCCTAAAAAAAACTGGGAGTTTTGGCAATCAGATGGAACTTCTGCAGGAACTATTCTGGTCAAAGACATCAATGTCGGCTCAGGATCCTCAAGTGGTCAATATCCCACTTTATTAACTGATGCAAATAACTTATCACATATTTATTTCAAAGCCGATGACGGAACTGGTTTTGGTTTATGGAAGAGTAATGGAACATCAAATGGAACAATTAAAGTTAAAAGTGGTATAAATTTTTATCCATCCGACGATGGTAGACTTCGAATTTATAATGATAAACTTTATTTCGTTACTTTGGAAACCAATCAGAATGAAATCTGGGTTTCAGACGGCACTACCAATGGGACAAACAGACTTTATGACATAGGCGGACCAGGTTTTAATGGTGATCCAAGATATATTAACATCATTGATAATAAGATGTACTTCAGTGCCATACATCCGGATTATGGCAGGGAACTATGGATTTATGATTTTTCTAATCAATCAATGACAACCATTGATATCAATAGTGGAGCAAATAGTTCAAATGCTGCTTATTCATATAATACAAATGCTAGAATTGTAGAATTAGGAGATTATGTTTATTTCATCGCAGATGGCGGATCTGGCTATCAACTATATAGACTGAATAAATATGATTATAACAATTTAGAAGCACTTACAAACTTCACTGAGAATCCTCCTGAATTTAAACATTTGGCTGTATTGGACGGTAAAATAATTTTTTCGGCTAAAGTTGTTGGTGCTGGCTGGCAATTATGGATTTATGATCCGAATGAAGGTAGCCCAAGACAAACCACGTTCGATTTCTTTGGCAATGAGAGCAACACCAAGCTTAGCATTAAGCCAAACCCGGCTCAAGATGTGCTGAACATTTCTGCTGACTTCGGAGAGAAACAGGATGTTGAGCTGAGCATTTTTGATGTAATCGGCAATCGGGTAATAAGCTTAAACAGAGCCTCAACAAACTCAATAAACGAGCAACTGAATATATCGAACCTCGCTCAGGGTGTCTATTTCGTAAGACTCAAGATGAGCACAGACATCATCATAAAGAAGATAGTAAAGAATTAATTGAATCAAGGCACGGTGTAAAAGCCGTGCCTTTTTTTTATCTTAATATCTACTATCGAACATAGTGCCGTTATCAACTCGTTTGGCATTGTAGAGTCTGCGGTCTCCTATCTCACAATCAACGAAATGCTTTTCGACTTTTCCGTTAATTGTATAGTAGTGCCATCCATAGATTTTATTTTTGAGTAGCAAGGAAGTAATTTTGCAAAAGTCATTAAGTTCTTTTTCTTTCAAAGAACCAATATCAATTCTATCTTTAGCAGTTAGATTGAAAGCATTTTCTACCTGATTAAGGACTTCCTTTGATGGTAAATCCCTTTTCTGAGCGTTCACATCCGCTGAAAAATTTAGATTTTCCCTATTTTCGGCAATATCAGATAAAAAAATCATTTCAACAATCATTAAATAACATTGTTGAAATGATTATCGGAGTTTAAAACTAAAAGTTTAAAAAGACATCAATAAAAAATCTACAGAGTCCGAGAAACTAACGATTTCTCTTTTTATGTCTGTTCTTTCTTAATCTTTTTTTCCTTTTATGGGTAGCCATTTTATGTCTTTTACGCTTTTTTCCGCAGGGCATTCTAAAAACCTCAATTAATAATTAAATATTTTTATTCGTTATTGACATCCATCTGAACTTTTAAAGATTCATTAACTTTCTGAAGAAATTCAGGAGATGGTTTGAACACTGGAACAAATCTTTTCTCAAGAGGAACAAGATCACCAGTCTTTGGATTACGTGCCATTCTTGGTTTTCTGCCTTTATGTTTGAAAACTCCAAATCCTCTTAATTCGATTCGTTTACCTGATGAAACTGCATTGATAATACTGGAGAAAACACCATCAACAACTGCTTTGGTTTCAATTTTAGTCAAACCTGTAGCTTTAGCTATTTCATCAACTATATCTGCTTTTGTCATACAAGTCCCGATATTATAACAACATAATGTATTTTTAAAAAAATAAGATAGCAAATTTATAAAAACTGAACCTAAAAAAAAAATTGATTTGATTTTTTTATTTTTGTCTATTAAAAATGATTTTTATTCGTTTATAACTTAACATACATTATTAAAGCTATGAATCTTATTATTTTTAGTTGAAAAATTCATAGTATTACGGTAATTTAGTTTTTTTTGAATTTACAAAGTGGAGAAGCTTTGGATTGGAACAATCAAATTGCAAATGATGACAAAATAGTCCAAGAAGAAATTTTAAACTCTGGCAAGATTCCACGTCACATTGCAATTATAATGGATGGTAACGGACGTTGGGCTGTTCAAAGAAATTTATCAAGAACTGCCGGACATCGTGAGGGAATAGAAAGCGTTAGAGATATTGTTAAAGCTTCGTCCCAGCTTGGGGTTAAATATCTTACTCTTTACGCATTTTCAATCGAAAACTGGAAGCGACCAGTTACCGAAGTCCGTGTTCTAATGGGTTTACTTGAGCATTTCTTAAAAGTTGAACTTGAAGAGCTTCATCAAAATAATGTTCGTGTAAAAGCAATCGGGAAATTAAACTCGCTTCCTAAATCAGTTCAAAAGCTATTAAGAAGAGCTATCGAAGTTACTGCTGAGAACACAGGTTTAACCCTTACCCTTGCCCTCAGTTATAGTGGCAGATGGGATATTCTTAGAGCTGTTCAAATTATAGCATTTGATGTCAAAAGAGGAAAATTATCGCCAGAAGATCTAACTTCGGAAAAATTTGCAAGTTATTTGCAGACAAAAGATCTGCCTGATCCCGATTTACTTATTAGAACAAGCGGAGAGATGCGATTGAGCAACTTTTTGCTTTGGGAATTGGCATATTCCGAAATTTTTGTTACAAAGAAATTTTGGCCCGAATTCAGAAGGCAGGATTTATATGAAGCCATTTCGGATTATATTAAAAGAGAAAGAAGATTTGGCAAGACTTCTGCCCAAGTCGCTTCCGAAGAACAAGACTCCAAAAACGACAGTTACATACAAAAGGTGATAAATGCCTTCAAATCGAAGTAAGCTTTTTTTTATTCTCGCAATAATATTACTTTTTTATTCAGGTTCTTACGGTCAAACTGAACCAAAAACATATACTATTGCGGGTATATCCGTTGAGGGTAATCGTTTTGCCGATGCTCAAACAATAGTTTCCCTTTCTGGTTTGCAAGTTGGAGAACAGATTACAATTCCGGGAGATAGCAAAATTCAGATTGCTTTGAAAAGTTTATGGTCAAGAAGGCAGTTTTCCGATGTGGAAATAGTAATTGACAAAATAACTGGAATAGGGGTTTTCTTAAAAATCAAAGTTAAAGAATTTCAAAGACTTAGTGGAATTGAAGTTCAAAACAACAAAGAGTTAAAGACTGATGAGATAATCAAAGCAGTTGGTAAAAGCAGAGGCGAAATTATTACACCTTATGATTTATATCTTATCAAACAAAGAATAAAAAACCGTTATAGAGAAGAAGACTTGCTCTTCGCTGAAGTAGAAGCAGAATTAGTTGAAACCGATACAGCTTACTTTTCGAAACTGGTATTAGCAATTGACGAAGGGCTTGAGTTTTATGTCCGCTCAGTTAAATTTGAAGGGAATAACGCTTTCGATAATTCTGACTTGCTTTCCGCATTCGATAAAACTGGAACAAAGAAATGGTGGCAGTTCTGGCGAAGCTCAAAATACAACAACAAAGATTATGAACAAGACAAGCAATTGCTGATTAAATTTTATCAAAAAAATGGCTTCAAGGATATAGAAATCCTCAAAGATACAGTTATTTACGACCCAGCAAACAAAGCAGTTGATATTGTTGTTACAGTTAGTGAAGGGAACAGACTCTTTGTTAGAAACATAACAGTTGCAGGAAATTCAACTTATCCATCTGAATTGCTTCTCAGTAGGCTCGATTTTCAAAAAGGCGACCCCTATGATATGGAGAAATTCTCCAAAAACCTCAATGGTAACGAAGACCAAACTGACCTTGCATCGGTTTACTTAAATACTGGTTATTTATTTGCTCGTTTCGATGTTGAGGAAACAAGAGTCAGCCTCGATTCAATTGATTTGCACATTAGAGTAAATGAAGGCAACAGAGTTACTATCAGAAAAGTTGATATTGTTGGAAATACCAAAACAATGGATAAGGTTATCAGACGAGAACTTTATACAAGACCGGGTGATTATTTCAATAGAGCATCAATAATCAGAAGCGTTAAAGGACTTGGTTTGTTGAATTATTTTAATCCTGAAGCCCTACGTCCCGATGTAAAATTAGTTGATAATACAAAAGTAGATGTTGTCTATAAGGTTGAGGAGCGATCATCTGATACTTTCAATGCTTCCATTGGATTTGCAGGCTATTTCGGATTGACCGGAGCAATTGGTTTTTCCTTTAACAATTTTTCAATTTCAGATCCACTTCGTGGAGGTGCCGGTCAGATGTTTAATTTCAATTGGGAGTTCGGACAAGCAAACCGTTTTAATTCTATTTCTCTTAGTTTTTCTGAGCCTTGGCTTTTTGGTCAACCAACATCTCTCGGTTTTAGTATTTACGATACAAGAATAAGTTATAATTATGATTTGCGAAGGACTGGCGTTGCTCTAAACATTGGAAGAAGATTTCGATGGCCTGATGACTTTTTCAGAGGAGATTGGTCTGTAAGAGTTCAAAGAAATGATGTTGGAACCGAGGGTGCTCTTTATTTTCGCCCCGGGATTTCCACTGAAATCACAATTGCCCAGACTTTTTCCAGAATAAGTCTTGATAATCTATACTTCCCGACAGAAGGCTCAAGATTTTCATTTTCAACTGATTTTGCAATGGGTTCTTTGGGACTTGGTAATACCGACTATTTCAAGAACCATTTAAAATTTGAAATCAATCAACCACTTTTGCAGATTAAGGATTATAATCGTTTTGTTCTCCACTTAAGTTCTCAATGGGGTTATGTTTTTGGATTCAAATCAGATACAACAATCAGCCCGATTGAGCTTTATTATATGGGTGGAAATGGTCTTAGTGGTTATGGTAATATCACTCCTCTTAGAGGATATAGCGATAGAAGTATAGGTCCAGATTACGGAGGCAAAGTTATTTCAAAGCATACTGCCGAGTTAAGATTTGCTCTTTCGGTTGATCCTATGCCAATTTGGTTTTATACCTTTATGGAAGCGGGAAATGTCTGGAACAGCATCAAAGAAACAGACCCATTCAATTTGAAACGAGCGGCTGGTGTTGGATTGCAAATTATGTTAAATCCGATTGGTCTAATTGGATTCAGCTATGGTTACGGTTTTGATAGAATTGACAAAACAGGCCAGCTTTCCGGTTGGCAATTTCTCTTCCACCTTGGTACACAATAATTTTTCTAAATACAATATTTTATATACAATTAAGTTAATTAGTGATTTAGTTTAGAATAAATAAATAAATTTTGGAGTAAGTATGTTTAAAGTAAAAGCTTTTTTTATTATCCTATTTCTGATTTCAGCAAATTTTTCCTTGTTTTCTCAAAAAACTACACAACCAGCACAATTAAAAATTGGTGTTGTTGACACAAAGGTTATTATTGAATCAATGCCCGAAACATTAGAAGCCGAAAAGCAATTAAAAGAATTAGACAAAAAATACAGTGACTCGTTAATTGCAATGCAGAACGATTATATGTCCAAATTGGAAAAATACCAAAAAACAAGAGCTATGATGCCACCTGAACAACAGCAAAAAGAAGAGGAATCAATTGCTCTTTTGCAAAACACAATACTAAAATTCAGGGAAGATAAGTTCAGAGAGTTGTCTGTTAAACGAGATGAATTACTTGATCCTATTAGAAAAGTTATCAAATTAGCAATCAAGCAGGTTGCAAACGATGAGGGTTTTTCTTTTGTTTTGGATAAAGGCAGCGAAACAGTTTTATATTCAGAAGATAAATTTGATATTACATTCCGAGTATTAGATAAAATTAAGAGGGGCGGATCGAAATAATTTTTCATTTTAATAGTTTTATCATTATTATAAAGTTTAATAAATGGCAACAAAAATGAAAAACAAATCAATATTTTTCTCAGTATTATTCATAATATTGATTTCGACAAGTCCTTTATTCTCACAAAAAATCGCTTTTATTGCCTCTGATGTAATCAGGGACAAGTTCCCAGAAGCAAAGTCTGCCGAGCAAAGATTAAAATCCATAGTTGACGATTGGAAACGAGAACTCGAATCTATGGACCGTCAAATCGAAGAGTTAAAGCTGGAGATAAGCAAAAACAGGCTAATTTGGAGCGATGACGAAAAGAAATCTAAAAACAAAGAGTTAGAAGACCTGATTATGCAAAAGCAGGTATATGCCCGAAGCAA
Organism: Candidatus Kapaibacterium sp.; assembly: GCA_026418625.1. Taxonomy (GTDB): domain Bacteria; phylum Bacteroidota; class Ignavibacteria; order Kapaibacteriales; family UBA2268; genus CALHRB01. Next base: position 52,432 of record JAOABA010000042.1, read on the forward strand.
ATTTGAGCAAAATGGCGAATATGACCAAAGTGTCAAAATGCTTATGCAACCAATTGAAGATAAAATTTATGCAGCAGTCCAAGCTGTTGCTGCTGATGATGGTTTCGATTTCGTTTTTGATAAAAGTGCTCAACCTATTCCTTACTCAAACTCCAAATTCGATTTAACCCTTAAAGTCTTGAGAAAGCTTGGTGTTGACGTTAGAGCAATGGAAAAGGAATTACAGGAAAAAATTGATAAAGATCCCAGAAATCAGAAGAAGGATACTAAAGCACCTCCGGGAAAAAGAACAAGACCAAGAACAAGAACTGAATCTGATACAAGGGAAATAGAAAGAGGAACAGAACAAAACCCCGGTGGTATTAATGAGCCAAATACACCGAACCCTGAAGAAGAACCAAATCCTGAAATTAGGAAATAATTAAGAAAAAAGATGCCCTATAAAATTCAAAAAACCTGCGAAGAAATTGCTCATTTAGTTGAGGGCGAATTAATTGGCAATGGTAAAACCATAATATCAGGGCTGAATAGAATTGAATATGCAGATAATGGTGATTTAACTTTTTATAATGATACTAAGTTCGAGGAGTTTTTTAAAAAATCAAATGCTTCTTGCATTCTGGTTCAAGACAAACTTTTTAATGAGCTTGAAACAAATCCTAATACAGTTTATATAAAAGTTGATAATCCCTATAAAAAGTTTATTGTCATATTGAATAAGATTAATGAGGAAAATCAATCTATTCAATATGGCATTCATCCAACAGCAATAATTGATAGCACTGCCGAAATCAGCAAAAAATCCTATATCGGACCTAACTGCATAATTGGGAAGAATTCCAAAATTTCGGACGGAGTTGTTTTGCATTCGAATGTTTGTCTTTATGATGATGTTACAATTGGCGAAGGAACTTATGTTCATTCGGGTGTTACACTTTGTTTCGATACCAAGATAGGAAAAAATTGCATTATTCAGCCCGGAGCCGTTATTGGTGCCGATGGATTTGGTTTTATTGAAAATCCTGACGGTTCTTACACTAAAATCCCACAACTCGGAAATGTTATTATTGGTGATGATGTCGAAATTGGTGCAAATGCAACAATTGACAGAGCAATAGTCGGTTCGACAATAATTGGAAATGGAGTCAAAATTGACAACCTCGTTCATATTGCTCACAATGCTGAAATTGGCGAAAACACTGCAATGGCAGCTCAGGTCGGTATTTCCGGAAGCACAAAAATTGGAAAGAGAAACAGGTTTGGTGGTCAGGTTGGCATTGCAGGACATTTGCACACTGTTGATGATGTTGCCATTCAGGCTCAATCTGGTGTTGCAAAATCAGTCTTAAAGCCCGGAATTTATTTCGGTTCACCAATCAAGGAAAGAATCAAAGCATTCAGAATCGAAGCCGCCTTGCATCAATTGCCCGAAATTATAACAGAATTCCGAAACCTCGTAAAAAAATTAGAAAAAATCCCCGGTTTCAAGGATTAAACCTTTGCAACATTTAACCTCTTGCCTGCGCAGGAGTGATGAAGAGGAATGCTTGATATATAAAAAACAGGGATATTTGTTCTATCATTAGCTCAAACATCCCTGCGGAAAATAATTTTTCGAAATTCTTATTAATTATTCTTCTTCTTGCTGTCGCTTCTTGTTTTCTTCAATCAATTTCATCTGAACATTTGGTGGAACTTGTTGATATTCCGAAAAAGCCTGAGTGTGAGTGGCTCTTGCCTGAGTCATCGAACGAAGTGCAATGGAATATCTATCAAGTTCGGCTAATGGCATCTTAGCTTTTATCTTTTGATATCTGCCTTCCGTATCAATTCCTAAAATGACACCACGCCTTGATGGTAAATCACTCATAACATCGCCAACATATTCTTCTGGAACCTTGATTTCAACATCATAGATAGGCTCCAAAATTTTTGGGTCTGCTTTGACGAATGTCTCTTTGAAAGCCATCAAACCAGCTGTTTTGAATGCTGCTTCGTTCGAGTCAACTGGGTGCATTTTACCATCATAGATATAAATCCTAATATCACGAACATAACAGCCCGTCAAAGGTCCATTTGTCATTTTATCCATTATGCCTTTGAGAATAGCAGGCATAAATCTGGCATCAATGACTCCTCCAACAATACAATTGACATACTCAAGTTTTCCGCCCCAGTCAAGATCAATTAAGTCTTTACCACGGATTGTAACATCTGTTGCATAAGGAGCATCCTCAGACCAAGGCTCGATAATCATATGAACTTCAGCAAACTGACCAGCTCCACCCGATTGCTTCTTATGTCGATAAAAACCTCTTGCCTGTTTGGTTATTGTCTCTCTATATGGAACTCTCGGTTCAATGAAATCGGTCTCAACTTTGTAGCGATGTTCCAGTCGCCATTTTGCAGCTGCCATATGTAGCTCGCCCTGAGCATAAAGAATAATTTGTTTAAGCTCTGCTGAATGCTCTACTATTAAAGTTGGATCTTCTTGATGAAGATTATTCAATCCCATACCAACTTTTTCCTCTTCACCTTTTGTCTTAGGAACAACTGCTATTCTAATCCTTGGATTAGGATATTTCAAAGATGCAAAGTTTATATTAAATGTTTTATCATGCAAAGTATGATTGACAGCAGTAACTTTTAAACGAACCGTTGAGCCAATATCACCAGCATTTAACTGAGCCACATCGATTCTTTTCTTTCCGCTCATCACAAAAATCTGATTTAGTCTTTCCGATGTATTTTTTTGTTCATTTATTAAATCTATACCCGGAACTATCTTACCAGTGCAGACTTTGAAGAAAGTCATATCGCCAAGATGAGCTTCAGAAGTAAGCTTAAAGACAAAGATAGAATTTTGTGAATTAACATCATATTTAACAAGCTTACCCTCGACATCTTCTCTTCCAACATATTCATCTGGTGACGGACAGATATCAGATATAAACTCAATAATCTTATCAGTGCCGATATTCATTTTCGAGGATAATGTCATAACAGGGAATATCTGCCTGTTAATATAAGCTTTTCTTAAACCAGCTAATAAATCTTTTTCATCAAGTTCTCCATATTCAAAATATTTATTCATCAGCTCTTCGTCAGTTTCTGCTATTGCTTCAACCAATTCATTCCTCAAAGTGTCAACTCTACCTTTTTCCGAATCAGGAATTTCCTGAACTGAGGCTGTTCCACCACTCTGAGGATATACTAAAAGCTTTCTATTTAGAATATCTACTATCGAATTAAAACCTGCTCCTATTTGTAATGGATATTGAAGAAGAATTGTATTTCTTCCAAAAGTCTGTTTCGCCTGTTCATAAGTATCATTAAAATCAGCCTGATCCATATCCACTTTATTAATAGCAAAAAAGACTGGCACGGAATATTTCTGGGCATACTCCCAAGCGTTTTCAGTCCCAACCTCAACACCACCGTGAGCATTTAAAATTATTAATCCTGTTTCTACTACACTAATTGATGATATCATTTCACCAATGTAGTCATCATATCCCGGTGTGTCAATTATATTAATTTTTAAATTATTATATTCAGTAAATAAAGGTGTTGCGAGAACTGATGTCCCACGTTCATGTTCAATTTCATTATAATCAGATTGAGTATTATGTTCCTCAACTGTTCCTCTTCGGTTTATTGCATTAGTTTGAAATAATAAAGACTCGGCAAATGTCGTTTTACCACTTCCACCGTGCCCTAATAGTGCAATATTCCTGATATTTTTTGTCTCGTAAACATTCATTGCAAAAACTCCAAAAACACTTTTATTGATAAAATAAAAAAATACAAGATTTCTAAATTATTAAAATCATTCGAGATAGAGAAATTTTTTTTATTAAAGTTTAATTTTTTTGTTGTTTTTTTATTTTAATAATACACTCTTTCTCCGAAAATTGCCGTCCCAATTCGAACTATTGTTGCCCCTTCCTCTATTGCTATTTCATAATCATGAGACATTCCCATGGAAAGATGAGGGAGATTTACACCTTTCGTTTTGTTTATATTGTCCCTTAACTCTCTTAGGAGTTTAAACTCAGTTCGAATTATTTTTTCGTCATCTGAAAAGGTACCTATTGTCATCAAACCAAGCACTTGTAGGTTTTTTATTTTCGATATAGAATCGAACAAAGAGACCACTTCCTCCGGTTCACAGCCAAATTTTGAATACTCACCTGAAGTATTCACTTGCAATAATATATCAATTACACGATTGTTTTTTTCTGCTTGTTTGGATATTTCTTCGGCAAGATTAATTGAATCCACCGAATGAATCATACTTACAAATGGAGCAATATATTTTACCTTGTTCGACTGCAAATGCCCTATGAAATGCCATTCTGGTTGTTTTATACCTGATTCTTCCAAATATTGATGCTTATCTCTTAATTCCTGTGCATAGTTTTCCCCAAAGACAGTAACCCCAGCTTTGATAGCCAATTCAATTATTTCAGGCGGATGGCTTTTTGAAACGGCAACAATTTTTATGCTATCAGAGTCTCTTTGATTATTCTTAGCTGCATTTTGAACATTGTTTAAAACATTTAACCAGTTTTTTTTGATTTCATCAAATTTTTCCATATCGAAAAACCTATCAGAAAATATTAATATGATGAATTATTTCTTTAAACTCATTGCAATAAAAAATATTATTGCCTGAATTAAAATTATAGTAGCTCCACTCGGCAAATCAAGAAAATAAGACAAAAACAATCCCACCAAAGAACTGATTAATCCAAAAATAACGGACAAAATGGTCATTTTGAAAAAAGTAGACGATAGTAATCTTGCGCTTGCTGCTGGAATCACTAAAAACGAAGCTATAAGAACAATTCCAACAAGTTTTATCGAAATTACGATTGAAATTGAAATGAGAGCTGACAAAAGATAATCATCAAATTTAGTGTTTAATTTGTCAGCTTTTGCAAGTTCGGGGTCAAAGGTTGCATAAGCCCACTTTCTCCAGAATTTAAACGATAATACTATCGAAATAACAACAATAATTGATGAAATAATAAGGTCTGAAGTGTTTACACTAAGTATTGAGCCGAACATATAAGTAAAAGCATCAGTAGTATAATGCTTTCTTAAAGAAATGAAAATTATACCAAGAGCAACAGATAAAGCGAAGAAAATCCCAATCGAAGTGTCCATCTCGAGACTTGTCTTGTCTCTGATAAGGGTAATACCAATAGAAATAATCAGAGTGAAAGGAACGGCAATCCACATCGGTTCAGTCTCAAGCAGAAGCCCAAGTGCAATTCCGCCAAAAGCGGCGTGAGCAAGTCCATCACCCATAAAACTCATTTTTCTTTGGACAATGAAAACTCCGAAATAGCTCCCAAGAAAACCGACAAGAAGCCCTGCTATCAAAGCCCTTTGCATAAAAGTCATTGAAAGCATATCAATCATTGTTTTTCACTCCAAATATCATTTCGTGAGCGTGACCAAGATGACCAAAAGCTATTCTTAACCATTTTTCGCTGAACGCCTTCTTTGGCTCGTCGTAGCAAATTTTGACTCTGTTCAGCAATAATACATAATCCGAATGGTGATAAGCCGACTCCCAATCGTGAGTAATCATTATTATGGTTGCATTCTGCCTTTTTTTATATTCTTCAAGAATATTATTAAAATCCATTTCACCAGCCACATCAATACCTGAAGCAGGTTCATCCAGCAATAGTAATCGGGGTTTTCGAATAATGCTCCTTGCTAAAAAAATCCTTTGAAGCTCTCCCCCTGATAATTTTCCAAGCGGTTTTTTGGCTAAATTAGTTGCTCCAACTTGTTCTAAAGCTTCCAAAGCTAATCTCTTCTGCTCTTTTGATAAAATTCCTATCCAATTTCCTGTCAATCCCGTCGCTACTAATTCAATCGGAAGTGCCGGAAATGAGCGATCGAATGTCTTTATCTGAGGAACGTAACCAATAGCCTGAGTTAAATTTTTCAGAGGTTTTTCTCCAAAGACCTTGACTTCTCCCAAAGTAGGCTCCAATAAACCAAGAATTAATTTAAGAAAAGTTGTTTTACCGCCACCATTCGGTCCCACAACTGTTATGAATAGCCCTTTCTTAATTTCCAGAGAAATATCTTCAAGCGCTGTGTGTGTCCCGAACCTAACAGTTACCTTTTCAAAAACAACAACATTTTCATTTTCTTGATTTATGGTTTTATTTTCCAAAATTCACCTCAATTACTCAATGCTTTAAGTAAAATCTGAGCATTATAAAGCATAAGATTGAAATAATTGTTCCTATCGTCAATTCCACCAAGTGGATCTAAAACATAAATATTCAATCCTGCAGCTTCAGCAATTGATTCCGCTGATTTTTCCGATAATTGCGGTTCAGAAAAGATTGACTTTGTCTGTGATTTCTTAATTTTTGCAATCAAATCGGAAATATATTTTGGTGATGGCTCTTTCCCCGGCGATTCTTCGATTGATCCCGCATAAATCAATCCGTATCTTTTTAACATATAATTGAAAGAAGGATGAAAAAGAAACACTTCAGATCCCTTGACAGGCTCAAGAATATCATTAATTTTTTGGTCAAGCTGATTTAGTTTGTCCATAAACTTATTGGCGTTTTCTTTAAATATTTCAGCTTTTTCGGGCTCTTTTTCAATCAAAATCTGGGTTAAATCCGGAACAATAGTCTTGACAGCCAAAGGATCAGTCCAAAAATGAGGATCAACTTCATGCTCATCAAATCTAATGATAAATGATTCAGGCAAAAGCTTGAAAACTTCTGTAAGGTTTTTATAAGAGTCTTTGATAGCCCATTTATCATAATGATCTTCTACAAAGAAAATAACCTTCGAATTTTCCATCTTTTTCATAACCGATGGCGGTGGGGCATAAGTGTGCGGTGAGTAACCGGCATCAACCAGCACAGCTATATCCTCCTCGTTGCCAATTATTTCCATCAGGATATATTTAAGTGGAAGACAAGTTACCGTATATTTCGGTGAATTATCTTTTTGCTCAGAGCAAGCATTTAAAATAATGAATGCTGCGACTACAATAATAAATTTAAAAACTTTGGTTCTGAATAAAATTTTCATATTATCTCACATCATACCTTAAAATATTTGTCTCGCCTGTTTCAGGGAAAATCTCCTTTTGAGTAACTGATTTTCCTGCAACATCTTTATCAATAACAACCATTGAATAACTTAAATAACGAAAAAGTCTTTTTAACGGATTAATCGAATCAATATTAGTGTTATAAATTACACTGCAAAATTTACCTTGGCTTGTCGGATGTCCCATATTCAGCAACATAATATTTTGTCCGGCACTGTAATTCTTCCCATCAATTTCCAACTCAGTATCCTTAATATTAATCCCTTTTGGATATTTTCCATTAAGTTTCGAAAAGAATTCATTATTTTTTCTTTCGCCCATAACAATCAAGGAGCGGTTTTGCCAATCATTTTCCTTTAAATCATCAACAGATTTATACTCAACTTTATAATCACTCTCTATCATTAATTTTGCAAATTCTTCAAGAACTGAATATTCCTTTGATGTTTTTGATGGAAGTATAACCAGTGGATTATCCGACAAAGTCTGATTGAAACTTGTTGGAATTTCCCAAGAATATACCTTTCTTAGAACTTCATAATTGGGATCAATTCTTATACTTTTCAGATTTGCTGGTCTTCTTAGTTTAAATGAGTTTTGCTTTGTTTTCAAAATCATATAGCTTTTCAAGCTATCTTTGTCGGTAATCAATTCTACAGGGATTGATAAATAAAAATCCTTATCCTGAATAATATCGAAAGATATTGAATCTTTTTCCAATCTAACATTTTCGAGCTTCAAAGTTGGTTCATCAATATCGTTCAACCACTGATCCATTATCTTTCTGATAGGCATATTCAAGCTATCCTTTTTATTTTGTTCATCAAAGGCTGATGTTAGGTTTGACCAATATGCCCTTTTACCTTTAAACTTATTCGCAAAAGATTTCAAAGCATCGAAAAATCTCTTTTCGCCAATCAGTTTCATAATTTCATAGAAAATAAATCCCCCTTTTTGGTAGCCAATAGTAGCATCATCATATACTGACTGATATTTGAATTTCGAGACGGGGTATTTCGATTTTTCAGGAAGTGTTACAATCGAAATGAGTGCTTTCTTTCGCCAATCGAGGGCACCAGCCACGTTTTTAGTAATCACATTATAATAATAATTTGTGCAAAAAGTGGTTAAAGCTTCGCACCAATTGCCCATCTCGTAATCAACATAAACGCTATTCCCCCACCAATTATGAACGAATTCGTGAGCCAAAGACCCCGGCGAAAGCAGTATCATTGGCATTGCCATCAGCTTATTTGAAAGCAATGTATAAGAAGGCATCCCAAAACCCGTGGCAAAGAAATTCTCGACTATGCTGAAACTTGAATAGGGGTATTCTCCAAGCAGGTCTGTATAATAATTATAATAATCTATCGAAGCTTTCAGGTATTTCTCGACATTCTCGCTTTTACCAAATGTAAAAGTCGAAAATCTTTTCCCGTCATAAATTGTATCTTTCCTCTGATACCTGCCCCCAACAAGAATTATATCATCGTGAGGTAGTTCTGATTGAAAATGATAGATTTTAAATCCATTAGAAATAGAATTGCTCAATTCCTTCCCGCTTGTAATTACTGAAAATTCTTCAGGAATCGAAACCTTCAGATTAAACTCTGCCAAATCTTTATTAGTCTTAGGATAGAAACTTGACGAAGGCAGATAAATTCCTTCCCCTTCCTTGCCAGAAATAATTCCGGGTGTATTAGAATGACGAACATTGAGCAAAGTAACATCGGGTTGGTAATTGAGTTTCCCTGAATATTTTACAATTACAGTCCTGAATTCTTTCTCTTTTTTTATGATTATAATTTGATTATAAAGACTGTCATCTTCATTTTTTTCTACCTTGAAATCCAGATTAGTTTCTGGGCTTGTAACGCTATGAACTTTCAAATCCTTGATTAATGTCAGACTTCCCGATTTAACTATGGGATTTCGAAAAGTTACAGTATCTGTTCCCTCGATAAAGTTCTCGCTGGGTTTAAGTTTTATATCAATTTGGTGCTTTACCGCAAAATTCTCTCCAAGATGACCTCCCATCATCGTGGGTGGAATAGGAGTTCTTGGTTTATCTTCAAGAACTATTAGGAAATCGCATTTATCTCTAAATGAATTATCGAATTGAGGCTCTTTGCCAGCTTCCACATAGAGTGGTGTGATGACCGCAACTTTAAGTTTTTTGTTTCTTTCGATAACTTTTTGAACTGTCCCAAGGTAATTATTCGAGTGGAAATCGCCATTTATATGAACAACTTTGTAACCAGAATTTGATTTAATAAAGTTGACAATGCTTTCAGCCATCGTTTCATCTTTTATCAATTGAGCTCCGTAGTAAAGCAAAATCAGATTTTCCTGATTAGGAGTAAGCTTTTTATTTTTATCACCAAAATTTCCTGTCATTGTCTCGATGAATTTTTGCATATATTCATCTTCATCAATTGTCAGGGATGATGTAACATATTTTCTTTCATTAGCAGGAAGCTTTTCTATGCCATCAAAGCCATCAGAAGCATAAAGTGCAGCATATTTGCGAGGAATATTGGCAGCGATAACCGGCAAATTATTTTCTTTTGCCAATTCCACAAGAGGACGGTAGAATTTCTTGTAATCGGGCCAAGGACGGCTGTTTTTAAGGAATTCTTCTTCGGTAATAGCTCCTTTTAAATAATCATTTAAAATATTTTGAACATCACGTTCGAACATTTCCATCGAAAGGGCAGTCTTTGGATTTATTTTAAGGAATTCTGAAAAAAAATCGCTCTGAATTTTATGAATAATTGAATCATCGTGGAACTCCCCGAAAAAAATTACATCAAATTTCGAAGACCTTTTGGCAAAGTCTTGAATTGAGAGCTTTTCCTCGCTTTTTGAGTCATATATTTCGTATTTTCTTTCAGCTAAAACTGTCAACGAGGTCATAATCATAAAAACAAAAATTAATGCCAATTTAAGCACTTTTATCCTTTCCAAAAAAAAACAAAAAACCAAATTATAATTGTTTGAGAAATAAAACAAATAAACAAGCTGAATTGATTTTTAAATATCAAGAGGAAGGTATTTTATTTCGTGTTTAGTTTCAGCATATGAAAGAAAAAGCTCGAAAAGATGAGTTGGAACCCAAGGACAAGAAGGGTAACAGATGCTATAACAAGCCTCATTGTGATTGTTATTCCTGCTTCGAAGAAAATTCTATCGTTCCAAATAATCAGCGAGTAAATAAAACCACCAAGACCAAGCAAAACCATAATTCCACCGGTTATCAAGCCCTTTTCCAAAGTCAGGTTTTTCAATATTCTCTCAATTTGAGGTGTTGTTGGTAACAGCTTTTCGTGAACAGCAAAAGTTTTAGTGAATATTGCAAAAATAACTGTTTGAAAACCAATCATTATAGCTCCTGAGGCATAGAGCATTGTATGAATATCCCAAGATAACTGTGGATTAAAGAATATCCAAGAGCTAATCAAGAACCCTGCTATCATAAGAAAAATACCGGGATAGAAAAATATCCATCTTGGTGAATAAAGCAAAAGGAACTTGAGATGCCTCCAACCGTCATTGAATGGTCTTAAGTGTGATTTTCGGTCTTTGTTCAATGGTGATAATGTCGTTGGAACTTCAGTCATTTTTAAGTCATAGATAATGGACTTTACAACCATTTCACTTGCGAATTCCATCCCTGTTGTGTGCAAGTCCATCCATTTATAAGCTTCCCGATGAAAACCACGTAAACCACAATGAAAATCATTTACTTTACTTTTAAAAAACAATTTACCTATCCCAGAAAGAATAGGATTGCCAAGGTATCTATGAAGAAATGGCATTGCTCCTTTTTGTATTCCAGCTTTGAAGCGATTACCTACAACCAAATGATATCCTTCCCGCAGTTTTTCAAGAAATGGCATCAAATTTAAAAAGTCATAACTGTCATCTGAATCGCCGATAATTATATATTTACCCTTTGCTTCGGCAATACCACCCATCAAGGCAGCTCCATAACCCTTTTCTTGAACGTGAACAACTTTTGCACCAAGTTTTTTGGCTATTTCAACTGAGCCATCAGTGCTTCCATTATCAGCAACAATTATTTCACCACTAATATTATTGTAATAAAGGAAAGTTCTTGCTTTTTGAATGCATTGTCCTATTGTTTGAGATTCATTCAAACAAGGCATAACTATTGAAAGCTCGTAATTCTCAATCGAGCTTACTTCGTTGTTCTCGGTAAATCCATTTATTTCGTAAGTATTTACTTCCTGTGTGTCCAATTTTTTTAATTCAATTTTTTTACATTTAAGTATATCGTATAAAAATTAATTTTCTTGATTTCAAATTATTAACCTGACACACAAATCACCTTCAAAATCCATAAGTTTATTTGTAATTTATAATTTTTTTTGAATAAATAAAAATTATGGGACAATCCTATGAATCATTCTTGGAAATGGTATTACTTCTCTAATATGAGATGCGCCTGTAATCCATTTGACAGTTCTTTCGACGCCCAATCCAAACCCGCTGTGAGGAACTGTTCCATATTTCCTCAAATCAAGATACCACTGAAAATCTTCAACCGGTAAGTTTTCTCGAATAATCCTCTCGAGCAATAAATCATAATCGTCTTCTCTCTGACTTCCTCCAATTAATTCACCAGCTTTTTCTGGACCAAGCATATCCATAGCTAAGACTACTTTTGGATTTTCGGGATCCCGCTTCATATAAAATGCTTTTACTTCTGAAGGATACCTATGAATAATCAAAGGTTTATCAAATTGCTCCATAATAGCTTCTTCCTGAACAGCACCAAAATCCTCCCCCCAAGGAAAGGGAATTTCTTCTTCTCTGCCATCAGGCATTTTTTTAATTAATGGCACATTATTTTTATTTAACCATTCAACTGCTTCCGTGTAACTCATTCTATAAAATGGTCTCTTTATATTTTCAAGCTTTGTAGTATCTCTTTCAAGTGTTTTCAGCTCTTTTTGATTTGTTTTCAAAACGTATTGCACAATATATTCAACAAGGTCTTCAGCTAAATCCATATCATCATTTAAATCAAAAAATGCCATTTCTGGTTCCACCATCCAGAACTCTGTCAGGTGTTTTCTGGTTTTGGATAGCTCAGCTCTAAAAGTCGGTCCGAATGTATAGACTCTGCCTAAAGCCATAGCAGATGCTTCTGCATAAAGTTGTCCCGATTGTGATAAGTAAGCCTTTCCGATATCAAAGTATTGTGTTTCGAATAAAGTAGTTGTCCCTTCACAAGCATTAGGAGTAAGCAGAGGAGAGTCCATTAATTTGAACCCGTTACCATCGAAGAAATCCCTTATAGCTTTCACAACCGATGCCCTTACTCGCATTATTGCGTGTTGCTTTGAAGACCTTAGCCATAAATGCCTATGTTCAGTAAGAAAATCAGGACCGTGTTCTTTTTTTGTTATTGGGTAATCTTTTGCTATTTGAATAATATTTAAATCCGTTACTTGTAACTCGTAGCCACCGGGGGCACGGTCTTCTTTTTTAACAATACCATTTATTATGAGTGAAGATTCCTGTGTCAGAGATTTTGCCATTTCGAATTTCTCTTCGCTCATATCATTTTTTGAAGCAATACATTGACAAATCCCGGTCCCATCTCGTAAATCTATAAATGCAATGCTGCCTTTGGAACGATGTTTATAGACCCAACCTCGTAAAGTAACCTCTTTACCTTCTGCTGAACCGATATTTTCAATTGTCATATAACTTTTGTAGCGTGATTCCATTTAAAACCTCAATAACTATTTTCGCAAAATAAACAGAAAAATACGAAACGGTATATTTTTTATTTGTTTTTTTGCTCTCTAATAAGCAAATTTATATTGATAAAAAATTAATTTAATGTATTTTTTAATTTAAGGTTAACAATGAAAAAGTTAATTCTCTTATTAGTTTTTATAGCTTTTGCTTTCTATTACCTTTTTTCAAGTGAAATTATAAATTCAATTGAAAGAATTAATCAAATTGGTTCTTACCTTTCTTTAGATGAACTCGAAGGAAGGTTTATCGGCTCAGACGGAAATTTCAAAGCTGGCGAGTTCATAATAGATCATTTTAAAAAAATTGGTTTAAAACCATTAAATAATAGTTATAAAAATGAGTTTCAGTATTCCGCTGGACTCACACTCGATCCATCATCTTTTGTTTCATTTAAATATACAGTTCAAAAGCCCGGTTTACCTCCAGAAATGTGGAAAACTTTGGATAGAAAATGGAATGCTGGAACTGATTGGTTGCCAGTTGGTTTCAGTAGTGACGGTGAGGTAACCGGTCCTCTCGTTTTTGTCGGCTATGGTGTAACAGCTAAAGAAATCAACTACGATGATTACGAAGGGATCGATGTTAAGGGCAAAATTGTTATGGTTCTTGTTGATTCTGCTGAACATCTACCCAAACAAGAAAGATTTATTCCCTATTCAACAAGAAGATATAAAGCTCAGAATGCTAAAGAACACGGAGCAGCTGCTATTATTTTTATTAAAACTCAAAGCGACTCGGCAAACGTTTTTGAACCAATTAATCGTGACCCCAACAAAAACCTTGGTATAATTGCTATCCAAGCTAATAGGACACAAATAGCTACATTTTTCCCAAAAAATTTGAATCTTTACCCTGTTGAAATGGAAATGAACCAAACAAAAAAGCCGAAAAGTTTTGAAATTCCTTACACTACAATTACTATCAATGTAAAAACAAATATCATCGAAAAAACAGTTTTCAATGTAGTAGGCTATGTGCCGGGAACTGACCCTATTAAAGCCAATGAATATCTTGTCGTAGGTGCTCATTTTGATCACATTGGTTGGGGCGAGATCAACTCAAAATATAAAGGCAGACAAAAAATGATACATAACGGTGCTGATGATAATGCTTCTGGTGTTGCCGGATTGATTGAACTTGCAGCCAAAATCGCAGAAAATCCACTTAAACGTCCCGTTGTTTTTGTCGCTTTTAATGGCGAGGAAGTAGGACAAGTTGGTTCCCAAAATTTCATTCAAAACACACCTATTCCTTCAGATAAATTCATTTTTATGATGAATTTTGATATGATTGGTAGATTAAAGGACAATAAAATTAATATTTTTGGCTATGCCACAGCACATAATTTCCCAGAAATGATTGACTCTTTAGCTGTTTTGGATACTATACAAGTTTTAAAGTCTGCCGATGGCTATGGACCCAGCGACCATTCAACCTTTTATGTTAAAAACATTCCTGTATTATTTCTTTTTACTGGAGTTCATCTCGATTATCACACACCGAGCGATGATTGGGACAAAATCAATATTCCGGGTATTTTAAAAGTTATTAGATTTTCTGAATCAATTCTCCGAAGTATTGGAAATGCTGAAAATAAACCTATTTTCAGAAAGGTTTTGGAGGATAAGGGGGCTTCTTATCAACCTACAGACAGAGGCTATGCAAAGGTTTGGTTCGGAATTATTCCTGCTTTCGAAGATAATGAATTTGGTTTGAAGGTTAACGGATTAACACCCGGTAGCCCTGCCGAAAAATCTGGTATAAAAGCAGAAGATATTTTAACAGCAATTAATTCTGATATCATCAAAAATTTAAGTGATTTCAATTCAGCATTAAAAAAATATTCTCCGGGTGATGAGGTTGATGTTTCACTTTTAAGAGGTGGAAAAAAAATTAATATCAAATTAACTTTATCGTCAAGATAATTTTTGAGTAAGTATTAAATAATGTTCTGATACTTTTGTTTAACTCATTTTCAAGTGATATATGGTGAGAATTTACTGATAAATGACAAAAATATATTAGACTAAAATTATTGCATTCTGTGTATTTCCTTTGCGTCCTCTGCGTGAACTTTTTTATTTCTCGCAGAGTTCGCTAAGATTAGCGCAAAGTTCGCAGAGATTTTTCAAGAATTTAGAACTTTTTAATAAAATATGAAAAATAAGTATAATGTTAATTTAGAAAGCTCTGCGTTCTCTGCGGTTTAATTAATTTTTCATATTCAAGGAATTGTCCCTTGCGTGCTCTGCGTTAAACTTTTTTTATTTCTCGCAGAGTTCGCTAAGATTAGCGAAAAGTTCGCAGAGATTTTTCAAGAATTTAGAACTTTTTAATAAAATATGAATAATAAGTATAAATTTAATTTAGAAAGCTCTGCGTTCTCTGCGATTTAGCTAATTTTTAAGTACAAGTAATTTGTCCTTTGCGTCCTCTGCGCTAAACATTAATATAATGGACTCTTCACTTCGTTTAAAATGATGAAAATAAAATTATTTGCCTTGGTTCTATTTCTTTCTAATAATTTAAGCTTATAGTAATAGATTAATTGGAATTTCTTAATATTTTCTCCAATTTTTTTCCTTTTGCCAATTCATCCACTAATTTGTCGAGGTATCTTACTTTTCTGGTTAATGGATTTTCAATTTCTTCAATTCTATAACCACATATCACACCTGTAATCAAATTGGTATTAGGATTTAAATTAGCTTCATTAAAAAACTCTTCAAATGTAACTTTTCTTTCAATCAATTCTTGAATTTTCTTGCCATCAAAACCGGTCAGCCATTCAATGACTTGGTGCAGTTCATTGATCGTTCTTCCCTTTCTTTCAATTTTTGCGACATAAAGCGGATAAATTGATGCAAAGGTCATTTTTGCAATTCGTTCATCGTGCTCTGGTTTTGTTTCCAATTTTTAACCTTTTTCTTTATAATCTCAAATCTTAATTTTATAATACTTTTAATTATTTCTGGTTATAACTATGAGTTTTTGTCTATTTTGTCAAATCTTTAAACATAATGTAAGTATCAACAAACCCGAGTTCCTTATGACGGAATCCTTTTGGCGTTATACCGATTATTTTAAATCCATAGCTCTGCCATAACTTAACCGCTGCTTGGTTAGTGCTTACAACAACATTGAACTGAATGCCCAAAAATCCTTTTTCTTTAGCATAGTTTATCGAATGTTCGCAAAGAAGTTTTCCAATCCCACGACCTTGAAGTTTGGGATGAACCATATAACTGCAATTTGCAATATGATTTCCCAAATCTATTTGGTTTGGTTTAATGATATATGTCCCTAAAATATTACCATCTTCATCCTCAGCAACAAATGTTTTCATATATTCAGCAAACCAATGTTTTTCCAAACTTTCCTTTGGTGTATTTAGGTCAAATACATAAGTATCACCAGTTGAAATTACTTCCTTAAAAATCTCCCAAATTTTATCATAATCTTTGCTCTTATTTGCTGGTCTTATATGAATGTTTTGCATAATTTCATTGTTTAATAATTAGCTCTAATCTTTAAGTGGTCTTATCAGTAAATATTATTTAAAAAATCACTGATGAATTAGTCTTCGATTTGACTTAAATTATATTTAACACTTTTATATTCAAATTCTCCATAAATAAAATTACCTTGTGGTTTTTGATAAATCAGTTTTGCCTTGCTTGGTAAGAAATAATTATTAATCATTTTATATTCTTCAACTGGTGTTTCCCAAGGATAGGAAATATATTTTTTTCCATCAGTTTCATATCGGTCATAACTTATAAAATTAACTAACTTTCCATCTTCATTGAAATAAAGAGTAGCTGAAATTGTTATATTCCCATTTCTGAAAATTCCTTTTACAGTTGTATCGTTTATATTTTCCCAATTGATTCTTCTATCTATTAACGTTGGAGGAGCAATAAGACACATATCATTGAACAATGTTACGGTTTCTGCTTTATCCAATTTATCACCTCTTGCATCTACCACCTTAAACCAGTTCAAAACTTTTATTACAAAGCTTGCTTTTTCATTTTGATAAAGGTGTAGCCCAGTTGAGGGTATCCCCATTTTACTTGCTTCAATATAAAAATAGCGGGATGGCTTTTGATAAAAATTATATTGAACAGAATAGATATTCATAAATTTTTCATCTGGTTTAGAACGAATTCCACCTATAAATTCTGCCCTAAAATTTTTGACCTTCGGCTGTCCAACTGCTTTTGTATAATGAAGATATTTTTTAATAATATCAGGCAAATGATTCATATCACTTTCGGTTAAAACTTCAGTCGAGAGATAATTATTATTTGAAAAATCAGAGTTTACACAGGCTGTAAATTCATTTTTTAATATAAAGGAACCTAAACTTACAAGTGAAACAAATAAAATGATTAGATTGGGAATAGTTCCGAATTTGGCATCTTTCCAAAATATTATAATAAGAATTTGAGAAAAAACTACTGCGAAAATTCCTAACAGCCAAGAATATTTCGAGTTTGTTAAAAATAATATCCAATAAATCAGAATTAAGACACCTGCTATCAACCAAATAAGTCCCACTGATTTGGAAATCGGAAGGGATATTTCTTTAACTTCCAACAATCCAAAACCTTTAAAAAATCCAATGAAATGGATTAATCCGTGCAGTAATACTAATACAAAAAAAATAGTTTTCATTTAATTTTAATGTTAAATCAAAATCATAAACAGATATTCAAAATATCGAAAATTTTACTAATTGGTTTCAATATCAATTATAAATTTGTCCAGATTCGGAAAAAAGATTTGCAATAAGTAGGGTCTATTAAGTAATTTAAAATTCTTAAGTCCATCATTTTTTTTCCAAAAGACCTTTTGCATTACATTAATCTTATATTGTCTTGAAAAGAATTTTAAAGTTAAAACAAAAAGCAATCTTGATTCATTTTTCCCATTTTATATGTCCATTAATATCAAATTTTTCATAAGTTTTTAAAATCTTTTCGCAAAATTTTTGTGTTTTCTTATCACCAATTTTCTTTGCTGTTTCCCATAATCTTATGAACATCTTTTTTCCACTTTCGGTTTGATTATAATTCTTCTTCCGAAAATTGCAAATAGAACACAGGGTTTGACCATTCTCTAATGTTGCTTGTCCCCCTTTGTCCTTGGGTAATATATGATCAACGTGTAGTTCATAGCCTTCTTTTGCTGTTCTACCACATAAAACACATTTATATCCATCTCTTTCGAAAATTAATTTTTTTGTTTCAGGTGTGAAATCATCTAATTCTTTTTTAAGAACAAAATGAGGATCATATTTATAAATTCCTTTTTTGACTTTAATCAGATATCCTTCTTGATGTAATTTTCTTATTGCTCGCCAAGTATCTCTGGGTTTTTTATTATATAATTTAACATATTCTTTTCAACCCAATCAACTACTGGACTATGATTTAAATCTTGATTAGGGTGATTTTTAAAAAATTCTAATACCAAATCTGATATACTTTTGTTTTTAGTCATATTTATTCACTGAATAATAATCCTGTCTCATTAATTATTCTTTGTTTTGCTAATTCACAGTAATGTAAATCAATTTCCAAACCTATTGAATACCTATTAGTTTTATTAGCGGCTACTAATGTTGTTCCACTTCCTGCAAATGGATCAAAAACGATATCATCAACAAAACTAAAAAGCTTGATACACCTATATGGGAGTTCGACAGGGAAAGGAGCTGGATGACCTATTTTTTTCTTGCTTTCACCATTAAAAGTCCACAATCCATTAGTCCATTCCATAAACTCTTTTTTCGAAATATCAGAAACCTTAGAACCATTTGTTTTTTTCCAGTCATCTTTATAAAAAACCACAATTAATTCTACTGGAGCAATTACATAAGGAGCTGCAGCAGACATCCAAGAACCCCAAGCTGTTCTTCTTGATATATTTCCTTCATTCCAAATAATTGTAGAGTGATATTTCCAACCAATTTTTTGTGCTAAAACTGTTAAATCAGCCCCCACACTTTTTTGACCACCTTTGTTTTTATCTAATGGGATATTCAAACAAAACCTTCCTTGTTTTTTTGTCCAATGGTAGCAGTTTGCAATCCAATTTTCTGAGAAAGATAAATATTCTTCATAGGTTAAATCATCTTTATGTGAATTGTATTTAATATCAACATTATAGGGCGGTGAGGTAATTATCAAATCAAAAATTTCTTTGTCAAATATATTTATATCTAAAACATCACCGTTAATTAAAATAGAATTTTTATGATGTAGTATTGTTCTCTTGTCGTTTTTATATTTTTCGAGTATCAAATTAAAATTCTGATTATTTTCTAACTTTGAATGTGATGTATATTCTTCTATGGGTTTATTTTCAACTAACATTTCTTTATAAGTTTTGTATGGTAAAATGTTATATATTAAAAGCATTAACTATTAAATTGAAAACTAATAATTTTTTTGAACAATTACAAATATATGCTTTAGAACGAATAAAACTTAGGAATTAAAAAAAAATGCCGCCAGAAATTCATCCTGACGGCATCTGATACAGTCCAAATTATAATTCTACAATTTTGATAGCTCTTTATTTAATTCTTCGTAGGGTGGTTCGACTCCGGGATTATCGCTAACCCATTTGTATTTCAAAGTCCCTTCCTTATCAAATATGAAGACTGCCCTTTTAGCGGCTGTATAACCTTCCATCCCTGCAAAATTATTGAGTTCAACATCAAAAGCTTTTAAAGCCTTGCGTGAATAATCCGAAAGAATAGGAAAAGTAACATTATTTTTTTCTGCCCAACTTTTGTTCGAAAATGGTGAGTCAACGGTTACACCGATAACCTCTGCATTCATTTGACTAAAACTGCCAAGACCGTCCTGCAAAGTGCAGGCTTCCTTTGTGCAAACACCTGTGAAAGCACCCGGGAAAAAGGCTATCAGTAAATTTTTCCCTTTGAATTCACTTAAGCTCTTTGCTTTCATATCATACCCGTAAAGATTAACTTCGGGTAACTTATTCCCTAATTCTAATGCCATTAAACCTCCAATATTATAAATAAAAAAAATAAAAAAGATGAAAATCTTCATAAATTACCTCAATAAAATTTAAGTCTCTTGAAATTGCTTTGGCTCTTTTAATGTTAATTTCAGAATAATATAACCAGTTAATCCTGCTATAAAGGATGAAATCAAAATAGATATTTTTGAAGAAACAACAATTGCTTCGTCAGTAAAAGCAAGTAATGTTATAAATGTTGACATAGTAAATCCTATACCTCCAAGGAAGGCTACACCAACAATATTCTTATACTTAAACTCTTTTGGAATAATTGCCAACCCTGATATGACAGCTATGAATGCGAACAATGTGATACCAATGGATTTCCCGAAGAAGAGACCAAGAAATATACCAAGGCTGTTCGGTGTAAATAAACTTGCCGACCAATCTGAAGGAATTATTATGGCAGTGTTCGCA
>JAOABA010000032.1 GCA_026418625.1 Candidatus Kapaibacterium sp.
AACACCGAACACCGAACACCGAACACCGAACACCGAACACCGAACACCGAACACCGGTTTGGTTATTGTTATTTGACTTCAGATTAAAAAAAGAAACAGAAAGGAGGGTTAGCCTATGATTGCATTAAAAAAGCCGAATTCGTAACAGCGAATTACGAATCCGGCAAGGAAAAGCGAGCATATTTTGCTGTTCGTAGGCTTTTGCCCTATTTCAATGGGCAAATTAATAAAAAATACAAAATTTTTAAAATTAATTTGTTAAATTCTAAATTGGAGAAAAAAATGAAAAAGATAGTATTAATATTGTTGTTAACATCTTTATTTTTATTTGATTACTTAAAATTATATTCTGATGATTGTAAGTTTGAATCACCTAATTGTGATTGGAATGGTCCCTATATAAGAGAATTTTCTCCAAATCCTCCACCATTAATGTGTGCATTGTGTACATTAGAAGTTGAATATTATTGGCGAAGGTGTCCTATTGGGGGTGGTTTGCAAGAAGAGATTAAGTTGACAGCTATCAGACATAAAACACCTTTAGAATGCTCTTATTGTAATAAAAATTTCTTTAAAGAATCAATTATTGAATTGTTTACAAGTGGAATTTTACCATTTACACCTTGGAGTGGCGAAGGATGTAGAGATTATTACAGGGCAACAGCTGCAAGTTGTTGGAAGACTATAACTGTTTTTATACCCGGATGGCCACCTATAATACCCGACAGGACAGAAATATGGAGTGTTCCATGCGGAAGCAATGATGCATGCTGCAGAACACAAGTTACGATATGTAAAAATTCATTAGGGCAAATAACACAGGTTTATTCATCATCATTATTAGAAGTTGAAGATAACTGTGATGATCCTTGTTATATAATATGTGATAAGTTGGTATTCGAAGCTCCAATATATTACAAGACACCAGATATGAGTGCGAATAATGATTTTTTAGAAAAGGGAATAGAGATAATTCCAAATCCAAATACAGGCATGTTTAAAATTTTATTACATTTCAAAATCAATGATGATTTAAATATTCAAATTTTTAATAATTTTGGTTTGCAAGTCGGAGAAACAAAAATGAAAGCAGAATCTGATGATGGTGAAATTTATTTTAATGTTCAGAATTTACACTAGGGCTTTTATACTGTTAAGGTTTCAATGAATAATAAAAATTATTATAGAAATTTTGTCATTATCGAATAAAGAAATTATGAGAACAATAATTATTTTGGCTATTTTGTTAAATAATATTTATGATTTAGCCGCAGGCAGATGGATAACAATTGATTCAAATTATACAAACATTTTCAGAGCAATAGAGTGTAATAATCCGAATACTTGTATAACAATTGCCAATCTTGGAGGTTGGGGTGCTTTCATCCGAAAAACAACTGATGGTGGAAATCAGTGGTCTGTTCTATATGACAACTCAAAAGAAATTATGGGGCTAAGGTTAAATGATTTAGCTTGCCCGAATGAAGATTTATTCTTAGTTGCCTGCAATAATGGAAAAGTTCTCAGAACTACCAATGGAGGTAATAGTTGGGATACTATTAAACTTAGCATAAATAATAACTTAGTAAGAATTTTCATGATGTCAGATTCTTTTGGGTGTTTATTGAGTAATCCAAACGGAAGTGATTATTTTGTTACAAAGAATAATGGGCAATCTTGGGAACATCAAAGATTAAGCGATAGCATTAGCGGTTATGTTATGGATGTATTTATAACTAAGGACACAGTTTTCTTTTTGTTACTAAATACATCTGAAGGTAGATTCTTTGTAAGGTATGATTACAAGACAGGAGAGGAATATCTCTTTAAATGCCCTGATGGAATCAATAATATTTTTTTTAATGACTCAAATATTGGTTGGGGCTTTGGTAATTTTTGGAGTGGCTCAACTGTTTTTTCTTGTATTTATAAAACTACTGACGGGGGAACAAGTTGGCAAACACAAATTGAAAAACCAGGGTACACAATTTATGATATTAAATTTTTTGATGAAAATTCAGGCATAGCTGTTGGTGATAATCAAACTGTATTAAGAACAACAGATGGTGGAGGTTCCTGGTTGTCAGACTCCACTTATCCTCCTTATGCAAATCCTTTGGTTTATTTAAAAGTAGCAATTCCATCAAGAACAAGACAATATCTAATTGCACATCAAGGAGTAGTTAAAAGATATGATGAAACTACAAGCTTTGATAATGAAAATATTAACAATTCTGAAAGCTTAATCATATATCCTAATCCAATCAATAAAGATTTATGCAAATTTAACTTAAGTTTATCTACTGAATTTGTCGATTTAGAGTATGTTTTATATAACTCTTTAGGATTGAATTTTAATAACTACATTAAGTCCGTAGAGCACCATTACTCTGATAAGCTTGAATTTGAGTTATTAAATTCTATCCCGAGTGGTATCTATTTTATAATCTTGAAAGCTGGACAAAAGAAATATATAAACAAAGTTATAATTTATTAAGATATGAGGCCTTACATTTTATATATAATAATAATGGTGTTACAATCTTTCATTCTTAGGGCTTTTCCTCCGGGATGGGAAGTTGTTGATTATAATTATAACCGATTTTATTGGGATGTTAAATGCATTGATTCTATGAATTATATGGCTATGAGTCTTCAGGGAAATCGAACAGAACTTAGAAAAACTACAGATGGTGGTTTATCATGGAAACAAATTTTAAATGATACGATAATTTTTAAAATTTCCGGCTTAGGGAAGGAACCTTATGGATTATTATGTTTTGATTTTGTTAACAAAGATTTAGGCTATATGGGGGCAGATTCTGGACTTATATTTAAAACAACAGATGGAGGTTCAACTTGGATTAAAATTAAAGTTAATACTAATAGACAAATATTGAATATAAAATTTCAAAATAGCAGCAATGGATTTTGCTTAACTTCAAAAGAACTTTTAATGACAAACGACGGCGGTTTTAATTGGTTCAATGTAGCTATTCCTGATAGTTTTATTAAATCCTCAAATCCTTTTTCTACTTATGAGTTTTACAGCTTGCAATGTCCTGATTCAAATTCTATAAAAATTCATTTTTACTCAGGGAAGTTGTATTTTTTAATTTCTGATGATAGGGGTAATACTTGGTCAAGGTCAGAAATCCCCAAAAAAGGAATGTTATCTTATTACTTTTTTGATAGGTACAACGGTTGGCTTATTCAATATTATCAGACATCTTACACGGATTACCCTCAGGTTGTTTTATACACAACTGATGGTGGATTCACTTGGGTTAAAAGTTTAGATACCCTTGTTAAAATAATTAGCGGTCTGCGAAAGGTTTATTTTCGAAACATTAAAGAAGGTGTTGCTTGTGGTGAAAATGGAGTATTATTTAGGACAAAAGATGGTGGGAAAAAATGGGAATACTTAATTTCATGGAAAGATGAATATCCTCCACATTATCGCTGTTGTCTCCATCCATCTGCCAATTTATTGTTGGTTTTTACTGATAATGGATATATACTTAGATTTGATGAAACAAAACTTTACGTTGAATCAGAAATTTTTAATCAGAAATTAAAAATTTTCCCCAATCCAGCAAAAGATTATATAGAAATAATTTATAATATAGAGACTGCTCTGAGACCTGTCTCTACTAACGAAATAAATATCTATAACATACTTGGAGAGTGTGTTTTATCCGTAGAGACACAGCATGCTGTGTCTCTACAAAGGATTGATATTTCAAATTTGCATACTGGTATTTATTATGTCCGTCTTGGCGACTGGGTGGGGAGGTTTGTGAAGATTGAATAAGCTATTGAACATTTATTCCGGCACCAAGAAGCTTCCAATTTTTGTTTTCATAAATATAGAGCAAATCAAAAAAGTAACGTTTTTCATTAACATTATAAAAACCTCTAATCAAAATTGATTTTTCATCTACAAAGCGAGGTTTCTCGATAAAGGTGGGTTTTAAATCCTTTACGACTGTCAGATCGATTTTATTATCAGCAAATGTTTTAAAAACTGAATAAAGCTTTTCTTTTGTAGTTTGTGACTGCCAAAGAAGAGAAATTTTTGAATAGAAATCAGAGAAATTTTTTGTGTTAATAGCTTTTCCTAATTCATATATTGATTGTGAAGCCATAGTAAACAATTCATCATTTGTTGGCATTCCTTTGACTACCTCTGCAGATGAAAAACCATATCCTTCTTTCCTAAGTGAAAGGATTTTCCATTTTCCATCTTCCTTTATAAACTTCAAAGTAACTGGAATTTCGCCTCCGTCAATAGCTCTAATAACCCCACCCAATTCACCAGCATTATTTTCAAGCGTGCGTTTGCTCCAAACAGCTTCATTATAATTTATTAGTGATGTTTGGCGAAAAAAAGTTTCCAATTGCTTCAATGAAGTATTTGCTTTGAATTCTGATGATGTATATTCGTAAGCCTTTTCAAAATCGTTTTTCTTTATAGCATCAAAAAAGGCATTTGCGGTATCTTTTATATCGCTTGTCATATTAACGACATAGACAACCACACCAATAATCGCTGCTATTATAATAATACCTACAACTATTGAGATTTTCTTTTTCAATTAATTACCTTTTTTGATATAGCCCAACATTATTTACTCAATTTTAATCCTTCGTCCAGAAGTTCATTAACTTTGCTCATCGAATCAGCTTCTGCATAAAATCTAATGAGCGGCTCTGTCCCAGAGGGTCTAATGAGCAACCATCCATTTTCTACAAAAAATTTATAGCCATCTTTAGTTGATATATCCTTCACATCATATTTACCTATTCTTTTTGGTTTTTTGGCACAAGCATCAAGAATTTCTCTTTTTTGCTGCTCTGTAACGTGAACGTCCCTTCTTAAAAATCTGTGAACGCCGAATTCTTCGTCAAGTTCATCGCACAAATCTTTTAATGATTTCTCTCTAACAGCCATAACCTCCATAAGTAGAAGAGCATTGAACAATCCGTCACGTTCCGGAATATGAATAATTGTTCCAAGTCCGCCTGATTCTTCGCCTCCAATAAGAATTTTTTCTTCGCTCATCAGCTTTGCTATATGCTTAAAACCGACTGGCGTTTCGTATAGTTTTATTCCTTGTGATTCGCAATATTTATTGACCATCGAAGTGAGTGAAATTGTTTTTGCAACTGCTCCACGCTTTTTCTTCTTCTCATATAAATACTTTAATAAAATCATAAACACTTTATGGGAGTCAACAAAATTGCCTTCGTGGTCAACCGCACCCAATCTATCGGCATCACCGTCAGTTGCAATCCCAATGTCATATTTACCTGTTTTCATCATTTGAATTAATTCACTCAGATTTTCACCAATAGGTTCAGGATGACCAATAGAGCCAAACGATGGATTAAAGTTATCGTGAATTTCAGTTACATCGGGAAGAAGATGTTTAATAGTGTCAATTCCCGCTCCAAACATTGGGTCATATAAAATTTTGAATTTAGCCTTATTGATTACTTCAAAGTTAATTTTCTTCTTTATATATCTTAAATAGGAATCCTTAGCGTCAAACAATCTTATTTTTTTAAGAAAAATATAATCTTTCAAAGATTTGAATTTAAATTGTGGTGGATTTTTATAGATTTTTTTAAGTTCTTTTTCTAATTCAGCAATTTGCTCAGGTGTTGCCGGACCGCCAAAGCTAGCTTTTAACTTATAACCATTATAAATTGGTGGATTGTGACTTGCGGTAATTACTATTCCAAGACTTACCGCTTTATTTTTTGT
Organism: Candidatus Kapaibacterium sp.; assembly: GCA_026418625.1. Classification (GTDB taxonomy): domain Bacteria; phylum Bacteroidota; class Ignavibacteria; order Kapaibacteriales; family UBA2268; genus CALHRB01. Next base: position 5,771 of record JAOABA010000032.1, read on the forward strand.
ATGATAAGACACTTGTGGAGTGGAAGCGAAAGTATTAGAAAGATGAACTGTAATATCCTGCCAAGCAAGAATTTGTGCAGTTTCCTCAGCAAATTCACGTGATAAAAACCTTGTATCATAACCAATAACTACTGATGGATTGTCGGGAAAATTTTTCTTTACATATTTTGCAGTCGCAAGAGCCACAAGGTGAAGATTTTCGAATGTGAAATCACGTGCTATTACACCTCGCCAGCCATCTGTTCCAAATACTATCATAATATCATCTCAAAAAATTGTTTTCAAAAATTTTTTTTTAAGAAATGTAAAATACTTGATTATATTTTTTTTTCAAACAGGAAAATAAAAAAAGCTGTCTCACAAATTCTTTATTTTATGAGACAGCATCATATTTTTATAATTTAAAGAAACATTTTATATTCGCTTAATCCTGAATAAATAGCATCTTCGCTTAATGCTTCTTCAATTCTGATTAATTGGTTGTATTTTGCAACTCTATCAGTTCTGCTTGGTGCACCAGTTTTGATTTGGCCCGCATTTGTTGCAACTGCAATATCCGCAATTGTTGTATCTTCGGTTTCTCCAGAGCGATGCGAAATCACAGTTCTATAACCATTTCTGTGAGCCATTTTCATTGTTTCAAGAGTTTCGGTTAGTGTTCCAATTTGATTAACCTTAATCAAAATTGAGTTACCGATTTTTTCTCTAATTCCCCTTTCCAAGAATTCAGGATTTGTAACAAAGATATCATCCCCGATTAACTGAATACGATTACCGAGAGCCTGAGTAAGCTTTTGCCAGCCCTCCCAGTCATTCTCTCCAAGTCCGTCTTCGATTGAATAAATCGGATATTTATTGCATAGTTCAATATACCAGTTAATCATTTCTTCAGAAGTTTTATATTCACCTGAGGATTTGAACATTTTATATTTACCGTTTTCAACCATCTCGCTTGCTGCGGTGTCAATAGCAAGTAAAACATCCTGAACAGGCTTATACCCAGCTTTGTTGATAGCTTCCAAAATCACATCGAATGCTTCCTCATTAGATTTTAATGAGGGGGCAAAACCTCCTTCGTCACCGACTGAAGTAGAAAGCCCTTTCGACTTTAAGACCTTTTTCAAATTATGGAAAATTTCGACTCCCATTCTCAACGCTTCTTTGAATGTCGGAGCGCCAGCGGGAACTATCATAAATTCCTGAATATCAACATTATTATCAGCGTGTTTACCGCCATTGAGTATGTTCATCATCGGTGTCGGCAAAACTCTTGCGTTTACTCCTCCCAAATATCTATAAAGAGGCATCATAAAAGACTCAGCAGAAGCTTTTGCAACTGCAAGTGAAACGCCGAGTATTGCATTAGCACCAAGATTTGATTTATTTTTTGTTCCGTCAAGTTCAATTAGCAAATTATCAATTTGAACTTGTTCAGAGGCATCAAATCCTTCGAGAGCATCAGCAATGACTGTGTTTACATTCTCTACAGCTTTCGAAACACCATTCCCTAAAAATCGAGTAGGATCACCATCGCGTAGTTCACAGGCTTCGTTTTCGCCGGTGCTTGCACCAGAGGGAACGGCAGCAAGGCCTGTTGAACCATCGTCCAAGACAACTTCAACTTCGACTGTTGGATTTCCTCGTGAGTCGAGTATTTCCCTTCCGTAAATATCAATAATTAATGAACCCATAAATTAGTCTTTCAGTTAATTTTTAATTAGTTAGTTAAAAGTTAAGACTTTCAATTTTCTCGGCAAGCTTAAAATCCAATTCTGTTAAGCCTCCCTGATCGTGAGTTGACAACGTTACACGGAGCTTGTTCCATCCATAAATAAATAAATCAGGATGATGATCAAGCGTTTCTGCAAGAATTGCTATTGCATTCAGATACCCCACAATAGCTGGAAAGTTTGCAGCTACAAATTCTCTTTCGATTGTGTCGCCCTTCCTTTGCCATTTTGGAAATCTATTTAAATAGATTTTTAAATCATCTTCTGATAATTTTGGTGGTCTTGCCATAGATTTTTATAAATGTTTCAACAAAGCTTCTTCGATTTTTGCTTTTGGAACTGCTCCGATGATAGTATCAACTACTTCACCGTTCTTAAAAATCAATATTGTAGGAATTGAACGAATGCCATATTGCATTGCAGTTCTTTGATTGTTGTCAACATCAAGTTTTGTGATTTTTGCCCTGCCTGAGTATTCTTTTGCTAATTCTTCAATTGATGGAGCAATTACCCTGCAAGGTCCACACCAAGTTGCCCAGAAATCAATCAGGACTGGCACATTAGATTTTAACACCTCATTCTCAAAATTATCATCTGTTAAATGAATAGGTTGTGGCATATATTTTCCTTATTATTTTAAAAAACAATTAATTAGACAAAATTAAAAAAAAATTCTTAATCTCTAAGAAAATTCCGATTATATGACTTTGTAAAAACGATTATATTTTTGGAATTCAAACGAGAACGAAAGACTAATTTTTTAATCCCATGGACAGTTAATTGATATTTGTTTTGCATTAGTCGGATTATTATAAAATTTGGGTTTTAGCTTTTTCATTAAATATTCAAGGATACCACTAATATTCTCTTCGGAAACTTCCGCCCAAGATATCAAAACACCCAAGTGGAAAAAAGCTCGAATTGCTAAATTATTTCTGTTAGTATTTATTTCTTCTGTTATTGTTCCATAACCAACGCGAAGAACTTTCCTTTCCTTTTCGCCTGTCCAGATGATATAGACACCTTTCAAGCCAAGAATACTTGGATGATCTGCTATCACTTTATCCAAATAACACCAGACATCCCCTTTACATTTATACCAAACTACTTTCATCTTTTGCAACTCTTTTTTAAGACTTATGCTCCATTCGAAAGCAGAGCCATCATTGCAATTGCAGCTGTTTCTGCTCTCAATCTTCTTTTTCCCAAATTAACAGATATAGTTTTCGGATTTTTTTTGATAAAATTTATTTCTTCGTCAGTAAATCCACCTTCGGGACCTATTAAAATTAAATTTGATGATTTTCTAAATTTAGTATTATATGTTTCCCCGTTAAAATCTGCAAGAATAATTGAGTCAAATTCAACAAATTTTCTTTCTAATTCAAAAATATCAATAGCAGGATAAATCTCTATTAGCTGGGATCTCTGGCATTGTTTTAAAGCGGATATAGATTTCGCTTTTAATCTTTCGATATTAATAATTTTTTTCTGGCTATTTTTGGTTATTAAGGGATAGAATTCTTTAGCACCTAATTCGATACACTTTTCTAATGCAAATTCCATCCGTTCCCGATTATCTAAGATGGCTAAACCAACAGATACTTTTATATCTAATTCTCCATAATCTTCAAAAAATAAAGGATTTTCAATTACCAGACCATTGTTATGAACAACACCAATATTGGCTATTATGCTTAATCCTTGTCCATTGGTTATCATAACTTTTTCGCCAACCCTTAGCCTAATAGCCTTTAGATGCTTTAAATCATCATTCTCAAAAAAGTATTCTTTGATGGTTCGATTAGCCTTTGGATGATAGAGACAGTGCATTTACTCCTACTTAACAACAACAAATTTTTTGATAATATAGTTGTTTTTGTCAGTTAATTTAAAATAATATACCCCGCTTGAAAAATTATCGAGTGAAAATTCATAATTAGTTTGTCCATTTGATAAAATGAAATTATCAAACTCTTTTATAACATTACCCTGATTATCCAATATGAGAATTTCAACTTCATTATCCAAAGAGCCGTTGAGTTTCACAGATATTTTGTTACTTGCGGGATTTGGATAGATTTCCTCAACTCTTATGGTATTAAAAATATTTGAAATTCTTTCGACTGAAAGTAAATTCTCATCGAGCGGAAGAAAGGCAGTATATATGTTAAGGTTTCCGTCGTTTGTTCTTCCATCAGCCCAAACAGGGATTGCATAATAATCTGTTGCAATAACCTGATTATATTCTCCAATACCAAAGCTGTTATTTTTTAACCCTACTCTTGAAAAATTTGTCTCTAATCCCGTAATCCGATAATTATTTATGAATGTTTTACCTCCATCAAATGAAGCTGTCATATAGTAATGTGCTTTATTATCAGTTGAATCTGCTCTCCTGTCATACCAACATATAATCACAACACCTCTATTATTAACAGTAATTGAAGGATAGTATTGGCTAACTTTTTTTCCTTTTTCGTCATCATTAATGACAATTGGAGCTGACCAAGTTTTTCCATTATCATTTGACTTTGTAAAATATATATCCATTCCGTCGCCTTTCACAGAATTTATTCCGTTGGCAGTCCAAACCAGATAAATATTGCCCGAGTATGAAGACTTCTCTGATTTATCAACGGCTAAAATTGGGCAGGGATAAAATCTTTGCTGGCTCATTCCAACGACTCTGTCATTCTGATTGCCTAAAATTAATCGGCTTCCAGCAAAGGTAAAATCTGTTATTTTTACTTCAGGACTAAATGTATTGCCGCCATCAGTTGAATTTGAGTAATATAATGAATTAACAGCACCATTATTGCCGTAGAATGTAACGTGTATTATTCCCTTATTATCAACATCAATTGATGAAAATTGAACAAGGCTATAAGAATTTTTATTTATTTGAACCGATTCAGTAAGGAAAGTATCAGCAGTTGCTAATTTTTTAAATAATTTAATCCTTGAGTTATTTGTAGTTCCGGCAGTGATTTCTGTTAGAGCAACATATAAATTATTTTTATAAGGAGAATTTGATTTATCTACTGCTATCCATTGTTTATCCAGCATTTTGTTAAGTCCATAAGTAGAATTCAAGGTATATTTACCGTATCCGGCGCCAACAAGATCGTTATTATTTCTTGTCCAATTTTCACCTCCATCATTCGAATAAGCCCAATACATATCTGCAAAGACCGAGTCATAATTATTCCCAATTCTTGTGAAATATAGGTTTATCCAAGTGTGGTATGCTTTTCCTTCGGTATCAAAAGCTAAAACCGGATCTCCTCCACCGGCGAGAAGAACATTATCCCGTGATGGTTTTGCCCGAAATGAGCTTTCTTCCCAAGTTTTGCCAAAATCTTTTGTATAATAAACCGGACAATCAATCACTTGGGTCTGATCGCCGGGCTTTTGCCTTATTGGGGATATTATGATATTATTTGTATCCAATGGATTAATAGCAGCGTGAATTTCGGATTCTACAAGACTATTGCCAGAAACTTCAATTTCATAGATAGATTGCAAAAAATCTCTGCCTTTTGATTCATTTACTACCTGTTCATTAAAAATCTCTGTAGTTATTTTACCATCTAATATTTGTTTTAATTCCTGTTTGGGAAATTTTATCTTTTCATTTATGGTTTCTTCCAACAGATTAAAATTTTTATCGTTCTGAGCCTGAATTTCAATGGAAAACAATATAGAAATCGCTAAAAAATAGCGTAAAAAAACATTTCTCATTTATTACCTCTATAATTAATTATCATCTCACTTTTTTTTATAACAGATAAAATATTATATTTGACTTGATTATTATTTAAAATTATATTATACAAATTACATATTAATAACACATTTAATCACTATGTAGTTACAAATATATTAAAATAAATCCACTTAAAACCATTTATGACAGCGAAAGAAACACTTTTTAAGAAGTTAACCAGCGTAGAGAATAAAGAGTCAAACATAGAATATTTAAAAAACTCACTTTACATTAAAATAACAATATTTATTGTAACAGTTTTATTATGCACATTTTTCTTCTCTTTTCATTCTAATCCTGAAAGAAACGAGATACTTCTTTTAAATTTAGAACCGGGTAATAAATGGAATGGTCAAACAATAGTTGCAGAATTTTCTTTCCCGATTTATAAGGATGAAAATGAATATAACAAAGAAATTCAAGAAGCAATAGGAAACGTTAATCCAACTTTTATTTTTGATGAAACTGCCGAAAACAATTCTAATAATCTATTAGATACCATTTTCAAGAAACTTTTTCTTAAAGCTCAAAAGCAGAATGTTGATCTGAAAAATTATTTTTCGGATTTTACTCTTAATGATTATTTCAGAGACAATCCAGAACAAAAAATACAGGAACTTTCAAATATTCAGAGAAAACTAAAACTTTTTATAAGCAATATTTATAAAAAAGGACTCATTGATACAGCTAAGGCAAGCATTCAAAAATCGGAAATCACAGCATACCTTCTACCAAATAAAATAAAGATATATCAAACAGTTGATTTAATTGACATCGGCCTTTTCGTTGAAAAAGGTAGATCTCTCTTCCCTGCTGATTTAAATGAACCTGCAAAGATTCTTATCAACGATATACTAATAAAAGTTTACAAAGCAAACCTAAAATTTTCATCAGACCTATTCGAAAAAGCTAAGGAAATTGCTCGTCAAAATGTTGCTCGAACAAACGGTTACGTCCGAGCTGGGGATGTCTTAATTGAAAAAGGTGCCAAGCTTACTAAGGAAATCATTCAAAAACTTAATTCATATAATCATTCTCAATTTATGAGAAAAGAAGATGTTACGACTATTTGGATGGTTCTCGGTAGTTTTGGTCACGCACTTTTAGTTTATTCTATACTCATTATTTATCTTGTAATAATTCGAAAAAGGATATTTGCTGATAACCTTCAAGTGGCAATCTTGAGCGGTTTCATTGTTATTGTGGCTTTTTTGGGGTGGCTGTCTGTTGAAATACCATCCAAATTACCACTTCAATACTTTGTTCTGATACCGGGTTTTTCGATGCTTGTGGCAATTCTTTTCGATTCACGAACAGCTTTTTACTTTACAGTATGTATTTCGCTGATGTTATCTGGTATTAGGGGCAATGATTATGACACAGGAATGTCAATGATGTTCGCAGGCATTTTAGCTGCTTATACAGTTAGGGATATTCAAAGTAGAACACAGATATATAAATCAATACTTTTTATTATCATCGGTTTTTTTGTTACCATAATCTCTTTTAGCCTTGAGCGAGGCTCAGAATTCGATATTACTGCATATCGTCTTTTGATATCTGTTCTTAATGCTGCTCTTTCGCCTTTGCTCACATTTGGTCTCTTATTTATTATTGAGCGATTTTCAAATATTACAACTGATTTGAAACTTGAGGAATTTAATGATTTGAATCATCCTTTGCTCCAAAAAATGAGCGAACTGGCTCCGGGAACATATCAGCATACATTAGCAATATCAGTCATCGCAGAAAAATGTGCCGCTGCAATAAATGCTAATCCCCTGCTCGCCAAAGTAGGTGCTTACTATCACGATATCGGGAAAATAGTTAAACCCGAATATTACATTGAAAATCAGCTCAATATTGACAATAAACACGAATTTATGCATCCAAAGAAAAGCGCTGATGCAATAAAAAATCACGTAATTGACGGTATAAGAGTTGGAAAAGAGTATAAATTGCCTCAAAGGATTATTGATTTCATTCCAATGCATCACGGAACTTCGCTAATCAAACATTTTTATGCAAAGGCTTTAGAAGAAGCAGACGGTCAGCCAGTTAATCAGGATGATTACAGATATCCGGGACCAAAACCAAACTCAAAAGAAACTGCCATTGTAATGATTTGTGATTCCGCTGAAGCTCTGTCCCGTCTTGCTACTGATATTGAATCTTTAGAAAATGCTATCGAAAAATCAATTCAAGCTAAGCTCAATGACGGACAGTTTGACGAATCCAACCTCACTATTGGTGACCTAAAAATTATCAAGGAAACTTGTGTCAAAAATCTTCTTGGTTTGCAACATTCAAGAATTGAATATAAGGAAATACCCACTGAAACTAAAGAGGAGAACAAAACTGAGAAAGATTAATCCAAAAAACAAAACCTCTATATCAAGGTTACCTAAGCTTTTTCAAAATCAATTAAAAAATTTTTTGCAATACCTATCGTTAGAGAAGGGACTTTCGCAAAACACAATATCAGCTTACCAAAATGATTTATCTACATATTGTGATTTTTTACAATCCAAAGGAATTGATAATTATTTAATTTCAAATCAGGAGATTATATCAGAATTTTTCGTCCTTCTTGCAGAAATTGGATTGAGCCCAACAAGTAGAATGAGATATCTCTCTTCAATAAAAAGCCTTTATAAATATTTCCTGATAATTGGAAAATCGGATTTTGACCCATCGGAAACTATTGAACTTCCAAAAATTAGCAGAAAATTACCTTCAACACTGACTATTGAGGAAGTTCAAAGAATTATAGAGCAACCAGATGTCTCAAAACCAGCCGGAATAAGGGACAGAGCAATCTTAGAAACCCTTTATGCTTGCGGTTTGCGTGTTTCGGAGCTTATAAATTTAAAACAAAGAGACATAATAGCTGAGTCTGAAATTATCAGAGTATTTGGGAAAGGCTCAAAAGAAAGGATAGTCCCAATAGGGAAGTCCGCTCTAAAATGGATAAACACATATAAAAAAAAAGTAAGGGTCCGTTTCTTAAAATTTTCGGATGCTGCTGACATACTCTTCCTCAATCAGAGAGGGTCAAAACTATCAAGAATGACAATATGGAAAATCGTTAACAAGGCTACAGAAGATGCTGAAATTAAGAAAGAAGTCCATCCCCACACCTTTAGACATTCGTTTGCAACACATCTGCTTGAAGGGGGGGCTGACTTAAGAGCTGTTCAGGAAATGCTCGGTCATTCCGATATTTCAACCACACAAATATATACTCACCTCGATAGTGATTATATTAAAGAAGTGCATCGAACATTTCATCCAAGAGGATAATTTTTAGGTTACTTTGTCGGCGTGGCGGGATTTGAACCCACGACCCCTTGCACCCCAAGCAAGTGCGCTAGCCGGGCTGCGCCACACGCCGAAAAGTTTAGAATACAAAATTGCAACTTTTTTTTGTCATTTCCAATTTTTTTTCACTTGTTCCAAGCTGCGAACAGATTATTAACGATACTAAAATTTGCTTGTTCTTTACCAATAAAATCATAATCATTTGAAAATGGTCTTCTTTGATAATAGCTTTCATATTTTTTATATTCTTTTGAAATTTCTTCAATTGAATTGATTACATATTCAATTTCTTCGTTGGTATTTGTTGGATGAAAAGAAATTCTAACCCAGCCCGGCTTAATTGAACTATCCCCTAAATCAATCTTTTCGGTTATTTTTTTTGATTTCATAATATCAACATTTAGAAGAATATGTCCATAAGTTCCTGCACAAGAACACCCCCCCCTACTTTGAATGCCATAGACATCGTTAAGGAGGCGAACTAAAAAATTATAATGAATTTCATCAAAGTAAAATGAAAATATTGGCAAACGGTTTCTAATATTATCAGCTAAAATTTTAATATTAGGTATATTCGGCAGTTTAGCCCAAACAAGATTAAGTATTTCCTCTTCTCTTTTCTTAATATTTTCAGTTCCCATTTGTTCTTTTAGCTTAATTGCCAAAGCAGCTTTAATAGTTTGAAGAAAAGGAGGGGTGCCACCATCTTCACGAGCTTCAATATCATCAACAAATTTATGCTCTCCCCACGGATTAGTCCATTCAACTGTTCCTCCTCCGGGGTTATCGGGAACATTATTTTTGTATAGTTTTGAATTAAAAATTAAAACCCCACTACTTCCCGGTCCTCCAAGAAATTTATGAGGCGAAAAGAAAATTGCATCGAGATAAGCGCCTTCTTCGTTTGGATGCATATCAATATCAATATAAGGAGCAGACGCAGCAAAATCAACAAAGCAGTAGCCATCGAATGAATGAATTATTTTAGCTATCTCTTTATAAGGGGTAAAAATTCCAGTTACGTTTGAGCAGGATGTTATTGCTGCTATTTTTAATTTTCTTTCTTTATATTTTTTAACTAAATCATAAAAATAATTCAAATCAGTTAAACCTTCTCTATCTAATCCAATAATTTCTACATCGGCAATAGTTTCGAGCCATGAGGTTTGATTTGAATGATGCTCCATACTCGAAATAAAAATTATTGGTTTGTCAGAGCTTGAAATATTTATTTTGGGTTTGAAACTTTCGTGGAGTCTTAAGCCAAGAATTCTCTGAAATTTATTTATCACCCCTGTCATTCCTGAACCATCACAAATGATGACATCATCTTTTCCGGCATTTACGTGTCTTTTTATTTCAATTTTAGCAAGATGATATGCTTCGGTCATTGTAGTGCCGGTTATTGTTGTCTCGGAATGTGTATTTCCTACAAAAGGTCCTAATTTTTTCGAAATAAATTCTTCGATAGGTCCATAAAGTCGCCCGCTGGCAGTCCAATCTGTATAGATTAATTTTTTTTCTCCGAATGGACTTGTAAATGTTTGATTAATACCAATTATATTGTTTCTAAAAAAATTAAAATATTCTTCCATAAAAATTAATAAGATGGAAATACTTTCTGAGCTAATTTCATTGAATAATCAAGTGCTTCGATGTTTATTCCAGTTTGAACACCAATATCCTGAAAATAAAAAACAATATTTTCGGTCGCAATATTACCTACCAAATGATAAGCTGAAAGCGGACACCCACCATAACCTTTTAATGCTCCATCAAATCTTCGGCAACCCGCCTGATATGCTGATTCGATTTTTTCTTTCCAAGTCTTGGCAGTTGAATGAAAATGTGCTCCAAATTCAATTTCAGGATATTCACGTATAAATAATTCAAAAATAGTTTTTATTATGTCCGGAGTCGAGAAACCTACCGTGTCAGATAGAGCAATATATTTTATTCCCATAGACTTAAGTTTTTTAACATATTCATTAAGCAAGTCAATAGACCAGTCATCACCATAAGGATTGCCAAAAGCCATTGAAAGATATATCACTAAATGTTTATTATAGATATCACATAGTTTATGCACAACATTTATTTCTTCTATCCTGCCCAATGATTCCTTAACTGAAGCATTGATGTTAAGCATTTGAAAAGATTCAGAAATTGAAAATGGAAACCCCAAATAACTTATCTCTTCAAAATGGCAAGCATCGCGTGCGCCTCTTAAATTAGCAATAATAGCAAGTAGCTTTGTTCCATCTGGCTGTAGCTCCAATTTTTTTAATACTTCAGCAGTATCTCTCATTTGAGGTATTGCCTTGGGTGAGACAAAACTACCAAAATCAAGGGTATCAAATCCAATTTTCAATAGTGAATTTATATATTCAGCTTTTATTTCAGTAGGAATAAATTCGTATATGCCTTGCATTGCATCACGAGGACAATCAATTATTTTTAGTTTATTCATAAGTGTAACAAAAACAAAAATAAAGTTTCGTTTTTGATGCTTTTCTATTGTTCAATAATGAATTTATCCTAAGTATTAGTAAAATTAAAGATAAAAACATAATGCTATTTGTTAGTGATTTAGCCAGAGGGAAAATGAAAACTTTCTTCATAATTAGAGGCTAAAACTTCTTGATTACTCGTTAAGTATTTATGATTATTATTTAGATGATTGGTTTTAGAAATTGCAAGATTATTTTGAGGTTATGTGTGATTTAATCAAATTGAAGTGGACCCCGAAAAGTAGACAAAAATAAATATTATTTTTGTAAACAAACAAGGGAGAAAAATTATGAGAGCAACGAAATACACAACAGAATTCAAAGAACGAGCAGTAAGATTAGTTCTTGAACAAGGACTAAAA
>JAOABA010000035.1 GCA_026418625.1 Candidatus Kapaibacterium sp.
AAGTACATAGAAATGTATTATAACAGCAAAAGATTGCATTCAAGTAATAATTACCGGACACCTAACGAGGTTTATAATGAGTTTTTCAACAAGTAAATTTAATTCTTTTATTTTTGTCTACTAAATGGGGTCCAGATCAGAACAAGAAGCAAAAAATCTTGAAACAAGAGCAAAAATTCAAGATGAAATAAGGAAGCAAAATATCTTAGATATGGAAACTGAAACAGCAAAGAAGCGTGAAAAATATTACGAAACGATAGCTAAGCTTCCAAAACACCTTTGTATAAGTTTAAGTCCTTCAGTTTCGTGGAATTATGGTGTCATAGAGTCAAAACTTTCCAAATTCGAAATTAATAGCTTCAATGTTGATTTTGGGCTTGGTTATTGGATTGATCTTCCACTTAATGAAGATCTTGGCACTTTATTTTCTTTATTTATCTCTGTTGGCACAAATAATTTTTCTGCTGTAAAGAATATTTTTGAGGAGCAAAATTTAGACATAAGCAATCTTAATAATAGCATTTTTAACAAATACTTAAATTTTGAATTTGGAGGTCTAATTAATCAATGGTTCAGAATAAGTGCTGGTTTTGGTATGCAAGAATATAATAATAAATCAAATGAAATAAATAAATTACGATATTTTTGTTCTACGATAGGAATCAATATTCCTTTCACTAAAGTTTGGGATTTAGGCTTGAAGTCTGTATTACTTTTTGGTAGAGATTTTAACAAAATATCTGCTACATTTTCTCTTTCTTCTTCATTTTATCTTAATTTTGGTAGATGGTGATTATGTTTATGTTTATTTCCTACTTGCTAATTTTTATTATTTTATTATCTCATTTTTTTGGTCTTCAACAAATTATAAATGAAAACAATCATTGAATTTTTTCTCAATTGATTGCAAAAGAATATAGTAGTATTTCATTAATATAATTTTTTTGATTTTTAATTAATTTTTAAAAATTTATAATACTTAGACAATATTCTATGTTTTATTACAATTTATAAACCATAAAATCCACCTCAGACTTCGCTGAAGAGCGATATCTCAATGTCTCTGCGAAAAAAATGTATTTGCAAAGCTTAAATTTTAGACAAATGGTAGCTTAATCACCTCAGCTGGATATAATTTTCCTCGAGCTTCAATTTCAATTGTGTTGCCCGGTTCGGAAAAATCAATTTTAACATACCCCATACCAATAGGTTTATCAAGTATTGGTGAAAGATTTCCACTTGTTACATTGCCGATTTCTTCGCCATTTTTGTAAATTTTGTAATGATGCCTTGGAATAACTCTATCAGCATTTACAATGAAACCAACAAGCTTTCTTTTCAAACCCTCAGATTTTACTTTTGCAATAGCTTCGCTACCGTTGAATGGACCCTTTTGAAGTTTTGTTATCCAACCAAGCCCTGCTTCCAAAGGATTTGTTGTTTCGTCAATATCATTTCCATAAAGGCAATAGCCCTTTTCAAGACGTAGGGTGTCCCTGCAGCCAAGACCAACAAGTTCAATCCCGAATTCTTCTCCAGCACTCAAAAGGGAGTTCCAGATTTTTTCAGCATCGGCAAAATTGCCTCTAAAATAAAGTTCAAAACCAAGCTCACCAGTATAACCTGTGCGGGAGATAATCATATCAATTCCAGCAACCTTTCCCTGAACGAAATTGTAATATTTAATTTCGGAAAGATTTGTATCAGTCAGTTTCTGAATTGTGTCAAGAGATTTTGGACCTTGGACGGCAAGTAGATTGATATTTTGGCTTTCGTTTCGTAAGTCAATATCGAAACCTTCTGAATTTTTTACGCACCATTGCCAATCTTTTTCTTCACAAGCTCCATTTACAACAAGCATAAAGAAATCATCCTGAATTTTGTAAACGAGCATATCATCAACAATACCACCGTCTGGTAAGCACATAGCAGAGTATTGAACACCGCCGGGAATAAGCTTCGAAGCATCATTAATTGAAATTTTCTGGACATAAGCAAGAGCGTCTTTGCCTTTGATTTCGAATTCACCCATATGCGAGACATCGAAAATTCCTACGGCATTTCGGACAACTTTATGCTCGTGAATAATTCCGTTTTTATATTGAATTGGCATTTCAAAGCCGGCAAATTCTACCATTTTAGCACCGGCTTGTTTATGAAGTTCATTGAAAATAGTTTTTCGCATAATATTACTTCTCAAGAATTTTAAAAAAATTATTTAACAACTATATAAGGTTTCATTTTTTCAAATTTTTTCTCACCGATTCCTTTGACGTTCATTATGTCCTCAGGTTTATTAAAAGGATTATTTTTTCTGTATTCAATTATTTTTTGAGCTGTAGCTTCGCCCACACCGGGTAATTTCATTAGCTCAGTGATTGAAGCAGTATTAATATTGATTTTACCACTGGGAAGTTCCTTTTTCTGTCTTGAAGGAAATGTTTTTTCTTTGGGAATGATTGTATCACCAAGAGCGAGTTCGGTATCTGGATTTCCTTTTAAATCAGTTCCAACGTAACTAGATTTATTAACTTCTGCCAGACTGTCCAAAGCCCTGTATATTTCATTTCTTCGATTAATATAGTCTGAATCATCTTGAGAAAAGAACTTAATACTTGTCCCAATTATCAAGCCAACCAGAATTAGTGTAACAAAATAAATTTCGTTCTTAGTTACACCCAGCATTGTTTGGATTTGATTGATAAAATGTCCTTTTTTCATTTCCTTACTATAAAAAAAATAAATTAATATAAGTATATGAAATAGTCAAATAAAATTAAATATTTGTTATTAAGTCATCCAGCAAAACCTTAACATAATCTTAACTTATTGAAAATAGGACATTTAATTTTTTTGCTTATTTTTGCAGCTTTGGTTTATGTTTAATAAATTTTAATGAACAAAAAGCACTTTCACAGCCTCGAAAAAATTTTCAAAGAGTCTCCAACAATTAACCTTAGCAAAGAAGATAAAATCGTAATTTTTAGTGATGTTCACATAGGAAATGGCGGCAGAAATGATGATTTCCTTCAGAATTCTGATATTTTTTCAACAATATTGCTTGAAAACTACTTAGAAAAAAATTATACTTTAGTTCTCAATGGGGATATTGAAGAGCTTTACAAATTCAGCTTTAAATCAATTATTAATCGTTGGTCAAAAATTTACGATATTTTCGAAATTTTCAGAAGCCAAGGAAAATTGTTTAAAATTGTAGGGAATCACGATTATAAGATTTATTACTCAAGATCTCACCCAATAAACAAAAAATTACACAGAGCCATCAAATTTGATTATGATGGAAATTTGATTTTTGTTTTCCACGGTCATCAAACGGCTGGTTTATTCGAGCAATACAGCACATTTATTGGGTATTTGCTTAAATATCTGGCTGCCCCACTTGGTATGAAAAACGGAACAATTCCTTTGGATAGTGAAAAAAAATTCAAAACAGAAATCAGATCCTATGAATTTTCAAAGAAGAAGAAAATAATAAGCATTCTTGGGCATACCCATAGACCACTTTTTGAATCATTATCCAAAAAAGATGATTTAACTATTAAGATTGAAAGATTGATAAAAAAATACCCCAAAGCTGAAAACCCTCAAAAAAGAAAAATTGAAAAGCTATTAAAGAAATATAAATTAGAATTAGAGAATATTAGTGATAATGACAATCGTTTTTTCCTGAGAAGCGGTCTATATGACGAAAAAATTCTTGTTCCCTGTCTTTTTAATTCGGGAAGCGTCATTGGCAAAAGAGGTTCGACCGCAATTGAAATAAAAGATGGGAAAATATCACTTGTTTACTGGTTTGATGTTAAAAGAAGCCAAAGATACCTTGATTATAAAGGTGTTAAGGTCAAGCAATTGAAAAATACGGATTACTTTAAAGCTACACTCAAAGAGCAAAGCCTTGATTATGTCTTTACCCGAATTAACTTATTGGCATAAATAAAATGACAAGCGAATTTTTCCTATGCAAGCAAACAGGATGTTAGTTCGAGAGGTTATGGAAAAACGGTTAATAATTTTTCTTAGTCACTCTGAACGAAATGAAGAGTCTATTATAATTCAATGACTTATATATTATAGATTCTTCGCCTTCGCCTCAGAATGACTACTATTTACATAACTTCTTTACCAATGTGGTAAAAAAAAATGTATTATAGAAATTCAGTCAAACAAAAAAAGGCCTGTAAGTAAATGAGACTCACAGGCTCGAAAAAAAATGATAAATTATATAATTATCTTAATAAAATTGATAAACCTATTAAAATCCCGATAATATTGTGTTTATAAGACAAATCCATATTACCGCTTTTTTCAGATTTACTATAAGACCTATAATTTAATTCTGCTCTAATGATTCCGGAATTGCCAATCAATGTTTTTATTCCAATACCAATATTTAGAACACCAATATTAAAATCATTAGAACTTCTGGACAACATAGTAGGAATATTCATTGACATACCATTAGATAAGCCGTAACCAATTCTTCCATAAGGTGAAAAGAAAAATCCGGGAATTTTCATTGTATAAGACAAATTCAATAGCGCAAGAATTGTCGGCTTTGATTTCTCAATAGCATAAAGAATAAACTCTGGCTCAGCAGAGAAACCATCAATAACATAATAGGAGTATAAAGCAGACAGCATAAAAAAGTTATAAGAAGAACTATAAGACGAACTTCCTACAGAACTTTCGTAAGTGCTTGAACCGACACCGAGTGAACCACCAATTTCGGATTGACCTGCTTCAAACTGAGAAAAAGCTGAGTTAGTAAATAGGAAACAGAGGGTAAGAACTAAGAATAAATTCTTCATAAATACTCCTAATAAAATAAAGATATGACATTCAAATATAAGAAAAAAAATGAAAGATAAAAAATTTTTATATGATGTTTGATATAAAAAAAGCTGCCTGAAAATAATCAGACAGCTTTAAAATTTTCTTTGGGGAAGAGAAATTAATTCATCGGATAGACAGATACTTTTAATCTTGTTTTGTCTTTTCTTTCGAATTTGACTTGACCGTCAATTAATGAAAATATGGTATAATCTTTTCCTAAACCGACATTTTTGCCGGGGTGGAATTTTGTGCCACATTGGCGAACAATGATATTACCGGCTGTAACAAGCTCACCGCCAAATTTTTTTACACCACGGCGTTGACCATGAGAATCTCTTCCGTTTTTAGTAGAGCCACCACCTTTTTTATGTGCCATAGTTAAACTCCTTAGTCAATATTTATATTATTAATTTCAATCTTGGTAAATTTTTGTCTGTGACCGTTCAGCTTGCGATAACCTTTGCGTCTTTTTTTCTTGAAAACGATAAGCTTTTGTCCTTTGCCGTGAGCCAGTATTTTTGCCTCAACTGAGCCATTAATATAAGGTTGTCCAACTTTAAGATTGCTATCATCATTGAAAAGCAAAATGTTCGAAAAAGAAACTGTATCACCGGGTTCTCCTTTTAGAAGGGGAACGGTTACAATATCTTTGGGTTGAACCTCAAATTGCAAGCCGGCTATTTCTACTACTGCATACATCTAAAAACCTAAAATAATTATTATTCAAAATTTAAGAACTACAAAATTAATCAATATTTTAATTTTAACAAAAAATTTATTGATTATTACCAGTCAATTCCAAAATATTTTTGAAAATTTCTAAACTACAGATTTTCTTGGGTAATTTTTGATAGCTTATTTCTTTGCCGTCTTTTCTA
This sequence comes from Candidatus Kapaibacterium sp., assembly GCA_026418625.1. GTDB lineage: Bacteria > Bacteroidota > Ignavibacteria > Kapaibacteriales > UBA2268 > CALHRB01. The sequence continues at coordinate 5,733 of JAOABA010000035.1, forward strand.
AGGACAGTGATAGTATTATCATCGCTGCCAAAACCACTATCGGGGACATTAGCAGAATTGACGACCATCATATCGCAATTCTTTTCTTTCATTTTAATCCAGCCGTTTTGAATCTCATTTTCACTTTCGAGGGCGAAACCAACAAGAAACTGACTGTTTGTTTTATTTTTACCAATTTCTGCAAGAATATCGTTAGTGGATTTAAGCTCAAGAATTAATTTATCGCCGGTTGCTTTCTTTTTTATCTTGCCCTCAGTTTTTTCTGCAGGGGTGTAGTCAGCAACTGCAGCTGACATAATTATAATATCGTAATTAGAAAAATTTGATAAAATGGTTTCAAACATTTCCTGAGCTGAAGTAACTTTTATCAAATTAACATTTTCAGGTGCGGTGATATTTACTGGTCCTGAAACAAGAAGAACTTCAGCACCTAAATCTTTGGCAACTTCAGCTAAAGCATAGCCCATTTTGCCAGAGGAAAAATTGCTGATATATCGGACATCATCAATTTTTTCGATTGTTGGTCCGGCTGAAATAAGAACTTTTTTACCTGCTAAGCTCATATAATTCTTATCGCCGGAAAGCTTTCGTTTTAAATTTGTGAATTCAAGCTCAGCACTCCATTTGTCTTTCTCCACGGAATCAGCAAGTGAAGGAATATTTTTTTCGAGTGCTTCTTTAAGCCTTTGTTCATAATTTTTATCTTTTTCGTTTGGTGTCTCAGTAGTTGCTTTCTCGAGTTTTTGCTCATTAAATGTCTTTTTGTCTGTATAGTTCCATTTTTCTAAAACATCAATGATTTTTTCAAGGAGTATATCTGGTTCAGGAAGTCTGCCAATACCAACAAGTCCGCTTGAAAGCTCTCCTTCTTCAGGTGGGATGATTATGACACCATCACTTTTTAAAATATTGATATTTCTTTGAGTTGCAGGGCTTTCGAACATAGTTGAATCCATAGCCGGAGCCACAAGCAAAGGAACGTTAAGAGGTAAAGCAGTAGCAATTGTTGTAAGTGAGTTATCGCATAATCCTGAAGCGAGTTTGCTTAAAGTTGAGGCAGAGCAGGGGGCAATTATCATTAAATCAGCTTCGTGTGCCAGATGAATATGCCAGGCACCGCCTTTTTGAGCATTTAAATCAAACATTTCACAAATAACAGGGTTTCGGGAAAGGTTTGCAAGTGTTATCTCTGTTACAAAATTTTTTGCCGAAGGAGTCAGGACAACATTGACTATTGCTTCATTCTTGACCAATTCTCGAACAAGATAAGGAATTTTATAGGCAGCAATTGAACCTGTAATTCCTACTATTATCCTCTTATTTTTCAGTATATTTGCCATATCGAAGAATACAATTTTTAATAATTCGATTATATTATTACAAATTAATTAAATATTTATTTTAAAAGAAATGAATCTTGTTGCCATAGTTGGACGCCCGAACGTAGGAAAATCAACTTTATTTAACAGAATATTGAGAAAAAAAGATGCCATTGTCGAGGATACACCCGGTGTTACTCGAGACAGAATCTATGGTATCGCCGAATGGAATGGAATAAATTTTATGTTGGTTGATACAGGTGGATTTGTTCCAAGCAGTGAAAATTTAATCGAAAAAGCTATTCGGGAGCAAGCTCAAATTGCAATCGAAGAAGCTCAGGTAATTCTTTTTGTTTGTGATGGGAGGGAGGGAGTTACCCCATTTGATTATGACATTGCTAATATTCTGAGAACCTCTAATAAGCCGGTCGTGTTGGTTATTAACAAATGTGACAACCCTGATTATGACCTTAATGCTTATGATTTCAGCCGATTGGGCTTAGGGGAACCTTTTCCTATTTCAGCTCTCAGCGGTAGAAGCACAGGAGACTTTCTCGATGAAATTGTTTCTTACCTTTCAGAAAGTTCTGTGGAAGAAAAGGATGAAAGATTAAAAATTGCAATAGTAGGTCGACCAAATGTTGGGAAATCAAGCCTTACGAATGCTTTGCTGGGTCAGAACCGTTCAATAGTAACAAATATCCCGGGAACAACAAGAGATGCCATTGACAGCGTCCTTAAATATTATGGTCAGGAAATTTTGCTAATTGATACTGCCGGGCTGAGGCGTAGAAGCAGCATTAAGGAAAATATTGAGTTCTATAGTGTCCTTAGGACTTCTCGTGCAATCGAAAGATCTGATGTATCAGTAATATTACTCGATGCTACTCTTGGTTTGGAAGATCAGGATAAAAAAATTATCAATCAGGTTGATAAAAGTCGAAAGGGAATTATTATAGCAGTTAATAAATGGGATTTGGTGGAAAAGGATAGCCAAACAGCAGATAAATATACAGCTGCCATAAAAAACCTTTTGCAGAATTATTATTATATTCCAGTTGTTTATATTTCAGCTTTGACCAAACAAAGAATTTTTAAAATCATTGATATTGCTTTAGAAGTCCATCAAAACAGAAAAAGCAGGATTTCCACAGCAAAGTTGAACAAATTAATTCTTCCTGAGCTCGAAAAGACTCCTCCACCCGCCGTTCAGGGCAGAGATTTGAGAATTAATTACATTACCCAAGTAAAAACAGAACCGCCAGTTTTCGCCTTTTTTTGCAATTATCCGCAGTTAATCCCCGAAAGTTACAAGAGATTTATGGAAAAGGTTCTCAGAAAACATTTTGATTTCACAGGAACACCCATTTCATTCATTTTTAGAAGAAAAAATGTGAGTTGGGAGGAAATGTGAAAAAAAATATGAGAAAATTTTTATTAATGAATCAACAATAATAGTCTTAATTTCATTCTAGCTCTAAGTGCTTGTTTTTGGGAAAAATTAGAATAAAAAATTAACAGAATAAATTTTTAAATAAATAATAAAAATTTTATATTTGCATAATTATTAATTCTTGAAAATATTAAGAATATTGATTATGAGATTAAAATCATTAATCATTCCTGTTATTATTATTCTATTATTTTTCATTTCTTGTGATGAAAAATCTTTGAATTTTGTAAAGAGAAATCCTTTGATGGGTTTATTAGGTTTAAACGACTCTACTGCTGATATGCTTTTATACACTACATCGGTTTATGACTACTCCAGACTAACTTCAAATAATGATTCTAATAAAGTAAATGTATTTGCTTATATTACTGACGGATTTGATTTTGTTGATCCAACAAGTGTTATAGCCAGTAACGTTAAATTAACCAATATGAATGATTATGTTGGGCAATACTCTGGTTTAGTTGATCCATTTCCTCAGGGACCGCCATATAACATAAGCTGGATAATAAGCGGATGGAGTGGGCGAAATTATGAAGGAACCCAGACTATTTCAAATAAGCTTGAATTAGTTGATTCTCACTATTTGGATACAATAAGTTCAAGCAATGATTTCAATATTCTTTATACAGGTTATGCAAACGAAGATTCTATATCTATCAGAATTTTACCAGCTTCTGGAGAGAATTTTTATTTTTTGGGTATGACATCTTCCCCAAGCAATAGTTCAGTAGATTTCAAAGCACTCGATAACGGAAATTTGATAATACCATCATCAGTTTTATCGAATTTACCGAAAAATCTTTATTATACAATTTCGATATGCAATTATAAGCGGTCATCCGAAAATTATGACGGATTGATTATTTATAAATACAGTCTCTATAATGTTGCAACACATATTTTCCTCACTCAATGAGTGTGAATTTTAGTAGGAAAACAATAATAAAAAATAAAAAGTTTAATATGATTATTTAATTTATTAGGCTATTTTATAAAACCTAACTTTTAAATTGAAGTTTTCTTGACAAAATCTCAAGCTTAACCGAAAGTGAAAATTCAGTTAAAAATATAATTGATTCTAACAAAACTTGGCTGATTAAAATGACAGTCTAGGACTATTATTTCAATTATATATATTGAATTTTATAAAATATTTTGGATAAAATACAAATCATACAGTAAATTATTATTCACTCATAATAAGAGTGAATTTGCCCCAATTTTCTTTTCCTTTGTGTCGGGTCTTGAAAAGATAAACACCGCTTGTAATATCCTGAGGTAGCTCACTCCATTGTAATACCCTTTTTGATGAATTTACAACAACTGGTTTTCTTGAATAATATATCTGATTGAAATCTGTATCGAAAATAAACAGTTCAACCTCTTCATTTAAAAAGGCATTCGCAGGGACAGGTATATTAATAAATTGTTCCTGCTTAGGTAAAAAAGGTGAGGGGAAAGCTGTCGCTATAAGAGTTGTGTTATATCCTTTGTTGAAATAGTAATTATAACAACCCATATTTGTTGGAATGGTGTAGTTGAAATAATATTCAGAATTTTCAATTGGGGTAAGATTTGAGGCATATTTGTCAGATACGAGTAGGGTATATGGCTGAGTTCTGTTTGTGATTTGTCTGACTGCAGCCTCGAGGTCAGTATTTGTAACAATAAAATCAAGTGTATCAGCAGTTTGAATTATATCTGTTTCTTTATTCAAATCATCGTGATTAAATGTGCATCTGAAGAACCGAAATTCAAATGGTTTTAGAATGTTTGAATGATTAAAAGAAGGGGGTGAAAAGCTATTCTCATAATAAAAATTAACTTCGGGATATCGGTCAGCGTGCTTAAAGTATTTTCCGGGAATTGCCCGACTACCAGTGAAATAAAGCCAAGGAAGAAACTCACACCATTCGGCGATTAGATTACTTCCTTTTTCTGAGAATGTTTGATTTAATGCCTGATAGGCTTGAATTCCTTCGCCAATATTTTCCCACCAGCGTTTCATTGCCCAATCACCGTATTTGGAATGTATATATTGACCAAAAATAGACCAGCGATAACCATTTTCGTATTGATTACCAATTCCAAAAACATACCTGCTCGGGTCTCTGAAAAGGCTTCTAACGAATTGCTCGTAATCAGTGGTATTTGGATGAACCCTGAATTCCATATAGGTGCTTGTCAATTCATTTATTGCAGGGGAAGTTCTATCCACACCATAAGCGGCTTGAACTGCGTGATGATATTCGTGCGCAGCAGTAATTTTTAATGCTTGAAACTCTTTTTCTTTGTAAGTGGGGGTTTTCCTGCCATCAGAGAGAATTATTGAGTCTTGAGGACTGAAATTATTATCAATAACAATATAAGTATAATATCTTGAAAATTTCTTTCTTGGGAGAACCTCACCATCTTCGATTGTAAAACCATAAGCTACTTCGTTTTGTGAGCCGTTTCCTAAGTCTATCAAATAAACATCAAGAGAATTTGAGCCACCTCTGTTTTCATCGCTAAAATGGGGAAGATAACCCATTTCTTCGACTTCTACCTGATAAGCATAATCAAAATAATAAGCAGCAGAATCAACAAAATCGGGGATACCGTTTTTATCTCGGTCTGTGGAATAAACTGAGTCTTTTCCCGAAATATTATAATGGATTACAAATCTTCCAGATTTAGAAGTGAATAATTTTTGCATTTTTGGTCTGCCAAGGGAGTCGTAATCTAAATAAACCCTTTGCAGTCTTTCCTTTTTATCGCTAAGAAAGACATTCCCACACCGATTTATAAAAACATTATCATCGTTTGAAAGAAGTATATTGAAAATAGAAAAACAAAAAAATAGTATAAGAGAAAATTGTTTCATTATTAAATTTTTCGAGAAATATAATTACAGTTAATACTAAAAGAGTTCAGCACTAAAATATTGTAAAATTTCTGATTTAAATAGATTTTTTTTGAATAAATATTAATTATTATTAATTTCCATTCCAGACTTCTCAAGAATTGACTAAATGAAAAAAATCATAAATTTCATATTAGCTTTTTTTCTTTTTCATAGTTATTCATTATGTCAATCGGTAGTTATTAGCGAATATTTCAATTCCAACGTAATAAGAAATGAATGGACTGAACTTTTAGTTATCGAAGATAATCTTAGACTTGTTGGTTATACATTAAGGGACAATGCCGGTTCATCAGGCACACCGGATTCTTGGCAGGGGGGCATTCGTTTTCGTAATCACCCACTTTGGAACAATGTTAGAGTAGGGACTATAATTGTTATAAATCATCGAAGGAATGCAGGTTTCAATACCGATATAGATAAAAGTGACGGTTATATCGAGGTTGATGCTGAAAACACGGAATTATTCGAGAAAAGATGTTTCGATTGCGATACAGCCACAGATTGGGTCTTCAAGGCTCTGAGTATTGCTCAAACTTCTGATATTATTCAGCTACTCGATGCTCAGGATAATCATATTCACGCTCTTGCACATATTCCAATTGCACCAAAAGGAGATTATTTGAGCCTTCCTAATCCAAAAGTATGCAGGAATGGCTCAATTCAAAACAACAGCAGTTTAAGAATTGTTCCCGGAAATAATCTTGCGGCATATAATTCAGGTTATGGAAATTTAGAGAATGATGAATCAACTTCTTTTATCACCAAAGGAAAGCCAAATAATTCATCAAATTATCAAAATTATAATCAACTATTTTGGAGGAGTTTAAGGAATCCGGAATGGGTTTCACCGAGCTTGAGTGTTGAAATTTTTCCCAATCAAAACTATCTTGAGTGGAGCAAAATGACTGATTCATACCCTGATGATAATTTGTCGGGTTACCTTATTGTCAGAGTAATAGCTGATTCGATAGCATATTTGAATAATCCAATTGACGGTAAAGTTTATTTTGTTGGTGATAAGCTCGGTTCAGGAGATGTAATTTCAGTTATTAGCAATTCAAATATTTTAAATTTATATGACAAATTCATTCAAAAATGTGGAACTGAATATTTCTACTATGTTTTTGCGTTTCGATATAATAAAGATGATTTAGGAGAGGATAACGAGCCTACATTTGCCAGAGGCAGGTCTTATAATGAAATCAGCTATGCTCAAGCCAAAGCCTTAAAATCATATCCAGATAAACCTCAATTTTCACAAAAAACACTTGAAATATGCAAAGGTGACAGTTTTATTTTAGTTGCAAATATCAATTATAATTTCAAAGAAATTATTTGGTTTAGAAATGATGAAGTAATAAAAAATGAAGTGGGTAAAGAAGTAGTAATCAAAGAAGAGGGTTTTTACTTTTGCAAAGTTATCAATGAGTTTGGTTGCGAAGCTATCTCTGATACTTTTCATCTAATATTAAAACCCTCACCGAATAATAATTTGTTTGTTGATGGAAGTTTGATTACTAGAGATACTACAATTTTTAAATGCTCAAATGATGAAATTACTTTGAGTGTTAGTGATGATGAAGAGATAGAATGGTTTCATAATGGAAATTTGATTGAAAAAGGCAAATCAACATTGTCAGTCAAGGAAGAAGGAGAATATTTTGCCAAAATTGCCAATAAAGAAGCTTGCTCATTGAATACTTTCAAGGTTAAAGTGATATCACAAAGGGATTCAATAGATATAGCTTCATACTTTCTTTATTTTAATCTTTACAGAAATGAAACTTACCTTGATAAAAGTATTATGATTAAGAATCTGTCAGAACAGGCAGTAGAAATTGTTAAACTCACTTCACCATCAGGTTTTCAGTTGCTAAATGTCTTACCTTTACGGATAGAAGCTAAAAAATCTATCACCGTTTCGATTAGATTCCAATCTGACAAATATATAGATATAAAAGGTTATATTACGTTTTATTCCACTTGTGGGTTTAAGGATTCGGTCTATGTTACGGGGACAAAAAAAGATTCAGGTTTATATGCTTCTATGGACACTCTTGATTTTGGAGAACTTTCTTGTAAAACAACAGGAAGATATACTGTTTTTCAAATACATAATCCAACAGATGATTCAGCCGTTCTTTACCAACCAAAATTTGAAAAGCCATTTGCGACAACTGATCAATTTTATCCTTATACATTGAAAGGAAAGAAAAGGGTTGATATTGAAGTCAATTTTGTCCCGGAAAATTTTGGTGAGTATTCATATCCATTATTAATTCCTTATAAATTTTTAAATGTTATGGATACTTTAAGGGTGCTACTCAAAGGCAGCAAAACCTTGCCCGATGTTGAATTAAAGCCCGAAATAATTGAATTTCCAGCAATGTATGATTGCGATAGCACTAGAGATACAATCATAACAATTACTAATAAATCAAAATATACTATTTATCCAAAGCAGTTTGATAGTTTGCAAAATATATCAATTACAGATTTACCTCCATCGTTAGCTCCGGGAGAGAGTCATCAGGTTAAAATTAGTTTGAATTTCAATTCTGAAGTTGATTCCATATATACTTTAATTTTCAATATCGATCCCTGCAATCTTGAAAAACAAATTAATTTGAAGATAAAAAAACTAAACCAGTCTATACATTTCGATAAAGATACAGTTGATTTCGGAACAGTTGCTTATTGTGGAGAAAACATTTTTGAGAAAAGAACAATTAAATTAACAATTGACAAATTTGACAGCACTAAAAATTATATTATAAAACACATTGAAAGCAAAGGTAGCTTTAAATCAAATCTATATAATGGGTTAGAGTTAACAGAAAGCAACAATATTGACCTTTATTTTATCCCTGATGTTGATGGCGATTTTTCTGGTTATTTAAAAATTATAATTGAATCCTGCAATATTGTTAAATATCTCTATCTAAAAGGAAGAAGAGTAAGCCCAGAAATTGTCTTATCTTCAAGAGAGATTGACTTTGGAAAAATTCAAGTTAATTCAATTTCTAACAAAAGTATAATTTTAGAGAATAAATGTGAGATAGATTTTAAACTGGAGGAAATCATCGGTCCTTTAGAACCTTTTAAACTAATTTCAACTATAAGTTTTCCATACATATTGAAAGCAAAATCACAAACTGAATTAGAATTTTCATATAATCCCGTTGTTCCAGCTTTTGATACTTCTTATGTTGAAATTGTTTTTAGCGAACCCTGCCAAATTACCGAGAAAGTTTTAATAACAGGCGAATCTTTTGTTGGAGACTCACTTAAGTTTAAATTATCAATTCCAAAATTAAGTGCGAAAATTGGAGAAAAAATTAATATTCCAATAAACATAAAAGTCCCAGAGGATTTGAAATTACAGCTTTTCAATATGGAAAATTTGAATTTCAATTTTTGTTATAATCCTACTTTATTTATTCCTTATGAAATTACATTGGGTAATACGATAGATAATAGTAAGGTTAAGTCATTAAGTATGAGTGAAAATATACTTGGTAAAGCTAATATTGATATCTCATTCGATAATATAAGTGATTTGAATGATGGAGTTTTTGTCAATATCGTTGGCAGAACATTATTGGGAAACTCAACAAAGACCAAACTTAAAATTACTGATATTAAATTTCAATCAAACCGCTTGATTAATGTTGAAACAGAAGATGGTGAACTGGAAATTTTAGGAGATTGCCATCCTGATGACAGAATTATTGACTTGAGCCGGCAAACTAAATTTATAATCAAAAATATTAGTAACGAACAAATAACATTCTGGATAAATGTGATATCAGATGACCCAACAAAACTCGTGATTTATAATAATCTTGGTAATGAAATTTTATCGCTGACTAATGAAGCTCAAAAACTTAATAAAAATGAGATTAAAATCAGATTAGATGGATTTACAAATGGAATTTATCACGCAGTTCTGTTAAATGGGAATATAATAAGGAAAATAACTTTTCCGGTTGTAAGATAAATTTCAGCTTATTGAAATATCTCTAATTCCATTTTATTTTTTCTTGATAATTTAATGATAAAATATAATATTATGATTGTTGTTAAAGCTCCAATAATAAGCAAGGATAAGGAAAAATGAACAGGTATAGTTCGCGATTGCTCCTCCAAATCTTTCAACGGGATAAAATACATAACGTTTAATGCCCAAAAATTATTCAGGAAATGAGCTGCTATGGGAACCCATATACTGCCAGTATGGTAAGCAACCAAAGATAGATAAATTCCAATCAGAATCAAAGGCACTAAATCAATTGGGTTCATATGAATAATTCCAAAAGTAATTCCGCTGATTAATATTGCCCAAATCGGTTTAAGCTTTTCTTCGAGGGAACGCTGGAAAAACCCCCTGAATAGTGCCTCCTCAGAAATTGCTGGTATCATTGCTCCTATGATAAACCCTTTGAAGTAGTCAAGATAACTACTTCCACCAAGAATTGACTCATATAGATTTCTTATAGATTGTGTAAAATACTCGTAAAATTCCCTTAATGACTCAGGGATTAGACTTTCCTGCAAAGCCGAATAGCCCACTACAAAAATTTGGAAGGTTATTATGCCTAATAAGGATAATAGCAATAAATCAAGATTTGGTCTCGTCAAGCGAAATATTTCTTTGAATGGAATTGGGCTCAATCTCGCTGCAATCAGTGTAGGAGCAAGTAAAAAAAGAAGGCTGTTTCCACCGACGACTAGCGGTAAAAAATCAGAATAATCAGGATTATTATTTATCAAAAAAGTGCCTAAAAAAAGAGTTGCTTGATAAAAGGTTAGAATTAAAAATGTAGCAACAATTGAAAAGCCCAAATGAGAAAATCCGGGCTTTACGTATAAGTAATTTATTTGATTTTCTGTCATTTCTTTTTAAAAAAGCTATGGAAAAATATTTTTCAGATTGATTAAATTGCAAGTTAAATTAATTCTTATTTTTTAACAAGACCAAATTATGCCATTTTTTGAATTTGACGGAAGAAAAGTTTTTTATGACTCAATTGGAAGCGGACTACCATTGATTCTACTGCACGGAAATTCTGTCTCGTCAAGAATGTTCGATAGTGAAGCTCAATTTTATTCTAAGTATTACAAAGTCTATCTGATTGATTATCCCGGGCATGGGCAATCAGAGCGATTGGAGAAATTTACCGATGATTTTTGGTTTTATAATTCAAAAGCTATTCTAAAAATGATAGAGATTGAAAATTTAAGTGATATTAATATCATTGGAACGAGTGGAGGAGCATTGGTTGGGTTAAATCTTTGTGCAAATCTTAAAGGGAAAATCAATAAATCAATATTTGATAGCTTTTTTGGTTTGAGAATTGAATTGGAGCTTGCTGAAAAGATTTACGAATCAAGAAAAAGAGCAAAAAAACATATTCTTACTTCTGCTTTTTGGAAAAGTCAGCACGGAGAGGATTGGAGCAGAATTGTTGATTTGGATTTGGATATGTTAGTCAGTGTTGCTAAAAATGATCACCCTGTTATCAAAGGAAACCTCAGTCAAATTGATTGTTCTATTCTCTTAACCGGCAGTATTCAGGATGAATTAATACCCAATATGAAAGAAAGATTGGAGGAAGTAGCGGAAAAAATACCAAAGAGTGAAATTTTTATTTCAAACGTAGGTAAACATCCATTGATGATTACTCAAAAGAGGCTATTCAGAAAAATTGCACTTGAATTCTTTCACAATAATTGATTTTGAACAGAATAATTTTAAAAAATTTTGATTAATTTGTAATTATGCTCAATATAAAGATAAAGAGAATTGACGATAGATTTAATGATTTGCCGCTACCGAATTATTCATCGGAAGGTTCGGCGGGAATGGATATTTATGCTGCAGTTGAACAGCCGGAAATAATTGAGCCGGGTGGAGTTGCACTAATTCCGACAGCTCTTTCGATTGCACTTGAAGATGGTTATGAATGTCAGGTTCGCTCAAGAAGCGGTCTTGCAATTAAGAATGGTATTTTTGCTTTGAATTCTCCCGGAACAATAGATAGTGATTATAGGGGAGAGATAAAAATAATCCTCGCAAACTTTGGAAAAGAGCCTTTTGTTATTAATAGAGGTGATAGAATAGCTCAGCTTGTTGTTGCCAGATATGAAAAAGTAAAATGGGATTTAGTGGAAGAATTACCAAATACCAAGCGTGGAGAAGGTGGTTTTGGAAGCACAGGTTTGAATAATTTATGATTTTATATGGAAAAACCTAAAATAATATTTATTGGAACCCCTGAATTTGCAGTTCCCACACTCGAAAAACTTCATCAGACATATGGAATCAGCCTTGTTGTTACAGTCCCTGACAAAGCACAGGGGAGAGGGCTAAAATTGATGCCGTCAGCTGTAAAACAAAAAGCTGTTGAGTTGGGTATTCCAATTTCTCAACCAGAATCACTAAAATCAGAAGAATTTATTAAAATTCTAAGCGACATCAAACCAGACATAATTGTTGTTTTGGCTTTTAGGATTTTACCTGAAGAGGTATATACATTATCAAAATTAGGAACTTTTAATATTCACGCAAGTTTGCTACCGGCGTATAGAGGTGCAGCACCAATTAATTGGGCTATTATCAACGGCGAAAAGAAAACAGGCTTAACATCATTTCTTTTGGAGAAAAAAGTTGATACAGGTTCAATTCTTTTAACTAAAGAATTTGAAATTCCCGAGGGTTTTACGGCTGGAGATTTACACGATGCTTTGATGCCTCTTTCGGCTGATTTAGCGGTTGAAACCTGCGAATTACTCTTGTCAGGTAATTATCAGTTAATCCCGCAAGATGACTCAAAAGCTTCTAAGGCTCCAAAGATTTTCCCTGAAGATTGCAAAATTGATTGGAGTCTTCCAGCTAATCAAGTCAGAAATTTTATACACGGCACATCTCCAATTCCCGGAGCTTGGACTATTTGGGATGACAAGCGACTAAAAATTTTCAGGGCTAAAGTAACAGATTACAAAGAAGGAATTGCAGGCTTTTTCATCATCGAAAATTCACAATTTATTGTTTTTTGCGGTGAAGATGCAATTATAATTGAAGAATTACAGCCAGAGGGCAGAAAGCCTATGAAAATTAAAGACTTTTTGAATGGTTACAAAGGTGAAAAACAAGGAATATTCGACTAAAATTTATTAATATATTTTAAATTGGAGGAAATTTTGAAATCTGAAGATCAATGTGGTATGAATACAAAATGTGTTCATTCAGGTATTGAGGAATATCAGTTTGGAGCTGTTGTCCCACCTATTTATCAAACTTCAACATTTAAATTTGAAAGTAGTGATCACGGTGCAAGACTATTTACAGGGGAGGAAGATGGATATATTTATACTCGTATGAGAAACCCTACTGTCGAGGCAATGGAAAATGCTATTGCTTCACTTGAAGGAGGAGCTAAAGCCTTGGGATGTGCAAGTGGAATGGCTGCAATCCACACAATTATTGCATATTGTTTGAAATCTGGAGATCATATTATTTGCAGTGAATCTGTTTATGGTCCCACGACAACTCTCATTTCAACTATATTTTCAAAATATGGAATTGAATTTGATTTTGTTGATAGCTCTAACATAAATGAAGTCCAAGCAAAAGTTAAAAGTAATACAAGATTAATTTTTGTTGAAACACCTGCAAACCCAACTTTGGTTATTTCTGATATTGAAGCCATAGCTGAAATTGCTCATAAAAATAATGCTAAACTGTGTGTTGATAATACATTTATGAGTCCCATTTTGCAGCAACCCTTAAAATTAGGTGCTGACTATGTTATTCATAGCCTGACAAAGTTTCTAAATGGTCATGCTGATGTTGTGGGAGGTGTAATAGTTCTAAAAGATAAAGATGAATATCCTGCCGTGAGAAAGTTTCTCAATCACGTTGGTGGGGTTATTGATCCTTTTAATTCATTTCTTGTTCATCGTGGTATGAAAACTCTATCACTAAGAATGGCAAGACACTCAGAAAATGCATTTAAAATTGCTGAATATCTTGAAAGCCATCCAAAAGTCGAATGGGTTCGTTATCCCGGACTTAAGTCTCATCCTCAATACGAAATAGGGTTAAAACAAATGCTTGGTCACGGAGGTATGATTTCATTTGAACTTAAAGATGGTTATAATGCTGGAAAAATTTTGATGGACAATATTAAGCTTTGGACGCTGGCTGTTAGTCTTGGTGGCGTAGAATCATTAATTCAGCACCCCGCATCAATGACTCATTCGAGTATGGATAAAAATATACGTCTTCAGGCAAAAATTACTGATGGTCTGGTTAGGCTGTCTGTTGGTATTGAAGATGTAGATGATTTGATAAATGCACTTGAAGATGGACTAAAATTAATTTAATAAAGTGAGGTGAAAATGATAAGAAAATTTATATTTATTCTATCTCTAATCATCTTTTTTAGTTGCAGTTCTCAGCGAAAAGATGCTATCGAATACAATGATAAAATTATTAATGAACAAAATAAGATTATTGAGAAAGCAATTACTTTTACTTCTTCTTTCGAAACAAGAAATTATAACACTATTGATTCTCTCAGGCTTCTTTTGCTTTCTCAAATAGAAAGCTCTATTGAGGAAGTAAGTAAAATGCAGGCATTCGATGGCTATGACTCACTTCGATTGGCTGCCTTGGATTTATTTAATTTTTATAAAAAAGTTTATGAAAATGAGTTTAAGGAAATCACTCAAATAATCACGAAGGATTCACTTGAGATCACAGAAGATGATATCATCAGACATAATATTCTGACGAGAAAAATAAAGAACGAGGAGATTATTTTTGATAATAATTTTCAAAAAACACAGCAGTCATTCGCAAAAAAGTATAATTTGAACATTAACCGAAATGAGTATCAGGATAGATTAAACGAGATGAGAAAGAGATAAAAATAATATTAAGATTGGAAAAACATCATGTTCCATTCTTTCATTTGTTTTTGTCTGCTTAGCGATCATATTTATATTTTAGAATTAGTTTCTCACTCAAGAGTTCTATAACTCTTTTTTCTGCATCAATATAGTTACTACGTAATAATAATCATTTAATAAATAAAAAATTATTGAAAATATAGCAGAAACATAAAGTATAGGAAATCTTATACTTCTATTTATCTTTAAAAAGCATTTAAAACAGTTTTGGTTATAGGCATAAAATTCATTTTGTGAAATTATCAATCATATACTTCATCATGGCTTCCAACATTAACAGGTAGGATCACCTTGTCTTCGATTAAAAATTCTATATTAATTCGATAAGCAAGATTGATAGAAACCGCAAATAAACCTGCAAGCCTGCCTTTTAGTTTGTGAAGGTTTAATGAAGGATGAAAAGGATTTGATTCAAGTAATTCCAAACATTTTTGGTATTGTTTTCTTAAATCTGGATGCTGTTTAAGGAATCTTTTAGCTTTTCTATCATAACTATCAGTAAAAATAATTTTATACATCGGTTATTCTCTTTATATGCTCTTCAATTCCTGAATAATACTTTCCTTCAGTAAGATCTTTTCTAACTTCCTGAACAGCTAATTCAAGTTCTAGTTCTCTTAATTTATTATATTTTTCAATAGGTATAACAACATACTTTCTTTTACCTTTTACAGTAATGACAGCCCCATCGTTATTATCGCCCAAAGCATCAATAATTGATATACCCTTGGTTTTAATTTCGTTTGATGTTATTTCTATCATTATTTAAAATTCCTTTAATAATACTCTTAATAATACTTATAATCAGACGAATATTAGTTAATATATTTTAATATTATAAAGAAGAAAATTCATTTTGAATATAAACTTTAATATTTAGTGTAATTTTTCTAACAGAACAGAACTGAAAGAAGCAGTACCATCGGAGCCCTACGGGGCTTAACTTCTCTATTGGGTAATCAATCGAATCAACTTACTATAATTTATTTTAATTTTGTTTTATGGCACATTTACATAAACATGAAATGAGAAGGAATGAGATGAGCGGGATTGAGAGTAAACAAGAAAAATTTGAAATTTGAAGTTTTTTTATACTTTTAATTATTATCATAAATATTTAAAATTTACTCCTACGAAAAAATAGGGTTAAAATGTATTAAGTTAAAAAACCGCTTACAAATGCTGTGATTATCATTGATAAAATACCTGCTGTTTAAGTTACAAAGTAAGATAATAAGAAATAACCGATTACAAAAAATGAAAATCTAATCAGAAATAATCTAAGAAAGACAATTCTGTCACCTTTCTCTTTTTTTAATACCGAAAAGCCATTTTTTACTATAAAACAATGAAAAATGATAACAAACCAACTATCCAATGAGCGTTGACAATTAAAATAACCTCGAAATCTGTTACAAATATATTTATTATAATTGATGCAGTTAACGTAGTAAATAAAATTATAAAAAAACTAATTTTTGTAGCTTGATTTATGATTGAAGTGGACCCCGAAAAGTAGACAAAAATAAATATTATTTTTGTAAACAAACAAGGGAGAAAAATTATGAGAGCAACGAAATACACAACAGAATTCAAAGAACGAGCAGTAAGATTAGTTCTTGAACAAGGACTAAAA
>JAOABA010000049.1 GCA_026418625.1 Candidatus Kapaibacterium sp.
TTTTAGTCCTTGTTCAAGAACTAATCTTACTGCTCGTTCTTTGAATTCTGTTGTGTATTTCGTTGCTCTCATAATTTTTCTCCCTTGTTTGTTTACAAAAATAATATTTATTTTTGTCTACTTTTCGGGGTCCACTTCAAATGTTTATTTAAAGTTGTAATGTAGAAATTTATTCTGCATTTATAATTGAATTATGTTAATAAGGAAAAATTAAATTCAGCAAATTTAAATTGTCAATTCTTTTTTCCTTTTTAAGTGATAAACAGGTTTTGTTTAAAAAAAAATCGAAGTTCTATCTAATAATCTAATAAATGGTAATTATTCTTATGCATTCGATTTTCTTATATGAAAAGTTAAAATGATAAAAAAGGATGTTTCTTCTATTCAATATAGTATAAACATCCTTGTTTGTGTAATATGTTGGATAAATCAAATTTTACGGAAATATTAATTTTGTGAATTAAATTTCTCAACCAAAATAATTCAATGTTAAAGTGGTAATATCATCGCTTTGTTCAGCTCCTTCAGCGTGGAGCTTGACATCAGCTACAACTTTTTCTGAAATCTCTTGAGCTTGCAATCCATAACATTCGGAAAGTAGTTTTTCCAATCTTGGTTCAGAATATTGTTTATTATTTATGTCCATAGCTTCCGACACACCATCGGAAAATACAAAAATTGATTCGTTAGGTCTTATTTCGATAGTTTTAGAATGGTAATTTAGGTCTTCAATTCCACCAAGAACAAAGTCGCCTGTCTTTTCTATCATAACCACACCTCTTTCCTTTGAAACAATATATGGAGGATTATGTCCACCATTTGAGTAAGTTAATAAGCCAGTTTTTAGATTCAGAATCCCATAAAATACCGTAACAAACATCGAATCAACACTTTCTTGGCATAGAAGATTGTTTACATATTGAAGGCATTGGTCAGGAGAAACACCCTGCAAAGCATTAGCTTTAAGAAGAGTTCTGCTCACAGCCATAAAAATAGCCGCTGGGACTCCTTTGCCGGAAACATCTCCAACTATAAATCCAAGCTCGTCATCATTTATTAAGAAGAAGTCATAGAAGTCACCACCAATAAATTTTGCTGCATTCATTGATGCATAAATATCAAAATCTTTCCTATCCGGAAATGCAGGAAAATCTTTTGGAAGAATTGATGATTGAATTTCTTTTGCAATATTCAAATCGTGCTGAATAGCAACTAATTGATCGTGTTCCATCATCGACCTTCTTAGTAGACTTGCTTGTTCAATAGTTTTATTGATAGTTATTTCTAAGTCGTTAAAATCAATGGGCTTAGTAACAAAATCGAAAGCTCCTCTATTCATCGCTGTTCTTATATTTTCCATATCACCATAAGCTGAAACAATGACTGTTTTCAACGCAGGATTATTAAGTTCATGAACTTTCGAAAGAAGAGTTAAGCCGTCCATTTCGGGCATATTTATATCAGATAAGATTATACTTATATCAGGATTTTCATCTAATTTTGCTAAGGCTTCAAATCCATTATGTGCAAAGATGAAGCTATATTTTTTTTCTCGTATTTCACGCCTAAATTTTTGGGTGATCATTGGTTCCACATCCAATTCATCATCTACATACATTATTTTAAAAGTCATTTTTTTCTCCTAATAATTAATAAAATTTATTTTCTCTGAAAAAATGAACCTATGGAAAATATCTGTTTTAATTTTTTAGGTTCAAAGGTATTGTTAAAATGAATTCTGTTGATTCACCTGCAACCGAATTAACCTCCAATTTACCTCGATGAATTTGGGTAACAATATCATAACTCATTGATAAGCCCAAGCCGGTTCCTTTCCCTGTAGGTTTAGTAGTAAAAAAAGGTTGAAAGATTTTATCAATAACATTTTGAGGTATGCCGGTTCCATTGTCTTTTATAAAAATTTTAAAGTTATCATCGAATTTTTTTGTTATAATTTCAATTTTTGGAGAATAACCATCTTTGAATTTTGTGCTTTTTTCACTTACAGCATAACAAGCATTATTTACAATATTCAAAATAACCCTGCTTAAATCTTGGGGAACTATACTCACTTTACCGATAGATTCATCATAATCTGTTACAATTGCAGTATTAAATTCGTGATTTTGTGCTCTCATACCGTGATAAGCAAGATTAACATATTCTTTCACCATACCGTTAATATCAGTAAGCTGAAACTCACCAGATTTACCTCTTGAATGCATAAGCATCCCCTTGACTATACTTTCAGCCCTTTTACCGTGTTCATTAATCTTTGAGATATTCTCTTTTAATGTGTTTATAATGTCTAATAAATTATCATAATCATCTTCAGAATAATGTTCTTTTTCTTTCTCAATTTCATCATTTAATTCATCTATAAGATCTTTTGACAAGGATGAAAAGTTATTAACAAAGTTTAAAGGATTTTGTATTTCGTGAGCAATTCCAGCCGTTAATTGCCCTAATGATGCTAATTTTTCAGATTGAACTAATTGCTGTTGTGTTTCTTTTAAATTATTCAGTGTTATCTGTAAATCTTCCAAAATTTTTGTTTTAATAAAAGCAGAAACAAGATGCTCTTTTAAATTTCTTAATAAACTCAAATCATTTTCATTAAAAGCATTTTTTGAGACAAAGTTTTCCAAGATTAAGTAAGCCTCTATTTTGTTTTCTATTCTGATTAAAATTGTTACGAAAGACTGTGGTTGCTCTAATTCTTCCAATATTTTTAAATCACCATTTAGATGAGGATATTTATCGAAATCTTTAGCTATAAAAATATCTTCGTAAATTTCTTGAGAAATAGATATATACCTTTTTTCAGCATCCTGTGGTTCAAGAGCTAACCCTTCAAAGAGAGAAATATCCCAACCCAAACTTGCTTTAAATTTATACTTATTAATACTACTATCCCACACTAATGCCGTTGCTTTATCTATAACTTTTAAAACTTTTACTTTTTCAAGTATTGAGATTAGCAGTTTGTTGAAGTTTATCTCATTATTAATTGCCTGAACTATGCCATTGATTTTCTCAAGTTCATCATTTTTTATAAATAACTGAAGTGATTGAGCTTGAATTTCTTCCTTTTGTTCCATAATTTCTGCAGTTCTTGCTTCGACTACTTCTTCGAGTGCTTGTTTTTCTCGTTCAAGTTTTCTTCCTCTCCATCTTACAATCATAAAGACACCTGTTATACCAATTGCTGCATATAAAAAATAAGCCCAAATTGTTGCATACCAAGGAGTTTTGATTACAAATTCAAATTCAGCAAAATCTGATGTATCCCCGTAAATATTTCTTGACCTTACTTTAAATTTATAATTACCAAATGATAAATTAGTATACTCTTTTTTTGTTGCACTTGTCCATTCAGAAGGCAGTTTATCGAATCCTTCTAACATAAATTGATATTCATTCTTCCCTAAAACATCATAAGAAGTGCTTGAATAAATAAACGTTAAAGTTTTTTCATCGGGTAAAAGTTCAAAATAAGCTGGTTTAGAGTTCACAGAAGCACCACTATAACCATAGAAAATATTATTTTCATTATTAATAGTAATTTCTCTAATCAAGGTATTGACAAAGCTTTTGTTAGAAATTGTTTCTTTATCTTGAAACCTTATTATGCCATCATTTCCCCCAAGCCAGATGATATAATTATCTGAACCTTCGATGTATTCAGTAAAAATAGATTTAATAGTCAAGTGCGAAATTGGCTTGAACCTTTTTTGTTCCTTCTTTAATTCATTAAAAGTTTTTTGAGAATTTTCTAATTGAACAAGTTCGGTAAAATTTTTATCTGAACCGTCAGTTGCCCAGATTCTCTTATTTTCATCTTGGTATATATTATTGAACCAGTTTGATTTTGTGTCAAGACTATCAGTAATGAATTCTTGTGCAATTTTAAATTGTTCATTTGTTTTATCAAATGTATAAACCCCGTCTACAGTTGAGATAAATATTTTTTGATTAATATAATTGACTGAATTACCAACATTTGATGGAAGCCCGTTATTAGTATTAAATAATTTTATGGTTTTATTATTTATGTCTAAACAAATTATACCATTATTGCTCGTGGCTGCCCAGATTAGCCCATCAACATCTTCTTGTATGCTTCTGATTTCGTCATAAAGCTGATTATCTAAATTTTTAATAGATAAATAATCATTAATTTTTTTAATCTGATAGCGGTTATTAATATTTTCTATTATCTCAAGTCCATTATTTGTTCCGGCGAAGATTATATTGTCATTTTGTGAGGATTTTTTAATCACGAATGTAAAGCTATTAGTAAGGATTTCGTAAGAGTTATTTTTATTATAAAGAACAACTCCCAAACTTGTTGCAATTAATAATTTATCTCTAAATGGTTCTAAATCCCAACAACCAGTATTTAAATTTAAATTTTTATCAAAAGTATTTTTTTTCTTTTCTGAAAGATAGTATAGACCTTCAAGTGTAGCTGTATATATAGTATTATTGAACTTAATAATATCCTTAATACTGCCTTTTAAGTTGCTTCGCTTATCAAAATATTTAATTGGTGAGAAATAATCAATTCTGATTATTCCATTATTTGTTGCAGCCCATAAACCATTGTCACTTGATAAATATATTGAATTAATATAATTACTTATCAGACCAACTGATTCATCAATTATATCAATAATTCTAAAATTATTATCAAGTATTAAAATACCACTACGTTGAGTGCCTATAGCAAAATATTCATTACCAATTCGAATTCCTGAATTACTACCATAAGCTTTAATAAATTGGCTTGATTCGGTTTGAATTTTGGTTAAATTTTTATTATCAATTTCATAAAATCCGTCATTTTCTGTTCCTATTAATATTTTATTTGTATCAATCGGCGACATAAAGCTGATTTTTAACTCATCGGTGAAAATTGAGCCTTGATTCACAGATATTACTCTGTTATCGTTATCTATTTTTAAAAGACCTTTATTCTTATCTGTAAAATAGATTTGATTATTGACATTAAATGCATTGAGAATTGCTTGGTCTTTGGTTATCAGAATAAAATTATTATTGACATATTTTATAATCCAATTATTAGAAACAAAAATAATTTCATTATTAATCTCAAAAATTTTAATAACTTCATAGAAATTTTGAAGAGAGCTATCAATTCCCTTGGCTAAATTCTTAAAAATTAGTTTTCCTTTATTGTCAGGTGTTAAGATACCAAATTCCTTTCTACCACCGGCATAAATCACTCCATCACTATTAATTGCAAAAGATTTTATTCTATTGATGTTCTCGGTTAAAATTGTTCTCCAATTGGTGCCATCATACTCAATAATTCCAGAAAAATTTGCAAAATACATTATTCCTCTTTTGTCTTGAATTAAGTCAAAATTTTCTCCTTCACCATTATAATCTATGGGTAAAAAATTCCTGATAAATGGCATACCATTATGAAATTGAGTGGTTAGATTAACTAATTTTTGAGAACTAATATCCCTTGAATTTTTTTGTCTTTTATCCTCTTTATAAATCTGCCCAAAAATTAAAATACTAATCCCTAATAGAGCTAAAGAGGTTATAAAAAATAATTTTAATCTATTTTGCATTTTTTTCCTTTGAACTTAATTTTAAGAGATAAATCTTAATAAAATTATTCAATTTAAAATCAATTTGAACTTATTGTTTTATCGTATATTTCTTGATTGACAAAAATTCGATTAAGTCTTTGATTTAGAAATTTTAGTGCTATCTTTTCAAAAAAGTTTTCTTTATTCCAGAAAATATTGAATTCAGACAAGTAATCATAGTCAATTCTAATAATTTCTGAGTACTCATCTGCAAAAAATCTCGAACCAGCTTCAAAACTCTGAAAATAATTAGAATTGAAAATTATATCATTATCTTTTAGTATGTAAACTTTTTTTTCCGTAGAAAAAGCATTATCCATTATTGAATTTAGATTGTATTCTACTCGGATGGTCCCCTTAACAACAATATAAAGACTATTGCCAAAATTATATCTTAAAGAAATAACTTCATTTTCTTTATTTAGAAATAGCAGTTCACTATTTTCAATAAAATATAATCTATATCTTTCCTCTAAGTTATTGAAAAGCTCCAAATTATCTAACTTCCTAACAATTTCACTAATTCTTGATTTTTTCTTTTTATTTATTAACTCAATATCATAGCATATTTCTCTGAAAAGATCGATGGGCACACCATCCGAATTCTTTTTTGCGAATACTAAATTTGTTTGAGAAATATAATATTCATAATCAAATTTATAAACACATAGCAAGGCTGCTTCAGAAATTACTCTGTCCTTTGAAAAAATTAATCCCTTAATGCACTGATTTATTTTTTCCCACTCAGTAGTATTTAAAAACTCCACACACTCAATTGCTGTTGCTTTAGTCCATTTGCTAATCTCATTAAAATTTTTTAGAATAATATCTTCAATTCTATCAACAAGATTTAATTCTGATTGGGGGAATCTGTGGGAATATTTTTCTAAAAGTTCATCATTAATACCTATGTCAAAAAAGCTTATTAATAATTCTTTTAATGTTTCATTCAATGTCATTTCAAGCATTTCGATGCCAAAAGCTTTCTCTTCATTTCCTCCTTCCTCGATTCTTTCTTTAGCAATTCTAATCGTTCGTGGATTATAAAGAAGGGATAATAAGTTGAAAATAGCTTCTTTTTTTGAAAATATATCATTATCTAATGATTCAAGAAGATTATTTAAATTAGATTTAAATTCATTAACGGAATCAGAATACTCTTTGATATTAGTTATGTCTATGTCTAAATCTTTTTTACAAGCAATTAACCATAAAATGTATTTCAATTCATTTTCAATTAAATCTTGAATTATTCCGCTTTCAGTTGAAGAACATTTATAACCAAGTTTAACAAGTTCTTCGATGATTAAACATCTAACTTCAAAATCGTTATAATTTATTTTTTCCCTTAGAAACTTGATGCTGTTTTTTCCCCCAATGATACCCAAAACCCTTATGATTTTTTTCATTTCTTTAATTCCAGACCACTTTGAAATCAATAATTCTATGTCTTTTGCTTCAAGTGTGCCATTGCTTTCAAAAAATGATAGCGTTTCATTGGAATTGATATTAAAATTATCAAATAACAAATTATTCGAGAACTGATTATTAATTTGTTCATTATTAAAGTTTTTTGATTGATGATGGAAACCGATTTCACTTGAGAATTTATTTTTTAAAAGTTTTATACCAGCAAAACTGCTAAAAGCAAATTTTTTGTTAAATAAATTATCAATTATTTTTCGGATTAACTCTTTTCTCTTAGAAATACCTGCTCCAATAATAGCTGCTTTTGCTATTCTTTCATCAGAATGGTTCATAAGTTTATCCAAAATTTGAAATGATTTATATCTTTTCGAAAAACCGACCCATCTGACACATTCAAAAATTAAATTTTCATCAATGCTTTTCGACATTTCTTCTAATGTATGAATGTCTAATTCCGTTTGTGATTTCAGAAATTTTAGTGTTTTTGAGTAATAATTTATGATTTCTGTATCTTTCTCTTCAGTAATGAGTTTATTTATTGTGAAAACCAAAGGTAATTTAGCATCAATGATATATCTTAAAATTATTATTTTTTCTGATTTCTTTGCTGCTGAAAGCAAGCGATAAAATAAGAGATCATAGTATGCTGGTTCAATTTTGAGAAAACTATCGAGCCATTCAATGTTTTTTTCAAGCTCCAATTTGGATTTGTCCAAAGATAAAGTTGAATCATTTATTGTAGGTTTTAAATCGTTTTGGTTTGATTTAATCTGTCTATATTTATTAGAATTATTAACAGTTATTTCCTCTCGAATTTTTTTTCTATATTCATTATACATTCTTATTGCAATTTGAAGCCATATAATTATTACAGCAAGGTAAAAATATGTAATATGCAATATGTTTATGAACGAAAGGGAAGTTAATATGATTAAAACAATCCCGGCTAAAATATTCCCTAAAGCTTTTGGTTGTCCTTCGACTTGATTTTGGAATTTTGTTCTGATTTTTTTATCTATCGGTTGATATAGTATTTGAAATACAGGATCATTGATACCGACCCTGACTATTCTCATAAATAATCTACCTGCGGTTATAAATGAGAAGAACAATATTCCCTCAACAGCGACAGTCCCTATAACTGATGGTAGCCCAAACCCCAAAAACAGCATTGTTGGTAAGGCGAGTAAACCAATTTTCATCCCGTATTTTGAAACAAGTCTGCCCGTTAAGAAAGTTTTGATCATTAATTCTAATACAGCACTAAATCCAAAAAAAATGCCCAGAAATTGAGTTAATACCTCTTTGTCTGTAAATACTGCTCTGGATTGAGTGAAAAATATATAGTCTGCAAAATACATCCCAAACATTGGCAACAAAGCCAAAAAGAATATATAAGTATTGTATCTGTTCTCGAAAAAAATCTTGAATTTATTTTTTTTAAAGGATTCTTCTTGATAAGTATCTTCCTGAGTTGATCTTTTCTCAATTTTTTCATCTAATTTTAATCTTAATTTTGTTCTGATAATCCAAATGAATATTAAACTTATTATTATTTCAATCAATCCAAATAGTAATAGGTCATCAGTTTTTAAAAAACCTAATAATAATGGAATAGAAAACTGACTAATAATCGCAGCTAAAACCTCACCGGAACTTATCAAACCAAACAGGCGTTTTGCTTGTCTTAAATCAAAAATTTTGACTGCGATAGCCCAAAAGCTAACACCGTGAATAAATGTAAATACTCTAACCCAAACGAATAGAAAAAATATTATCCATTTATTGCCCGTAATTAAATTTAAAATGACAAAAAATGCAGTTGAAACTAAAAGAAAACCAATGTTTATAAGTAATACATAAGATGTTTTAAATTTTGACTGAATTATTCTATTAATTTCGCTGAGTAAGTAAACGATAAAACCGCCAACAATATATGCATAAGGTAATACGCTACTATCAAACCTATTGAGAATTAATGATGTTGTTGAAGTATAAAAAACAGCGATTGCGGCACCCATAAAAAAAGAATAAAGAAGCAGTAAAATTACTGGCATCCTTTCATCTGCCTGAAGTGAAAATATTTTCTCAAAAAAATTACTTTTCATTTCGAATAAGAAAATTATTTATAGTTCTAAGATCATTAGAGAAAAATCAACACCTGGAAGCTCTTTGGTTCGATTAATTTTTCCGAAGTATTTGAATCCAAGCTTTTTCAAACTCTCGATTCTGTTTGGTGCTGGTTGAGCCACTATTGCAGTTGCTCCCAACTCTTTAGCCATTTCAATTCGTAAATTATCTAATTTTTTGGCTATTCCGTTTCTTCTAAATTCTGGTTTAACGACTAAACGATTAATCGAAGCAATCGGGAACTTTAAGTTATTAAGATTATAGTCGCTCATAGTATAATACCAAGGCATATTTTTAAATTCCAAGTGGAAACTCATCCTTGCAGCTGCGGCTAATATATTTTTGTATTGAACAATCCAATGGAAAGCATTTGCATCAAATTCATCAATCCACAATGAATTTTTTAGTATTCTTTCATCTATAGCATTTTCAGTCAAACTTGCTTTCCAGCATTCAACCCTGAGTCTTCCGATTTCTTCAATTTTCTCGGGATAAAAAATTCTGTAAAAATTAAAATCTTCTATTTTATCAACAAATTTCATTGATTTTTTTCATTTTAAGCAAATTAATATTTAAAACTCATGATAAGCTGAAAATTGATTCTCTCGCCAGGAATTCTTGAAGAAAAATTTCCTGTTGCTTCTCTAACACCCGGATAAAAATATTCCACATCAAAGATGTTATTTAAGTTAAAAGATAAATCAATACCCTGCCAAATGTTTTCAAGTCCTAAGCTGCTATTCAAGATAAAGAAATCAGGGAATTCTGTTATTGGATTATTACTTCCGGATGTGTTTTTGCCTGTAAGTCTCTTTCCGACATAATTCCCGCGAAGGTTGAAATTAATCCAATCATTGATTTCGAAATTTAAACCAGAATTTAGAATAAAATTGGCAATATCACTGATTCTCAAGTGATTAGTTTTATCAATTGGTTCTATCATACTGTAATTAGTCCAAAAGGATATAAATCCCAAGCGGTATTTAAAATTAGCCTGAATCCCCGAGATTTCTTGTTTGCCAATAGGTTGAAATTGTTGTGTGAAAGAGCCATCTGGTTTTTGAACTCTTACAGTTCCTATTACATTGTTATAGTTGGCATAGAATATTGTTAAGTCAAGTTGCAGGTTTTCATTAGGTATCCAATAAGCACCAAATTCAAAATTTCTGACTCTTTCCGGTGCTAAAGTTGGATTAGCTAATTCTCTTGTTCCTGTTATAGTTCCATATTTTTGTAGATTAGAAGCATCCTTGAATGCTTCGCTAAATATTCCTTTTAATATGAATGTCTCAACCGGTTTAAAAATTGCTGCACCTCTAAAATTAAGAACTGTTCCGTAGCCACCACCTTCTCTTATTTTATTGTTATCTACACGAGCACCAAAAGTCAGAATTAGAGGTTTTAGTAAGTTATAACTCATCTGACCGAAAATACCTAAATCCATAGATCTAAAATGATCTGTTCCAAGATAACCTTGTCTTCTTACAAGCCCTGAATCTTCAGGATTTGGTGAATTATATGTTAAATAATCACCCTGAATCAAACTACTTCGAAACTCGATTCCAGTAAGTAAGGTAATCTCACTTGAAGGAAACCAATTCAACCTCATTTCATTTCTCAATTGATTTGAGGCTCTAAAGTAATAGGTAGGTGACCAAGTTGGTAATTTTTCCTGATTTAATTCGAGAAAAGAAAGCCTGCCATTACTATATCCTGTATAATTAAAAAAATTAGTATTTCCATCAATAATATGCAGTCTATAGCTCATTAAGTTAGTGAATAATAGTTTGTCCGAGAGAGCTTTATCGAAATTTAAGTAAATGAAACTATTCCAATAAATCCATCTGGAGACATTTTCACCAAACATAAAACTATTGTCATTATACCAAGGTGCCGAACCTTCATCGCTTCGCCAAGATTGAATACCAAATGTCCAATCTTTAATCTGAACTTTAAGTCTTAGTAACCAGTCTTTAGTGTAATTATTAAATTTAAATTGGTTATTATTAAATTTGCTATTTTTTATAATACTATCTAACCTGAAAGCTTTATTATAGCCATCTCTGGTTAAAATGATTTCTTTAGCTTCTCCTTTTTCATTAAATGTTATTTCATAATTATTGCTATTGGGAAATAAACTATCTAATTTATTTTTCTTTAAATACTCATTAGCTCTTAAATTTCCATTGGCATCATTACCTGTGATATTCAAAATTTTTTGCATTTCTTCAAATGAAGGACTTAGCATATCCCATTCTTTATAGTGACTTAAATTTTGTTCATCAGACTCAAAAAATCTTCCACTAAGTGAAATAACAACATCACTTAGTCTCCATTTAGCTTCACCTTCTAAGTTTTTTGAGTTCCAGCTACCCCAAAAAGATTTCAAACTTAATGCTGTTGTTTTATCAGCTTCTAAACCATCAATTGCTCTATTTGTAACAATATTTATAACACCAACAAAACTATTAGCACCATACATAGTAGAGGCAGGTCCATAGACAATTTCAACTCTTTTAATATCTTGAAGAGGATATTGCCTTGATAAATTAATTGCATCAGATACTAAATCATTTTCTTCAACTCCATCAATCAAAAGTAACGTTCTATCAGTTAATATTGAACGGTATCCTCTTTGATATACCATCGAATAACTAACACCATTACTCTTTATCACGTCAAAACCGGGCAAGTCTGTTAATACTTCAACGATATCTTTATAACCTCTTCTTTTTATTTCTTCATTTGTTACTATAATAACAGTAGCAGGTGATTCAAGAACATTTTCAGCTCTTTTAGAAACTGAGGTAACAAGAACTGAACCTTCCTTTTCCTTGATTTCTCGAATAATTTTTATGAATCTTTGTGGGTCTTCAAAAACATTAGGTTCATAGGTAGGATCAATATATAAAAGCTCAATTGCAGCATCTTTTGAGCTTTGAATGGAATCTAAAGCAAGATAAGTTAATGATAGAATTTTATAAGCTTCTGCCCGTTCGTTTTGTTTAAAACCTCCATCTAAACATCTGTTTATAATACTAATAACATCATCAAAATTTCCGCTTCTATATTTTCTTCTTGCTTCTTCTAAAGCTACATCTCCACAGTAAGTTTGAGACTTGGCTGGGAAAAACGCCATATTTAAAAAAAATAATAGCAGGAAAAAAAATTTTATAAAACTTATACTATTCGATGCCTTAATTTCCATAATTGGTTATACTGTGAAATTGAAAATACGTTGCTACGGTAAATTGGAACAGGTTCTTTCATAAGTTATATCGCTTCCAATATAGCGATTCCATTCATCTATACTCATATTCCTTAAGACTTCAGTGCAAATTTTATTTGCCAAAAGATCAATATTAGATGTAAAAATTCTTATAAATTTCTCTGAATCAGAAGATATAATCTGGTTGCTATTAGGACCAAAAGCAATACTATAAATCCAACCATTGATGTTTGTTATGATAATGGGTTGAAGTGTTAGATCTTCATAATTCCAGAGTCTAATTGAGCCATCATAGCTTGAAGTGGCTATTTGTCCTTGTTTATCACTAAATATTATATCACTAATTATTGATATATGCCCAATTAATTCAATCGGTTTAGCATTGAATAAAGATAAATTCCACACTTTGACCAAACCTGATGAGTTCCCAGCAGCAAAAAACTTTGAATTGTTGTTAAAAGCAATAGAAGTGATAGGTTTTCCAGATGATTCCATAATAATTGGTTTTTTTGATAGCTCTTTAGCAAAATAGAAATAAATACTTCCATTTTCTGATGCTCTTGCTAAATATACTCCATCAGGGCTCCAAACTACATCGGTAAGTTTTGCTTCACTTCTTTCTAAAACTTTGGAATTTTCTAAATTATTTAGGTTCCAAATTCTGAGGGTTTTATCTGAACCGACAGAGGCTAATTCCTGATTATCTGAACTAAAAGAGATAGAATTAACAATTCCAGTATGTCCATTTAAAATTTTTGGGTTTATTTCTTCTAATTTTTTTGTGTCAAAATTACCGTCAATCTCCCATAATAAAATATGACCATCTGTAGTTCCTGCTGCTATTAAACGACTGTTTGGACTGATCGCAAGGCTTCTGAAACCATTTTTACCGTAACCTGCTGTTTTAAACTTGACTGACTCAGAATTATACCATTCAAGGTTCCATATTCTAACGGAACCATCATCACTTGTTGTAACAAAATATTTAGCATTTTTTGAGAATTTAACTTTTCTAACGCCATCTTGATGTTTTCTTAATTTAGGTCTGTCATCTGCGACATTAGCCAATGCATTGTAAATATCTGGATTAATAGCATCTCCACCATTATTTTTATTGAACAGATATGCTTGAAGTGCAAGAAGAGCAGGCAGATCCCCTTTTACTGAACTTTGTAATTTATTAGCTTGAATAGCAACATTTCTGGCAAGAGCCAAAAGACGTAACCTTTTTGCATTTTGTTCAGATTCTCTTGCTTTTTTTTGTTCATCTTCAGCTTTTTTCTTTTCTTTCAGAGCAAAAAGCCAATTATCTTCAGCTTTTAGTTTTTGTTCATCAGCTATTTCACGAGCTTTATTTGCTTCATCACGAGCTATTTCGGCATTCTTTTTCTCGATTTCTGCCTTGTTTTTTTCTTTTTCTGCTAATGTCTTCTGAATTATAGCGTATTTTCTTTGTTCTTCTGTTAACTTCCTTTGTTCAACGGCAATTTCACCTTGCTGTTCTGAAATTCGTGTTTGTATAACAGCTCTTTTTGCTTCTCTTTCCGCCTCCTTACTTCTTGAAAATGCTATCATTTCATTTTCTTTTGCTTTTTTTTCACTTGCTTCGCTTTTCATTAAAAAATTTAGCGAGACTATTAAAAAAATCAGAGAAACGATAGAAGCAATACCTAAGACGATAGCGAATTTTCTCGCTCTCTGTAATTCCCTCTTTTGTTTATTTTCTTTATTGATAATTTCTAAGTTGTATTGTTTTTTGCTGTATTCCAGATAAGATATAGCTCTGTCGAAGCCTAATTCATAACGTTCTGCCCAAGCTCTGTTTGGTTTATACCGAATCTGCCAGTCAATAGCGACTTGTAAATCAGGATTGCTAAAAAGACCTGTTTTACCTTCTTCATAAAGTTCAGCTGATTTGGAAAGTCTTCTATAAAGCTGAACGGATTTTTCTTCTTCTTCGACCCAGATTCTCATTCTTTCCCATAATCTCATAATGCTTTCATGGGAAATATCTATAATGCTTTGTTCTGTTATTTTCTCTTTATCTTCAATGTTTAAAAAGCCACATTGTCTATCTCTATAGCGGTCAATTATTTCAATAACCGCATCAAAATTAGAATCTGTGATTTGAATTATTTCAGCAATACTTGATTTTCTTCTTGTTCCCTTTTTACTTCCATCAATATAAACCAATGATTTAAATATTTTTTCTGTTATATCAGTTCCGATTTTACCTTTATCTTTATATATTTTTTCGAAAACTTCTTCTCCGTGAATTGATAAAGCCTTATCCATCGTTCCAATTGCTTCATAATGCTTTACATCAATGATTTCATTATCATCTTTTTTTGTTTTGTTCCAATGGTCCCAGATTCTCATCAAACAATGCTGTAGCACTGGCAATTCGTCAGATTTATCACCAAATTCTGTCAGTAATCTATTGACTAAATCTTCAGAAATACTGCTGCCTGATAAGTTAATTGGATTTTTAATAATATTTGTAATTTCTTCCTTTTTTATTCTTGGGACTAAGTAAAGTCCATTATTGATAGCATCAAATAATTCGCTGTATTCTGTGCAATCATCAAGAAAATCACTTCTCATCGTTAAGACAACATAATTAGGTGAATTAAGTTCCTTCGATGAGTTTATTAGATTCAGTATGAAATTGTTAATTTCTTGGTTGTCATTATTTATGTCATTGTCTTTTAATCTAAAGATTTCTTCGAATTGATCAACTAATATTAAAGTATTTTTATAATCTGTTTCATTTAATATGGATAATATTTGATTTAATATGTTGGTATTTTCCGAAAAATCATTATTAAACAAATCATTAATTAATCTATTGATATGTAATTTTTTTGATTCCTCATTGATAGAATTTATCTCATCTTTTAAATTGATACTGATACTTTTTGCAAGATTCGTCAGCGGATTCTTACCGGGAGTTAAAATTATGATTCTCCAGTTATATTTTTGAAGCTGGTCATCTATTTTAAATTTAATATTATTAATAGAATTTTTTTTTGTTAAAATTGGAATTAACCCAGCTCTAATAAGAGAGCTTTTACCACTGCCAGATGCTCCTGTTACTGCAAGCAATTTACTTTTACCTAATTTAGATACTATTTCAGTAAGAGCTGATTCTCTTCCAAAGAATAAATGATATTCATCGGACTCATAGCTTCTAATACCCGGAAATGGATTAGATCTTATTATATTTTTAGTATGATTTATTTCCATTTTATTAAACAGAATTTTTAAATTCCCTTGTAGTAGTAAGGCAATTTAAATAAAATTTTTAATATACAAAATTATATATTAGTTTAAACTAAAAATTATTTTATTTAATAAATTTAATTGAGCTACAAATAGTTTATTGGTTTTGCAAAATTGTGGTATTGGGTGAATACAAAAGAAAAAAAATTTGTAAAACAAATAAATAGTTTTTCATCACTCCGAACGAAGTGAAAACTCTTTAATAATTAAATGACTTATTAATTTTTAAGGCTTCGACTTCGGTATAGATTTTTGCTTTTTACACAGCCTTTAAAATGAGTGTTCTTCGAGAATTTGAATCATTTTTTTCAATTTCCAAAGAATTTCAACTGAATCTTCTTTGGAGTTAATAGAGAAAATTACTTTTTTGAAAGTATGATTTTCGATGATTTTTCCGTTATCATACTCTAAAAGGAATTCATATATAATAGGTTCAACGTTTTCATAAAATTCTTGATGGTCATAGCTTGGAAGGTCTAAAATTAAGTGCCCATTTTTTAAATGAACTTTTTGAATGCCAGTATTATTGGCTAACATTTTAAGTCTTACTCCGAAAAGCAGCTCATTGACTTCTTGTGGAAGTTTTCCATATTTATCAGTAATTTCTTTCTTAATTGAATCAATTTCTTCGTTGCTTTGAACATTGAATAACTTTTTGTAATAATAAAATCTTTCAGATTCGACGTTCATATAATATTCCGGTATTAAACCGTTCTTTTCAAGCTCTATAACAAGGTCTGGATTTTTTAGATATTCCTTTGAGGCACTCTTTAAATTAAATACATCTCTAAATTCTTCAATCTTTAGTTCAGAAATCGCTTCATCTAACAATTTATGATAGAGTTCAATGCCGATATCGTAGATAAAACCGCTTTGCTCATAACCAAGCAAGTTTCCAGTCCCTCTAATTTCCATATCTCGCATAGCAAGGTGCAATCCGCTTCCAAGTTCGGTAAATTCTTCAAGTGATTGCAGCCTCTTTAGTGAGTTTTTGGTTAATTTGCTGAAGGATTCAACAACTAAGTAGCAATATGCTTGTTCATTGCTTCTGCCAACTCTTCCTCGAAGTTGGTAAAGCTCAGCCAAACCAAACTTATCCGCAGCATTAATGATGATAGTATTTACGCTTGGAATATCTAAACCCGACTCGATGATTTTTGTTGTTAATAAGACATCAAATTTTCTGCTTAAAAATTTTTCCATTACTTTTTCTAATTCATTTGATTTCATTTGTCCGTGGGCTAAACCAAACCTTACTTTAGGCATTAACATTTGAAGTCTTCTTAAATAGTTTTCTAAGTTATTAATTCTGTCATTAACGAAAAAAATCTGACCATTCCTTGACAATTCAAATTCTATGGCTTTTTGAATTAATTTATCATCCCATTCTATAACTTCTGTCAAAATCGGGAGCCTGTTTCTTGGAGGTGTTTCCATTATACTTAAATCACGTGCTCCCATAAGTGACATATTCAAAGTTCTTGGTATTGGAGTTGCTGTTAGAGTTAAAGTGTCCACGTTAATTTTCAATGCTTTTAGTTTTTCTTTCGCACTGACTCCAAATCTGTGTTCTTCATCAATGACCAGTAAACCAAGGTCTTTGAACTCAATGTCTTTGCTCAAAATTCTGTGGGTGCCGATGAGGATGTCAATTTTTCCCTTTTTTACATCATCAATAATTTTTTGTTGTTCACTTGAAGTCCTGAACCTTGATAAAACTTCAACATTTATCGGATAGTTGATTAATCTGTCTTTGAATGTCAAATAGTGTTGCTGAGCTAAAATTGTTGTTGGAACTAAAACAGCAACCTGTTTGCCATTCTCAACTGCTTTGAAACAAGCTCTAATAGCCACTTCAGTTTTTCCGAAACCCACATCTCCACAAACGAGTCTGTCCATAGGATTTTCGCTTTCCATATCAATTTTTACTTCTTTGGTAGCTTTCGCTTGATCGGGTGTATCTTCATAAATGAATGAAGATTCAAACTCTTTTTGCCAGAGACTGTCTTGAGAAAAAGCAAATCCTTTTTGTTTTTTTCTTTCAGCGTATAATTTAATCAGTTCTCTCGCCGCCTGCTTAATCTTATCTTTAGTTCTTTGTTTTTTTCTTAGCCATTCAGTTGAACCCAAGCGATTAATTTTTGGTTCAACTCCCTCTTGAGCTCTATATTTTTGAACTTTAGAAAGATAGTTTAAATTAACATATAAAATATCTCCTTCGGCATAGAGAATTTTTACGGCATCCATCATTCCATTGCCGACTTTTACCTTTTCAAAACCGTCGAAGATACCTATTCCCTTATCAATATGAACTATATAATCACCTTGCCTGAGACCTCTTAATTCTGTTAGTGATAGTCCTTTGTATTGTGATTTTGTAGTTTTTCTGTCAATTAACCTTTTTCGATTGAAGATTTGGTGCTCAGTGATAAAGGCTATTTCGGGATTTTCAACAAGGAATCCTTCCGATAGGCTCTCCACAATCCAATTTATTTTTTCTTTTGTTCTAATGCCATCATCAAGAGATTCACTTAATTTTTGTATTGTTTTGAAGGGTTTTATTTCATTGCTGAGTTCGTCTAAATCTGATTTACTTTGCTCATTAACCTCTAATTCATTGAAAACAATTTCCTGCAATCTTTCCATTCCATTAATACTATCAGTTGCTATGAAGATATCACAATCAAAAAAGGAAAGCCTCTTCAACTCCATAGCTAAGTTTTTAATTTTATCCCCGAATTTTGGTTGTTCGAAGGATTTAAATTCTAAATCAGCCTTTGATCTTGGATTAATTTCGATGGTAAAAAATTTTTCAGGTATTTCAAAATTATCATTTAAAGATTTGATTTCTTGTGGATTAATGATAATCAAAACCATATCATTATCGAAGAACTCAGAAAATGAAAGCCAATTATCTTTACCACCGTCATTTTGAGAAATGAATTTTGAATTAAATTCAACCTTATCAAAGAAATGAATGCTTCTTTGTGATATTGTGTTAAA
This sequence comes from Candidatus Kapaibacterium sp., assembly GCA_026418625.1. Lineage (GTDB taxonomy): Bacteria > Bacteroidota > Ignavibacteria > Kapaibacteriales > UBA2268 > CALHRB01. Next base: position 18,700 of record JAOABA010000049.1, read on the forward strand.
CTCACGGATTGTTTCAATTTCATCACCGTAGAATTCCACTCTTAAAGGGTTGTCCCAACCCATAGGATAAAAGTCAACAATGCCACCTCTAACTGAAAATTCACCTTGCTGAGAGACAAATTCAACTCTTTCGAAACCATTTAAGGCAAGATCGCTGGTAAACTCTTCTTGATTAACTTCATCTCCTTTTCTTAATACCTTGTGATAGTCTTTTAAAACATCAAGATTAGGAAATTTTGCATTAAGGATATTTGGCAATGCAACGGCGATATAATTTTGTTTTCTGAGTTTTTCATCTTTATTTGGCTTATCGGAGATTCTTATATTGTTTATCTTAAAAACACTATCAAGGATTAATGTTTCATTTAATGGCAGATGAGGATTTGAGAATACATCAAATTTTTTTTCAAATAATCTTATTAAGTAATCATCATCAATCAAACTAACTAAATCGTAATATCTATTGTCTGCTTCCTCAACAGAATCGGTTATGATAATAAAATTGTATTTTGTTTCTTTCCAGAAATGAGATAATAAGAAAGATTTAAGAGATCCGCTTAGACCCTTAATTTTAAAAGAATTTAGAGTTGAAACTTTTAAATTTGTAAAATCATAAAACTTAAGTTCAAGGTCTTTAACTATTTTTTCAAATCTTAATTTATCAGAAAGAAGTTCCTTGAAATTTTTAATATTTTTTTTCATAATATTAAGCCGCAACCTTTAAAATAATCATTCCATCAAAAAAGCTTAATACTTTCATAATCAGTAAAGAAGACCTTTCTATTTAATACCTTCAGCATAAATTTCAATTGTTGTGCCGGGTTTCTGCCTGATATTTAATGGATTATAGTTAAATTTCTTTACTTCATCAAGCATTTCTCTTCTGGAAAGTTTATGATTTGAATAGACGACATATCTTATGTCCCTACGAGTATCTCTAATTATATTTTTGACATAACCGTCATCTGATTTTTTGTCGTTGGCTTCTAATCCATCAGAATTTGTTTCTTCATTAGCTGGTCTATCATTTAACATATCCATTATATACCTTGAATATTGATTGATAAATTTTTCTTTTTGTTCATTTGGAACTTTAACAATTAGTGAAATTTTATTATCCTCATCGAATCTTTTAACGACATCCCATTTTGAGTAAATTTGGGAAACCTTATCCATTTCGTTCCAGTTAAATTCCAACTTAAATACATCAATTCTATTATTAATTAATTTTTGCATTTCCTGAAGGAGCTTTGGAATATTTATTCCTCTTTGGGCTGATATAAAGATTCCATCAGGATTCGACTCAATCAATTGCTGTAAGTCGTGTTTATCCTGAATTAAATCTATTTTATTGAATACTTTTAAGATAGGTTTATCTTTGATATTAAGAGATTTAAGCGTTTCCTCGACTGTTTTAATATGCTCAATATAATTTTTTTCGGATGAATCAATGATATGAAGCAAGTAGTCGGCTTCCCGTGCTTCGGCTAAAGTGCTTCTAAATGAAGCGACTAAATTAGCAGGCAGTTTCCTTATAAAACCTACTGTGTCGGATATTAAAATCTTTGTTGCTTTTCCAAATTCATCAGTAAATTCGAATGCTCTTACAGTTGTGTCGAGTGTGGCAAACAATTTATCCTCAACCAATACATCAGCATTTGTGAGCAAATTCATTAATGTGGATTTTCCTGCGTTCGTATAGCCAATAAGAGCAAAGCGGGGAAGAGTATTCCTACCCTTTCTTTGTTGCTCTTTTTGTGTGTCTATTTCTTCAAGTTTAGCTTTGAGTTTTTGTATTCTTCTTCTGATTAATCTTCTATCGCTTTCAATCTGTGTCTCACCGGGTCCTTTTGTTCCAATGCCTCCATATTGTTTTGAAAGGTGTGTCCACATTCTTGTTAATCTTGGAAGCAAGTATTCCAATTGGGCTAATTCAACTTGTGTCTTTGCTTCGTTTGTTCTTGCGTGTTGTGCAAAAATATCTAAAATCAGACCGGTTCTGTCCATCACTTTGACATTAAACTCTTTCTCAAGGTTACGTGCTTGAACAGGTGTCAAGTCATCATCAAAAATAACTAATTGAATATATTTTTCCTGAATTAATTCCTTAATTTCCTGAACTTTTCCTTTGCCAATAGCAGTTGCAGGGTTTGGCTTTTCAAGCTCTTGATAAATTCGTTCTAAAACTTCGGCACCAGCGGTTTTTGCTAATAATTCAAGCTCATCAAGATGTTCTTTAGCAATCTCACGGTCGGAATTTTTCCGGCCGATTCCTACTATTATACATTTTTCAGGGCTGGTTATATTATTAATTAATTCCATTTGCTTATAGTATAATCATTCTATCGAAAAATTAAGACGATTATGCTTTATTTTAATGACTTATTTTCAGAAATGTAAGTGAAATCAAAGCTAATTCAGAAATTATAATCAACTAAAGGAATATTATTTTCGTTTTTAGCTGTGGCTAAAATTTAATGGCAATATTAACCCAAAGAAATAAAAATAAGTATAGTCCCAATATAATTATCGATATTATAATGAGTAATAGATTAAAAAATGAATTAAGTCCTTATCTTCTTCAACATTCCGAAAATCCAGTTGATTGGTTTCCTTGGTCAGATGAAGCTTTTGAAAGGGCAATTAAAGATGATAAACCAATTTTTCTGTCAATTGGTTATTCCACCTGTCATTGGTGCCACGTAATGGAAAAGGAGTCATTCGAAGATAACGAAGTTGCTGAATTAATGAACCAAACATTTATTAATATTAAGGTTGATAGAGAAGAAAGACCAGATATTGATAATATCTATATGGAAGTATGTCAGATGCTCACGGGTAGCGGTGGCTGGCCCCTTACAATTATAATGACACCCGAAAAAATTCCTTTCTTTGCAGGAACTTATTTTCCTAAACAATCAATACCCGGTCGCATCGGAATGATTGACCTTGTTAAGAGGGTTCAAGATTTATGGATGAATAATAGAGATTTAATCTATAAAACTTCAAATGAAATTATGCAGAATTTGAATCAGGAAGTTAAATCAAATTCTCAATTTAACCCTGAAAAGATTTTATCAGACGCAGTAGATTCACTACATTCATCTTATGACAGGCAATTTGGTGGATTTGGTTATGCTCCAAAATTTCCTATACCTCATCAATTGATGTTTCTAATTGATTATTCTTATGCAAAAAATGATAAATTTTCTCTTGAAATTGTAAAGAATACCCTTTATAAAATGCGTCAGGGGGGAATATTCGACCAAATTGGTTTTGGCTTTCACAGGTACTCGACTGATAGACAGTGGTTAGTTCCCCATTTCGAAAAAATGCTTTATGACCAAGCGTTGATGGTTCATTCCTATCTTGATGTATATTCAGTAACCAAAGATAATTTCTTCAAAGTCTGTGCAGAACAAACTTTAAATTACGTTTTAGACAAACTTACTTTACCTGATGGAGGATTTTATTCTGGAGAGGATGCTGATAGTGAGGGTGTTGAGGGCAAATTTTACGTTTGGACAAAAAATGAGTTAAATAACATTCCAAATCTTGATGTTGAGTTTGTTTGTTGGGTTTATAATATTTCAGAAAATGGAAATTTTACTGAAGAACACGGACATATAAGCAATAAAACGAATATACTTCATTTAAGAAACAATTTCGAAGAATTAGCAAATCAAATGGGTTTGTCTTTTGAGGAGTTTTTCGATAAATTACTAGTCAACAATAAACTAATGTTTGATTATAGAGAGAAAAGAATCCACCCATTCAAAGATGATAAGGTGCTTACTGATTGGAATGGACTAATGATATCAGCATTTTCTAAGGCTGGTAGAATTCTTAATAATCAAAGATATATAAATATTGCAAAGAAATCAGTAGAATTTACTTTAAGTAATTTAACTTATTATATTGACAAACAAAAAGATAGGAAAATTTTTCTTTATCATCGTTTCAGAAATAACAAAGCAGGTATCCAAGGCAATTTAGATGATTATGCCTTTTTTGTTTATGGATTATTGGAATTATATACATCAAGTTTAGATTTCAAATACTTAAAATTAGCTAATGATTTAACAGAAACAATGATTGAATTATTTGAGGATAAAACGAATGGTGGTTTCTATTTTACATCCGAAAACCAGAATGATTTAATTCTCAGAAAAAAAATAATTTATGATGGGGCAATTCCTTCCGGAAACTCAGTTGCATTGAATAATTTGATATCGCTTTATCATTTGACTGGCAATCATGAATTTATGAATTCTGCAAAGAGGTTAGTAAACTATTTTGGTGGGGAAATTAGTAAGGTACCATCTGCTTATACTTTTTTTCTTTGTGGTCTTCAAAAATATATCAATGGGACAGTTGATATAATTATTTCTGGTGATTCTGAAAATAATAAGACCAAAGAATTTCTTGAACTGATAAATAACTATTTTATTCCTAATTTAACATTAATTCAAATAACTGCTGAAAACCAGAACGAAATAAAAAATTTATGTAAATTCACTGAAAATATTGAGATAAATCCTGAAAAACCGTCAGTTTATTTTTGCAATAATTTTCAATGCAGTTTGCCAATCTCTTCCAAAGAGGAATTAAGAATCGCTTTAGAAAGTATCAAGCCGAGCTTTCAATAGATAGAAGATAATCTTTATAATTATATAAAATATCAACTATTTCATCGTATGTTTCTGTAACAACAAGTTTCTGGCGTATTTGATGGGAATCACGCAAACCTTTTAGATAACCAGAGTAATTTTTTCTGAATTCGATTAGTCCTCTATGGAGTCCTTTGAACTCGATTTCATTTCGAAGGTGTTCAAGACAAATTTCAATTCTATCGGAAATGTCGGGAGGTGATAGTTCTTCTCCAGTATCTAAGAAATGTTTTGCTTCACGAAAAATAAACGGATAACCAATAGCTGCTCTGCCTATCATCACTCCATCACATCCGGTTTCTTCAAAAGCTCTTTTAACATCTTTGTGGTTTTTAACATCGCCATTAAGTATTACTGGAATACTAATATTAGCTTTAATTTTGGGTATCCACGACCAATCTGCTTCTCCCTTGATAGCTTCAATACGTGTTCTGCAATGAATCGACAAGGCAGCAATGCCTGTGTTTTCAAGGCGTTTAGCCAATTCAACAATGATTATTGAGCTTTTATCCCATCCAAGCCTTGTTTTCACGGTTACAGGAACTTTCACGGCATCAACAACTGCTTTTGTCATTAGAACCATTTTATCGGGTTCCTTAAGTAGTGCAGCACCAGCATTATTTCGGACTACATTTTTCACCCAACAACCGTAATTAATATCAATAAAATCAACCCCAATCTCTTCGATAATTTGAGCTGATTTAACCATTGCATCTATATTACTTCCAAATATTTGAAGTGCAACAGGTCTTTCCCTGTCATCAATTAACATTTTTTGCTTAGACCTTTTTGCATCTCTAATTATTCCTTCGGATGCAATAAATTCGGAATAAACTATATCAGCACCTAATTTTCGACAAATCAAACGATATGGAAGATCAGTAACATCCTCCATTGGTGCTAAAAGAACAGGATTTTCAACTTCAATCCTGCCAATTTTTAAAAAACCATATTTTTTCTTTTGTTCAGTCATATAGATATAAACGATATTTTACTTATTTTATCAAAATTTATTTTAAATTGAGTATGTTCATTATCAAAAGTTGATGTAAAATGAAAGAAAAGCTTATTAAAATTGAAGATTATAAATGGAAAATCCCTGCAGAGACTTCTAAAAAAATGAAAGTCCCTGCTTATATTTTTGCCACAAATGATATGATAGATTCAATATCAAAGGACAGATCTATTTTACAATTGATGAATGTTACATCCCTTCCGGGAATTCAAAGTCATGCTTTAGTAATGCCCGACGTTCACGAAGGTTATGGTTTCCCTATTGGAGCTGTAGCTGCAACTGATTTGAATGATGGTGTAATTTCACCGGGTGGAATAGGATACGACATAAATTGCGGAATTCGGCTTCTTACAACTGATATCAACAAAAATGATATTAAAAATTATATCAAGAAAATATCTACTGAAATTTTCAATTCAGTTCCTTCGGGCGTTGGAAAATCCGGTTTGATGAAGCTTAGCATTAAGGAGCTTGACAAAGTATTGGATGATGGCTGCCGATGGGCTGAAAAAGAGGGCTATACAAGAGCAAATGATACTGATTTTATCGAATCCAATGGTCATTTGAAAACTGCCGATAGTTCAAAAGTTTCCAATGAAGCTAAAGAGCGGGGGAGAGACCAGTTAGGAACAATGGGAGCGGGGAATCATTTCATTGAAATTGATTATGTTGAAAAGGTATTTGATAAAGAAGATGCAAAGATTTATAACCTACAAGAAGAGCAAATTGTTATGCTCATCCATACAGGTTCAAGAGGATTGGGTCATCAGGTTGCAACTGATTATATAAAATTAATGACGCGAAACCTGAAAAAATATAATATTGATTTGCCGGATATTGAGTTAGCTTGTGCACCTTTCAATTCTGAAGAGGGAAAATCTTATTTTTCGGCTATGTGTGCTGCGGCTAATTTCGCTTGGGTTAATCGACAAATAATTACTTATCAAATCAGAAATGCTTGGGAAAAGGTCTTCGGAAAATCAAATAAAGTAAAGATTTTGTATGATGTTGCTCATAATATTGCTAAGATTGAAAAACATACTTTTGGTCAGAATTTAAAAGAGGTTATTGTTCATCGTAAGGGTGCCACAAGGGCTTTTCCGCCAAATCATCCAGAAATTCCTACCATTTACAGAAAAGTTGGACAACCTGTGTTAATACCGGGAAGTATGGGAACAAAATCTTATGTTTTGGCTGGACAAGAAGCAAGTATGATTGAGTCATTCGGCTCTGCTTGCCACGGTGCTGGAAGGTTGCTATCAAGAACAGCTGCAAAGAAAAACATTCCTGTTGATTCTTTATTGAATGAACTTGCCAACAAAGGTATTCTTATTCAAACTGGATCATTGAAAGGAGTTACCGAAGAAGCACCTCAAGCTTATAAAAACGTTGAGCAAGTTGTTGATGTTGTCTGCAGTGCAAATATTGCTAAAAGAATAGCTCGATTAAAACCAATAGCTGTTATCAAAGGCTAATGTTATAACCTTGCTTTTAGATGATTTTTATAATCAACATCAACTTCTTGTTGAAGTGATTCTGAATAAAAATATGAGTCAATCGAATGCAGAAAATATTTAGAATTATCTATTGCATCAAAAATAATTCTAATTTCCCTCTGTGTGTTTTCATCCAAAGCTATCCAAACAGGATCATCCATTTTTACGCTTAATATGAAATTAACACAGATTGCTTCATCATCTTCGAACCTTGCAAATTCCCAATCCTCGAACATCAATAAATCAGTGTCATAAAGTTCGTTAATCTTTGAAATGAGATAATACCCAATTTTCCAATGCATTTGATCAACTTCATCATAAATCCATTTTGAGGCATCTGGAGATAGAGGAATATCCACTATTTCGGGGAAAGCAGTTCCCTTTTGGCATAGTTGGACATATTCACCTTTTACTCTAAAAAGACCGTCAAATTCCAAATAAGCTATTTTTTTGGAGATTTTGTCAGCTTTGCGGACTGCCTGACTTGTATAATCAGCAATAAGTTTAATTCTAAAATCATCAACTGTTTTCATATCTTATTCAATAATTCTTTACGTAAAAAAACAAAAATAAAAAATATTTCAGAATTTAAGGTTTTTAAATTGATTGAGCGATTCAGGGTTTGCTAAAGCATCTTTGTTTTCAACAGGCAATCCGTTTAAAATTTTTGAAACTGCTATCTCAACTTTTTTTCCGTTCATTGTTACAGGGATTTCATTAATTTGATATATATAATCAGGAATGTGTCTTGGTGATAGATCGTTTCTGATTTTGCTTTTAATTTTGTTTTTTAGTTGATCATCAAGAGTTTTGTCTGCTAAGACTATGAATAGAACTATCCTTGAATCACCGTCAATTGATACTGATGTTGCCAAAGATTCTTTGACTTCTGGTAACTCTTCAACTGAACGATAAATTTCGGCTGTTCCAATTCTAACACCGCCGGGATTTAAAGTAGCATCTGAACGACCATAAACTATGATCCCATCTCTTTCTGTTATTTCTATCAAATCTCCGTGACGCCAAACATTTGGAAAATAATTGAAATAAGCATCTTTATACAATTTATTATCAGGATCGTTCAGAAAGTAAATTGGCATAGATGGAAAGATTTCTGTGCAAACCAGTTCACCCTTTTCACCAATGACACTTTGTCCACTCTCATTCCAACACTCGACTTTCATTCCTAAGCCTCTACATTGTATTTCTTCTGAATGAACGGGTAAAATTGGATTTCCAAGCATAAAACAGGAGATAATATCAGTTCCACCTGAAATAGAAGCTAAATGAACATCCTTTTTAATTTTTTCATAAACATATTCAAAATTTTTATTAGTTAAAGGAGAACCTGTAGATAAGATTGTTTTTAATGAATCCAATTTATTTGTGTTAATTGGTTCTAAACCTGATTGCTCACAAGCAGAAAGATATTTTGGACTTGTTCCAAAAATATTAATTTGATATTCGTCAATCAAGTCCCAAAGAATTTTTGGTCTTGGATAAAATGGATTACCGTCATAAAGAAAAAGTGTTGAACCAATTTGCAAGGAACTAACGAGCCAGTTCCACATCATCCAACCGCAAGTTGTATAATATGTTATTGTATCATCTGGTTTTAAATCAGTATGCAGATATAGTTCTTTGAAATGCTGTAATAATGTTCCTCCAGCACCGTGAACAATACATTTAGGTTTTCCTGTTGTACCCGAAGAATAAAGAATATAAACAGGGTGTTGGAAAGGGAATTTTTCAAATTCAACCGAATCAAAATTTATATCAGTGTCTTGACCGAAAATATTATCCCATTGAAAATCAAAGCTTTGGTTATTATCTTTTATCTTATTAATCAATATTATTTTGGGATTTGTTGTCAGTGATTTAGAAATTTCTTTGACCTTATCATAAATTTCAAATTGCCTACCATTGTAGAAATAACCATCAACAGCAAAAACTAATTTTGGGTTTATTTGAGAAAATCTGTCAATTATGGCAGTAGCCCCGAATTCAGGTGAAACAGATGACCAAACAGCGCCAATACTTGTTACAGCTAACATTGCAATTACAGCTTCCGATGAATTTGGTAATATAGCAGCAACTTTGTCATTTTTTTCAATTCCAATTTGTTTCAAAAAATCCCTTAATATAATTACCTTTCTGAATAATTCATCGTAAGAGATTTGTGATAATAAACCTTTCTCGTTATAACTTATTAATGCAATTTTATTGCTTATATTTCTCAGAAGGTTTTCGGCAAAATTTAGATTAATGCCGTTAAACCATTTTGCTCCGGGGGCAACTTTTTGACCTTTAAAATCATAATCTAAAATAGATTCAAGATTTCCGGAATAAATAAACTTTCCAAAATCAAAAATCGAGAGCCAAAAATCTTCGATATTATTAACAGACCAATTATAAAGATCCTGATAGCTTTTAAATGAAAAATTTAACTTTTCATTTACCCAGTTAATATATTTTTTAAGATTGGATTCTTTTATTCTTTCTTCAGTTGGATTCCAAAGTGGTTGTTTATCTATTTTTGTCATAAAACTTTCTGTAATAAATTACCAAAAACCAAGCTTTTTCAATTTCTTCGTTATCCAGAGCCATTTGAATTAATAATTCGAATAGAGTTAATGCTTTATAGGAATTGATTGATATTAAATATTTCAAACAAGATATGGCTTTTTCAAAATTATTGTTGTGATAATAAACCCAAAAAGTATTTTCCGTGGCTTCAGTAAGCGGTATTGAATTATAATAATTCTCAGACTCAGCTAAAGTCGGAATTTTTTCACTTAAAGCAAGTTTTGCTAAATTATTAGCTGTAAGAAATCCGGATTTCAAAATATAATCCGGTAATGAGTCGTATCCAATCGGCTTTGAAGGTGGCTTTTTCAAACTAAAAACAGCTTCTCCAAAAGCTTTTGTATAAAAGTCTGCGCCGTTTCTGCCAATATGTCTGATTAAATCTGGGTGAATAATACCGTCATTTAAAATTTCCTCAGCAATATGAAATTTAACAACTTCGCAAATCGCTATATTTCCAGCTCCGGGTTTGTCGCTTGTATTAATCATTTGAATTAGCTTACATTCCATTTGAAAAGGGGATTCTTTGACTCTTTTGGGTTTAACCAAGTCAGAATCAATTGGAGTTAAACCGGATTTTTCAAACTCATTGACATCAGGCTCAAATTCAGCCGAAGCTAAATTGATTTGTTCGGTCATAAATTCAGTTACAGCGTTAACGACACATTCTTTTGTTGAAAGCAGATTATTATAAGTATCTTTAAGAGTATTATCTCGCCCTCTTCTTGCAGGTGAAAATGCAATAATAGGCGGGTTAGACCCAAAAGCATTATAAAACGAAAAAGGGGATAAATTAAGTATTCCATCTTCTGAAATAGTAGAAACAAGGGCTATTGGTCGAGGAGCTATTCCGCCAAGCATATAGCTGTGAACTTGTCTTTGTGATAACTCATTAGGTTCAAAACTAATCATAATTTTCTCTTAATAGTCAGCTAAAAATTATTTTAAACTTGCAAAAAAAATTGTAATTTGTATTTCTAACAAATCAAATTTAACAATTAAGTTAATAAATTATTATACATATCAATTTTATTAATTGATATTAATTTACCATTTTTGAATGTTTAAAATTATTCTATTGAGGTGAAAATATGCAAATGGATATATGTTATGGTGGGGTTCCAAGCAAAATTCCCCAGAATTCAATGGGAATAAGAGGTTATGATTATGTTGAATTTTATGTAGGTAGTGCTAAACTTGTAGCATACTGGTTTGCTAAAGCACTCGGAATGAAAATTTCAGCATATAGAGGTCCCGAAACTGGTGTTCGTGATAGAATTTCTTATCTTTTAAAATCTGAATATGGAATGAAATTTCTGATAACATCAGCACTCCAACCAGAGACATTTGACATAAATTCATTTGTTGAACTTCACGGAGATGGTGTAAAAAGATGGTCAGTCGAAGTGGTTGATGTTAAGGAAACATTTTATAAAGCAGTGAAAAATGGTGCTATCCCTGTCAGATTACCTCAAAAAAGTGAAGACAAAGATGGTTATGTTGAGGAAGCAGCAATAAGGCTTTATGGTGATTGTGAAATAAATTTTGTTAATTACGATAATTATAACGGAATTTTTAAACCCGGTTTTGGTCAGCCTATTCAAAATATTGAAATTTCTTGTCAGGAAACAGGTTTAAAGCTCATTGACCATATTGTTGGAAATGTTCATATTAATGAGATGGATTACTGGGCTGATTACATAAACAAATCATTGGACTTTGAAACATTCATATATTTCGGTCCGGGTGATATTTCAACTAAATACTCTGCTTTGCTTTCCAAAGTGGTTAGGTCTAAAGATGGAATAATTAAAAATCCAATAAATGAACCTTACGAAGCAGAAAGACTTTCACAAATTGAAGAATATACTCAGCAGTATCGAGGTTCTGGTATTCAGCATATAGCAATAAGCACTCTTGACATTATAAAGACAGTGAGTGCATTGAAAGCCAACGGAGTTGAATTTCTCGATGCTCCACCTGATACTTATTATGAAACGCTTTCGAAGCGTGATTTCGGTTTAACTGAAGATTTAAATGAATTACAAAAGCTTGGCATTCTTTGTGATGTTGAAGGACAAGGCTATTTATTACAAATATTTACTAAACCAACCTTTAACCGTCCGACATTCTTCTTCGAAATTATACAAAGAAGAAATGGTGCCTCAGGCTTTGGTCAAGGGAACTTTCAGGCTCTCTTCGAAGCAATTGAAAGAGATCAGGAAAAACGTGGAAATTTAATTAAAACACAAGTTTAACATTAAAAAGTAGTTAATTATGGCATTTTATCATAAACTTGGTTCGATACCTACAAAGAAACATATTACTTTTTACAAAGATGATGGAAGATCTCTTTATAGAGAAGAATTAGTCAGCACAAAGGGATTTTCGGGTATTTACAGCACAAAATATCATATTAATGCACCTACAAAAACATTAGAAATAAGAGAATTGGAAAGAATTCCTTTAAATAAATGGGATGATATGCCATTACAGCATATCCATTTCAAGACTAATTTGAAAAAAAGTGATGGAGATTTTTTAACATCAAGAAATATTTTTCTCGAAAACCCTCATTGTATCATCAGCACTGCTCATCCAAGCAAGAACAGTGATTATTTTTATAAAAATGCTTATGCACACGAATATATTTTTGTTCATTATGGCTCCGGTATTTTTGTCTCTGACTATGGAAAATTTAATTTCGAACCGGGTGACCAATTAGTTGTCCCAATGGGAACCATATATCAGTTAAATTTCAATAATTTTGACAATAATAAATTATTAATTGTCGAATCGGATACTGCTTTTGAAATACCAAAGCATTACAGAAATGAATATGGACAATTAAATGAAGATGCACCATATTGCGAGAGAGATTTTAAACTACCTGAATATTTTCAACCCTATGATAATGATGGACGTTTTAAACTAATCATAAAAACAGGTTTAAGGCTCTTTGAATATATCTTACCTCATCATCCTTTCGATGTTGTAGGGTGGGATGGTTATCTTTATCCTTACGCATTCAATATTAGGGATTTTGCGCCAAAAGTTGGTAAATTGCATTTACCTCCGCCTGTGCATTTGGTGTTTGATACTCAACATTTTGTGCTTTGCAATTTCTGTCCTCGTCTTTTTGATTTTCATCCTGAAGCGATTCCGGTTCCTTACTTTCATACAAATGTCGAAAGTGCCGAGGTTTTATATTATGTTGAGGGAGATTTTATGTCTCGCAAAGGTGTAGGTGAGGGGTCAATAACGCTTCACCCACTTGGTTTGCCTCACGGTCCTCAACCGGGGAAAATTGAGGAATCTCTCGGTGCAAAGGAGACTTATGAATATGCAGTTATGATTGATACATTTGCACCCCTTGGAGCAACAAATAATGTTAAAGAAACAATGGATGAAAATTATTATTTATCTTGGCTGGATTAAATTTAATTCTATTTAATAAATATCTTTGTTAATTTTTATGATAACAATTCCTGAATATATTCAGAATTTAACTCCTTATAAACCCGGTAATAAATTAAAAACTGGCAAGAAACAAAAAAACATCTCAGAATTCATTAATCTTGCTTCTAATGAAAATCCCTTAGGTGCATCTCCCAAAGCAATTGAAGCACTCAAAGAGACAACAAAATATTTATCAATTTACCCTGATGTAGGTGCCACTGAGCTAATTAGCTATTTATCAGAAATGTTAGGAAAACCTGAGCAAAATATAATCGCTGGAAGTGGTTCTGATGCTATTATTGGTGATATTATCAAAGCATTTTCAGATTATGGTGATGATATTTTAACTGCTGAAGAGACTTTCATTGGTTATTTTGTAAATGTTCTAAAATTAGGCAGAAATCTTATTAAAGCACCAATGAAAAACCATCAATATGACCTCGATTCAATTTTAAATTCAATTACACCCAAAACGAGAATAATTTTTCTTTCAAATCCCAATAATCCAACAGGTTCGATGTTCTTTAAGAAAGATTTTGAATCATTTCTTAAAAAAGTTCCTGAAAACATTTTAATTGTCTATGATGAAGCATATTCAATATATGCTGCTTTGCACGAAGGTTACCCTGATGGATTGGATTATGAACAAGATAATTTAATAGTTGTTAGGACATTCTCGAAATCTCACGGTTTGGCTGGAATTAGAATAGGATTTGCTTTTGGTCCTGAAAACTTAATTTCTACACTCTATAAAGTCAAGTTACCTTTTGAACCAAATTCAATTGCCCAAAAGGTTGCTTTAGCCGCTTTAACTGATTATGACTTTATATTTCAAACAATTAAATTAAATACTATTTCAATTGAAAGGTTGACAAATTTATTTGATGAACTAAAGGTTGATTATATCAAGCCCTATGCAAACTTTGTGATGATACTTTTCGAAAATCAGGATTTAGCAAGGGATTTTGTTGATAAGTGTTATGAAAATGCCATACTTGTTCGTCATTTAACCCCTTTTGGTGTTCCTAACGGTGTCAGAATAAGCACTGGAACTCACACCCAAATGGATTATGCTTTAAATGTTTTTAAAAAATTACTGAGAGAAAAATGAAACTTGTAACATATTTAAATCAGGATTTTCAATCAAGACTCGGAATGCTCATTGATAACCAAATAATTGACATACAAAATGAGACAAAAAAATTAGGCTTTGAGTTACCATCAAATATGTTATTATTGCTTAATGATTGGGATAGAAATTTCGAATTAGTAAAAAATGCTTATGAAAAATTGAAATCCTCAGGAGATTTTTCAATCGTTAATCCTATAAAATTGTTATCTCCAATTCCAAATCCTCCTTCCTGCCGTGATGGTTATGCTTTTCGTCAGCATGTTGAAGCTGCCAGAAGGAATAGAGGACTTGATATGATTCCTGAATTCGATCAATATCCTATCTTTTATTTTACCAATCATAATGCAATTTTTGGAGAAGGAGAAATCGAAGTTGAAATTGACCATCTCGATAAGCTTGATTTTGAACTTGAATGGGCTGCAATAATCGGAAAACGCGGAAAGAATATTAATTCAAACGAGGCTGACAATTATATAGCCGGTTTTACCATTATGAATGATTTTTCTGCAAGAACACTACAAATGGAGGAAATGAAATTGAATCTGGGACCCGCCAAAGGAAAAGATTTTGCTACAACTCTTGGTCCTTGGCTTGTTACGACTGATGAATTAGAAAGTAAAGTTATCAAGACACAGTTCGGAAATAAATATAAGCTCGAAATGAAAGCCAGACACAACGGAATTGAGGTTTCTTATGGAAATACCTCTGATATGAATTGGACATTTGCAGAAATTATCGAAAGAGCTTCTTATGGTGTGGAACTTTTTCCCGGTGATGTTATTGGTTCGGGAACTGTTGGGACTGGTTGTTACCTTGAATTAAATGGAACAAGGGCAAGATTAGCAAAGGATAGGGGAGAAGACTATCAACCTATCTGGTTGCAGGATGGCGATATAATAGAATTGGAAATCGAAAATCTTGGAATTTTAAAAAATAAAATAAAATGGAATGGCAGTAACCATTCCATTCTTAAAAAAAAGAAAATCTAAATTTCACTTATTTTATTTTCAGAACTTCTTTAATTTTTCCGATAAATTCATCTTTGTCAATAGGCTTATCAAAATATGCTACAGGAGGCGGCACTTGCTTCCTTGATTCGATAAAATTTTTGAAATCGTGTGCAACACCTGTAACAATAAAGACAGGTATGTTCTTTGTTGCTTCATTTTCAGTCAGATTCCTGTAAGCTTTAACACCTGATTCTTCGGGCATTGAAATATCAAGACAAATTAAATCCGGCTTTTCAGAAAGTGCTTTATCGAAGCCTTCTTTGCCATTCATCGCTTCGATAACATCAAAGCCGTTATCTCCAAGGAGAGTTCCTAAATAAGTAAGAATGTCGTTATCATCGTCAACAATAAGAATTTTTGCCATATTTTCTAACCTTTCAAAAAATCACAACTTGCTTATTGGTAATTTAATAATAAATTTTGAACCTTTTCCAATTTCTGATTCAACTTTTATTTCGCCATTATGTTCATCAACAATTTTCTTAACAACCATAAGCCCAAAACCACTTCCTGAACTTCCTTTTGTAGAATATAAAGGCGTAAATAGTTTACTTTTTACATCATCACTCATACCGTGTCCATCGTCAATCACAGTCAGGTAAATGAAATTATCATAATAAGAAAGCAATATTTCAATATTGTGCTGATTTTTATTGCTATCCCACTTACAAGCATCAATAGCATTTTCAATGAGATTCAAAATTAATGTATAAATCGCTTTTGAGTCGCCAAAGAAGTAATCGGAAAACCTAAGATCCAATTTGGTTGATATGTTAAGGTCATTCAGCTTTTTTGAATATAATTCTACAATCTCTTCGCAGACTTTATCAATAAAAATCTCTTGCTTTTCAGGGACACGGTCTTTGGCATAATATAGCATATCAAGAACGAGGTGGGAGACACGTTCGACATTTCGTTGAACCATCTCCCAACCTTTTTTGATAATTTCGTCTTTATTTTGTCTGAATCCTGATTCTACTACATACATTCCACCATCTAAACCAGAAATAATACCTTTTATAGTATGTGCTAAATTTGCTACTAATTGACCAACATTTGCCATTTGGCTCTGAATGCGTTTGATATCTGTAATATCTGTTGTCATCTCCATTACAGCAGTTATTTCACCAGATTCATTTTTTATTGGTGCAGCTAATACCAGAATATTCATCAGGATACCATCTTTTCCAGCTACAATTTCTTCGCTTGTGTGAATTTTCCCATCTTCAAAAGTTTCAGCAACAGGACAGATTTCGCACCGAGAGTCCCTTTTTTTATAGAGATAATAACAATATTTATTTCTATAATCACCGAATTCATCCTTAAATTTCTTATTTGCATCTATGACGATGAAATCTTTATTCTGAACTGAAATAAAACAAGGAACTACATTGTAAAGCATTCTGTATTTTTCAATGCTTTCTTCTAATCTCCGTTGTAATTTTTTTGATTCGGTAATATCAGTAGCCATTTCGATTGCTGCGACAATATTACCATTATTATCATATATTGGAGCTGTCTGTGCATTAACATAAACAGGAAAACCTTCAGGGGAAAAGACCAATTCCTCTGATTCAAAGATTTTTCCCTCTGAAAATGTTTTATCCATAGGACAAACAGGGCATTTGTCTTCCCTCATCTTGTAAACAACATAACAATACTCACCAATTCTATCACCAAAGGTTTCCCTGAATCTTCTGTTTGTTTTGATGATTTTATAATCCCTATCTTGAATTGATATATAGCAGGGGACTTCATCAAACAACATTGAGTCTGTTAATTGAATTGTTGTTTCCATAGCTAATTCAAATTATCAACTTTAACTTCAACGCATTTGCGGACTATTTTTAGTAAAAGTTCCTTTTCAACTGGTTTTTCGATATAACCCTCAGGCTTCGGAAGACTGTGTTCATAAATAAATTTTCGATGATCTAACTGACCGGGATTGTCAGGATTAACCCCTGTTACAAAAATTACCGGAATGTCTTTATATTCTTCATTCGTTTTCAATTCTTTATATATGCTTAATCCGTTTTTTCCAGGCATTGCAAGGTCCAAAGTTATTAAATCAGGTTTTTGAGTAGTTAAAAATTCCATAGCATTTTCATAATTTGTAGCTGTGTAAGTATTAAAACCATTATCATTAAATAAAGTGGACAAATATGTTAAAATATCAACTTCATCATCAACCATAAGAATTAGTTTTTCTTCTATTTCAGGAGCCTTGAATGTTGGTGTAATGAATTTCTTATCTATGATAAGGGCATCAGCAACAAGTTCACCAACAAGTTTTACTTTCATCTTAAGCTTATAGTGTTTTATCAAATCAGTCAAACCATCAACGCAATTGTGACAGGCAGTAGCAACAATATTAGCTTCAGTCTCTTTTAATTGATTAGCTTTAACAACAGCTGTTTCGAGTCTTCTTTTTGAGTATTCCGACATTGACATAGCTCCACCTCCACCGGTGCAACAATAATTATCAGCTCTGTTTGGATACATTTCCTGAAACATTGATACAGACTGTTTCAATAAGTATCTTGGTTCTTCAGTTATACCTCCGCTTCTTCCAAGGTTGCAAGGATCATGATAGGTAACTTTGAACGGGTTCAATGAAGGATCAAGCTTTATTCTACCTGATTTAACATAATCTACCATAATTTCCAAGAAATTAAAGATTGGAAATTTAAGGTCTCTTCCAGTCCAATTAGGACTTTCCCAAGCTGTGGCACGATAACCATGACCACACTCTGAAGTAACGAGCATTTTTCCGTTTAATCTCTCAACACTATCAAAAACAAGATTGCCCATATGAGCGCCAAGTTTATTATCACCAGAGAATAAGCCAAAATTTGTGTTGTCCCAGCCTTTTGAGGACATTGTCCAACTCTCGCCTGCTGCATAGAAAATTTTTGCTGCTGCGAGAAGGCTCTGAGGAGCATATTTGATTTCCCTGGGATTCACTGCATAAACAATATTGCAATTTGGTTTATCCATTGGAATCTCAGCAATTGGATCATCAAGTTCCATTTGAAGCTCTTCGTTTAGCCATTCAATAGTTTCTAAGTATTCTTCTTCAGAGACACCCATTTGATTTCCAGTTTCCCATTGATCTTTGGCAACATCAATTACGCCTTGTGGGGCAATTCCCTGTTCGTAAAGAATTGATCTGCCAGTTCTCATTAAAAGAGCTTTGTCAACCCCCATCGGGCAGTTGAAAGAACACCTACGACACATTGTGCAACTGCCAAAAGTAATATCCATAAGTTCTTTTAGATCTTCTTCATTTTCAAGTTCTCCACCACCGACCCATTTTGGAAGTAATTTTCCAGTCCAATCAAAATACTTTTTATAAAGCTTTCTTACTCTGTCAGCTTTGTAAGCTGGTGCCATTTTAGGATCTTTTGTTGCGAGGTAATAGTGACAGGATTCTGTGCACATTCCACAGTGAACACAGACACCGAAAGACAAAATTGCTTGTCTATTCATTCTGGTTTTAAAAGCTTCATTCGCTTTATGAGCTCTAGTTGAATTTTGATTTATTTCATTCATTTTTTTTCTCCTTAAGTTTGTAGTAAAATAATATTATTGAACTCTGACCTTTGGATAAACGCCTCGATGACCGAAATGCTTACCAAAATAATACCTCGAAAAGGGCCACAATATATAGTGTGACATTTTACTGAATGGGACATAAGCAATTAAGAATGCAGTAATCGCAAGGTAGATGCCCATTATGAGAGTATTATATAGGTCATATACAAACCAAGAAGCAAAAAAGAACCAGACACACATTAGAATGATGGAAAAGTAATCATCAGGATGGCTGATAATTCTATTGACAGGCAAAAATATTCTTCGTGCCAGCCTAATAAGTGTTATGATAAATGATATAGGAAATAAAACCATAAAAAAGTTTTGAAAGATGGTTTTATCAATTAGCGACTCGTTCCCAAAGGAAACGATAAACGAAACAATAATTGCGAAGGCAACGCCGATATGAAAGATTGCAAACTCAGTCCAAACATACCATTTTTTTCTCGTGCTTTCCATTTCCCATGGCATAGCAATATTCAGATAGGAATTAATGATAGCTTTTTGCTTATTGCCTTTTGAGGGTGTTCGCTCTACCATTGGCTTAAATCTCATTATCCAGATTATTTTGCCAATGTATACGGTTCCCATAATGAATAAGGCAATTAGATGGACTTCATGCTTTAGGATGCTGATAATATGAGGATCCATACTTTCTCCCTAAAATATATGTGGATAAATTTTGTGCTGTATAACAATGCAACACAATTATTTAATCAACCACAACAAGGTGAAAGCTTGTCTATAGATGTTCAAATCTATAAGTGGTTTGAATATTTAATTCAAAAGCTAAAATAAAAAAAATTGTTTCTTGGTGTTATTGTATATTGTTTTTAAGTTAAATTTTGTAACATTTTTGTAGTGTATCTTATTCTTTTATTAATGTCTTAAATAATTCTTTTCCATTACTTAGAGTGATTCTAAGAAGATAGATACCCTTCTGATAATCACTAAAATCAATATTAATATTATTGATATGCGAATTAATTTCGGTAAGCTTTTTTCCATTTAGAGAATAAATAAAAATTGACTCAATATAATCATCGCTTTTTAAAGTTATATGAACAATGTCTTTAGCAGGATTTGGATATAAATTCAAATTCTTATTTGTAACAACCTCATATTCCTTACTGAGAGAATTCTCGGAAATAGTATAAGTAATATCATCAGCCGCAACAGAAGTTAATGAAGGAAAATCAAAATTTGGACTATTCTCGAGCATTAATCCTTTGCTTCCATCCTCATTTTCTATACCGATTAAACCATTTAAAGTTGTATTCTTTCTACCAGCGACATATACAATATTGATATCACTATTTTTTTCCATTAAAACCACTGCGAAACTAAGTCCGGCGGTAGAGAATGTTTCATTCTCTGGAATAGCAGAAATCCACATTATCACGTGGAATCTGTCAGTTGGTTCGCCCAAAGTTATGCTTCTAATCTCGTTCGACCACATTGTCATAACATTTTCTAACTTCAAATTTTCCCAATAACCGTAAATTGCATTATTTGGCTCTTCAACAGTTGGAATTGCTTGATTTTTGTATTTTGACTTATTTGCGTCTTTAGAGAAGGTTATATAACCATCTTCCGAAATATAATAACCATCAACTTTTTTTCCAAAAAAGTAAAAATCGAAAGGAATACTCTGCCATTCTGTAAGCGTGTCATTAGCTGGTCCTTTCAATACCAATTTTGCATTAGGTCGAATATTTGCAGTGTAATCCTGAGGACCAACATATTTATCGCTTTTGTAATCTGTTTGAGAGAGGACTGAGAAAGAGTTAAATAATAAAGTTGTAAAAAAGAATACAAATCTTTTCATTATCAATCAATTATTTTAGTTAAAAATTGTTAACCAAATATACTTGTTTTATCAGATAAAAAAAACTAAAAAAAGCTCTTTTTTAGATAATTTAGAATTTTTTTAGTAGAATATAATCTTGAATCCAACCTTGAGGGTAATCATCAGCATTTTGGATGATTTTATTGTTGCCCGATTTTGAAAAACGAAGGATAGGTTCATAAAAATCTTTCAACTTGGTATTGAAAATTAGATTTATATTTTCTTGATTTGAATTTAAAAATAAATAGTCAGCTTTGCTTGAAAGAAAAAAATTCAATCTTTCTTCTTTTTTCACAAATTTTGAAGAAATTAAGCCTTGTGTATCAATAATGCGACCTTTGAATAAATATCCAATAATACCTATATCATCAGCAATAAGTGTTTTATTGATTTTTTTGTTGGATTTTGCCCAATTTTTTAATGGATAATAAATATTTTTAGTAACTGGTTTGAAACCTTGAGTGTAAGCTGTAGCTAAGTTAGCAAACAATGCTATTATGAATGAAAAGATAGCGATTCTTTGAAAAGTAAAAAGTTTCTTAAATTTTTCAAGATAACCTAATAGGTAAACGAAGCCTACACCTGAGAACAAAGCTAAACCAACTCTAATAACAAAACTATACCAGGGCCAGGGATGTGGTCTAATTATGGCATAAGATACTATTAGTAATAAAATCCAAAAACCGAATAATTTTAGGAAGGGATCTGTTTTATGAATTCTTGAAATTCCAATCAAAGCCAATGGTAAGGTAATAATTGAAATTGGATCCCTCAAAAAGAACATATTTATTAGTTCAATTAAGGATGAGCCTGTTAATTCACTTTTTGAAAGGACTGATTGTGGTAGAATATTTCCATATATCTGATACATAAAAATAAGTGGTATTGATAATGTTGCAATACTTATGATAACAGTAAAAAATGCATGTTTATATTGTTTCGTGAAAATATCATTTAAAAATAAAATTAATAGTAATGATAATGCTTCAGGACGGATAAAATAGGCAATAGAGCAAATGATAACAGCTAAAACTTTTTTTTCTTTCAGATATAAATTAATAGTTATTACCGACATTAAAAGAAATAAATTTACTTCCATCCCACCGATAGTTATTCTGGAAATTAGCACGCTACCTGAAAAGATGAAAAGGAAAACTCCTAACTCTATAATCTTATTGTTATTGAGCAAAATCTTAGAGATAAAGAAAACTGTCAAGGTATCGAGTAATATATTTAATATGACAGCCGAATCTGGCATTGGAAGCCCGATTTTAAAGAAAAGACTTAATATAATGGCAAATAGGGGAGAAGTTGTTCCAAGAATATTTTCACCAATGTTATAAACTAAACCATTACCTGATGATAAGTTGTAAGCATATCTAAAAGTAATAAATGCATCATCATAAACATCATAAATGAAAAAAGAAAGTAAACGAATAACAAAAACTAACAGGGCTGAAAGAATGATTATTGTTGATTCTTTAGACTTATCGGTCATCATCAATAAAGTGGCAATACTTTTGAAAATGTGCCCGGAACAGGACTTGAACCTGCATGAGGTTACCCTCACTACACCCTGAATGTAGCGCGTCTGCCAATTTCGCCATCCGGGCTAATATTGACTTTATCTAAACTACAAAAATAAGAAAATTATTAAAACTCAACTATGGTTACTCCGGCTCCGCCTTCTTCTAATTTTCCTAATCTGAAAGAAGAAACAGAAGGATGAGTCTTA
The DNA here is from genome assembly GCA_026418625.1 of Candidatus Kapaibacterium sp. Lineage (GTDB taxonomy): Bacteria > Bacteroidota > Ignavibacteria > Kapaibacteriales > UBA2268 > CALHRB01. The sequence goes on from JAOABA010000049.1 coordinate 41,246, forward strand.
AGAAATTCGTGAATAGCTTCTCTTAATGCTCCAGTGCCTTTTCCGTGTATAATGGTAATATATGGCATATTGCTAATCAATGCATCTGAAATTAATTGGTCAACTTCCCTGATTGATTCCTCAGCTCTTTTACCTCTTAAATCAATTGTGGAAGAAGACGCGAATTTTAGATCAGAAACTTGTTTAGATTTTGTGGGTTGAAAAAGTGCTTTATAAAGCTTATTTAATGGTAATCTGAATTTAACACCTTGAAAATCAACTAATGCAGTTTTGCTGTCTTCTGAAATTTCAATTACCGAGCCAACACTCGAGGGATCTTCATAATAGACATTATCACCAATATTAATTTTGTCTTCAATTTTGGATTGAAATTCATATTTTTCAGTAAATTGTTTTATTTCTGAGTCTAATTGGGCTTTATTTTGATGAAAATCTTTTTTAATATCGCTAAGAGCCTTTTTTTCTTCTCGTATTTCTCTTATAGTATTCTCAATCAATGAATTTGCTTTTTGTAGTAGTTCATTGGCTTCTAATCGTCCTTCATTGATTAATTTTTGCTTTTTCTGTTTAATTTCTTTGAGTTGATTTTCTAAATCCTTTCTTAATGTTTCAATTCTGAGGTTTTCTTGAGCTAATGAATTTCTTAATGTTTCTGTTTCAGATTTATATTTTTGAAGGATGCTAATACTTTCTTCAATTTCACTATGTCTGTCACCAATAAAATTTTTAGCTCTTTCGAGAATAAGATTGGAAAGTCCAATGTTCTTCGCCATTATGAAAGCATAACTATTTCCGGGAACACCCTGAAGAAACTTATATGTTGGTTTCATATTCTCGACATCAAATTCCATTGAGTCATTATCAATTTCTTCTTTTCTTAGAGCATAGCTCTTTAATGAGGATTGATGGGTTGTTACAACAAAATAAGATTTCATTTCTAAAAATGATTCAAGAATACCAGCGGCTAAGGCTGAACCTTCTTGTGGATCTGTTCCTGAGCCAATTTCATCAATTAAAACCAAAGAATCAGATGAACAATTATCTAGAATTTGTTTGATTTGTAACATTTGGGAGCTGAAGGTGCTAAGATCATTTTCTATAGACTGATTATCGCCGATTGATGAGAATATTCTACGATAACCAGTGCTACAATAGCCGATAGGGAAGATCCCGCTAAATGTCATTAAAAGATTTAACCCTATACTTTTCAAAGCAACAGTTTTTCCACCTGCATTTGGACCGGATATAAGATGTCCTCGTTTATTTTTGGAAAAAGTAATATTGAGAGGAACAACATTTTTTAAACCTTTGCTGTGAACAAGCAATGGGTGTCTAATATTTGTTAATTCAATTTCATCGGAATTATGTAGAGTAGGTTTTATACCTCCAAAATCAAGGGAATATTTTGCTTTTGCATTAATTGAATCAATATGAGAAATAATTGAAGTTGAAACCCATAATTCACGATAGTTTTGACCAATTTCCGCTGTAAGGTTTGATAGAATTCTGTAAACCTCCCTTTTTTCCTCATTCTGAAGAAGAGAAATATCATTATTCATTTCAATTATTTCTGTCGGTTCAAGGAAAACAGTAGCACCGGTTTGAGAAACCCCGTGTATTATGCCGGGAATTTGTCTTTTGTTTTCTGCTTTTATGGGTAAAACAAACCTTCCCTCTCTAATTGTGAAAAAGTCTTCCTGAATTAATTTATCTTCGCTAACTCTTTTTAAAATCCTTTGAAGTCTATTCCTTAATCTGTTAGATTTTTCACGAATTTCAGTTCTAATCCTAAATAGCTCTCTCGAGGCTGTATCTTTAATCTCTCCGGTTACATCAATAGCATCATTGATATGTTTTTCTAAAAGTTTATTTACAAATAATAATTCACTTTCAAGATATAACACAGGATATTTTTCTTTTCTTTGTTCAAAGAAGCTCTTGATTAGTCTTGAAAGTTTAAGCATATCATAAATTTTTAGAACTTCCTCTGAGGTTAAGCAGGCATTTTGAACTCTTGCTTTATTTAGTTTCGAGCGTATATCATTCATACCCTCGCTTGGCATAGGATCGTCTTCAGTTAATAAGGTAACCATTTCCTGAATTAATTCAAATTCTTTTTGAAGCCAAGTTAAATTATCAGTTGGGTAAGAAGATAAGATTAACTCTTTGCCAAGCTCAGAAAAACAATATTTACTTATTTTTTCAAGTATTGAATGAAATTCTAATTGTTTTAGAGTTTGATTTGTTAGACTATCTTCAGAAGCGGATAAATTTTTTAAAGTATTATCAAAATCATAAAATGGCTGGTTATCTTCTAATAAATCACTGTCTTTTTTGATCTCTACGTTAGATTCATTTATTTCAGTATCAGATTTAACTTCATAATTCATTAGTTACTTATCCTTATAAATCATCCCAATAAACTTCTTACCATACTCTGAACAACTTGTCCATCAGCTCTACCTTTCATTTCTTTCATAGCAATACTCATAACTCTTCCCAAATCTTTCATATCTTTTGCACCAGATTCAATAATGATTTTTTTAACAATATGTCTAATTTCCTCTTCGGATAGTTCCTGAGGAAGATAAGTTTTAATAATTTCCAATTCAGCCTTCTCTTTATCAGCAAGATCGAATCTATTTCCCTTTTCAAACATCTCGATGGAGTCTTTCCTTTTTTTTGCTAAATTTTGAAGAAGTTTTAATTCATCATCTTCATTCATATCTCTGTTTAGTCCGCTCTTCTTGAATTCAATAATGCTAGCTCTGATTGAGCGAAGAGTTTCCATCTTTAGCTTATCACCTTTTTTTGTAGCCTCTTTGAGGTCTTCGTTTATTTTTTGTTCGAGAGTCATATTTTACCAATTGAATTCATTAACAAATTTCTTTTAAAATAACGCTTAAACTTGTTTATTATTATCTCTACTGCTATATTGCAAGTTCTTAAATAATGAAATCAAATTTAAAAATTAATTAATTATTTTTAATGCAGGAAATTGTTTATCATACTCAATTTGTTCAGGAAGATACTTATTGGTGGTTTGTTGCCCGTAACAAAATTGTTAAAGAATTAATAAAGCTTTATTGTTCTGACCTCAAAGGCAAAACAGTCCTTGATGTCGGATGTGGAACCGGTGGTTTTTCAAAGTTATTAATTGATGACTATAATGTTCTATGTCTCGATACTTCAGAAATTGCCTTAAATTATTGCAGACAAAGAAATCTCAACAATCTATTTCTTGGGACACTCGATGAATTTAATCCAACTAATTCCAAAATTTCAGCAACTCTTTTCTTAGATGTAATCGAGCATATTGATGATGATAAGGCTGTTATTAAAAGAGCCTATCAAATATTGGAAAAGGGTGGATATTTAATTGCAACTGTTCCTGCTTATCAATGGCTTTGGAGCAATCACGATGTTATTCATATGCATAAGAGAAGATATACTAAGAAAACTTTTAATAACTTGTTGCAGGATGCTGGATTTAATTTGATTTTTTCTTCATATTTTAATTCATTTCTTTTTTTTCCAGCTATCATTAAGCGTTTTTATGATAATATTATGAAAACGGATAAAACATCAAATAACCCCGAAGCAGAGGTCATTGATCCTGTTTCTCCTTTTATTAATAAATTATTTTTAAAGATATTTTCATTCGAAAGGAATATTCTCTCAAGAATGACTTTACCGTTTGGATTATCAATTTTTACAATTGCAAAAAAAATTTGATAAAGGAAACAAAATATGTCAAAACAAAAATACTCTTCTAATAAAAACAAACAGCAAACAAAAGCAAAAAAAGAAATTAAAATTTTAAAACCAAAAGATCTGCCCTTATGGATTGTAATTCCTTTTTTCATTTTAATAACAATCATCTTCTTTTGGGATCAGTTAATAGGAAATTCTTTCTTTTGGGAAGATTTTGTTGAGTATGTATTGCCTGTTCAAACATTCGCTGCAAGAGAATTAGCGAAGGGTAGTTTACCTTTTTGGAATCCTTATTCCTTCGCTGGAATGCCATTCCTTGCCGATATGCAAGTAGGTTTCTTTTATCCTTTGAACAGATTAATTTCAATTTTTAATCCCGGTCCTGATTCATTACCAGTAGCTATTACTCAAATTGTAATTATTCTTCATTTTTTTATTTCTTTACTGAACTTTTATCTTTTAGCTCGTTATTTTAAAATTTCATCTATTGGTTCAATAATAGCTTCAATTTCATATTCTTTTTCCCTACAGATGGTTTGCCACGTAATTCATCCTATGATTGTCTATCATTTATCTTGGCTTCCACTGATTCTTTTCTTTTTCATAAAGGCAATTCTTGAAAAGAAGTTTTATCATTCAATTCTTTCGGGATTAATATTTGGTTTTGTTGCACTTTCAGGTCACCCACAAACTACTTTATATATAAGCTTATTATTATTAATTGTTTTCTTATGGTTTTTTATAGGTTCTTTTTTTAGCAAAGACATACAAGCATTAACAAGCGAAGAAAATTTCAAATCAAAACCTCTTTTAATTTTCAAAACCTTAATTTTAGCTTTAATTCCTATAATTGTTGCATTAGGAATTTTTGCAATACAATTTTTGCCTTCGAGAGAACTTGCCTCGCAATCTCAAAGAAGTGAAATCATTTACGAAATGGCAACAGAAGGTTCATTACAGTTTAAACATATATATGCATCAGTAATTCCAAAAGTTTTTGGATTTGTAGATGGGCAAACTGAAAAAAATCCATCTTATTATCTCACTTGGGATGGCAAATTTCAACGACACTATTATTGGGAAACAACATTTTATTTTGGTTTAGTTGCACTTATATTGGGACTAATTGCAATATTTTCTACATTTAGAAAAAATCTCACAAAACTTTTTATAGTCATAGCTTTGTTTGGATTTCTATATGCTTTGGGCAAGGGTGGAGTAATATTTGATAAATTTTATAATTTCCCAATGTTCGGTAGCTTTAGAAATCCTGCAAGAATTATGTTTTTTACAATACTTGCATTTTCTCTTCTCGCAGGACTTGGTTTTGATGTATTATGGAATAAAATAAAAGATAAGAAGGTTATGATAGCTATATTATTATCATTAGCTATCCCTTTGATAATATCCATATTAGTTTCATCAGGGTCTCTTGCAAAATCTCTTAATACTCCTGATAATTTTCAATCTCAATTAATTGAATTTGGAAATATTGCTTTGATTCTGATTTTAGCTTTATCCCTTTTTATTATTTTGATTAATAGATCAATAATTTCAGCAACTGCGGGAGGAATAATTTTAGTTATAATAGTAGTTGTTGATTTATTTATTGCGGGTATAAGTTTTAATCAAAATCCACAAAATCCTAATGAAACGTATAAATTAAGCCCACAACTCAAATCATTGTTGGAACCCAAATTACCAAAAGAAATTTTCAGGGTAAACGCAAGGATTTATCAACCTGTTAGTTTTATGCCATTTCAAAGGAATCAGGGTATGGTTGATAATATAATGCTCATAGAAGGTTATAATCCATTGGTTTTAAAAAGAGCCAAGCCTCCATTGAATGATACTAAAACAATTTTTGATTTATATAATATAAAATATCAATTGAATGTTGATCTTGAAAAAGGTTCTTGGTCATTCATTGAAAGAGATGGTTACTTAAACAGAGCCTTTATTGTGAATTCTTATGAAGTGATTCCTGACTCACTTATTAAGGACAAAATGTCAAGAGAAAATTTTGATTTCAGGAACGAAGTTGTTTTAGAAGAAAAGCCAAATATCATTTTACAGGAAATCAAGGATACAATTCCTGATTTGATTGCTTGCGAGGTTTATCAAAGTAATTATTCAAGATATTCTGTAAATGCTTCTCAACCTGCATTATTTGTTTTAAGCGAGATATTTTATCCCGGATGGAAAGTATATGTAAATTCAAAGCCAGAAAAAATTTATAGAGCTAATTATTGTTTTATGGCGGTCCCACTTAATCAAGGCAAAAGTAAAATTGAACTAAAATTCGAATCTGATAGCTTCAATACTGGCTTACTTATAACCCTAATTACTTTTTCACTATCAATTATAGGTATTTTAATTTCTTTTAGATATGAAAATAATTTAAACTTGCATTACTTTAAACATAAAAAAAGCGAAGACTTAAGCTAATTGTTTTGCAGCTTCTTCAATGCTCGAGTATAAAGTAAAGATAAATGTCAGTTTTGTAATTGAAAATATATTTTTCATATAATCATTAACATTGCAAATAAGCAGTTTGCCGTTATTCCTATCAAACAAAGCGTTAGCAGACAAAAGAACACCTAAGGCAGTGGAATTTAAATATGACACTTCTTTTAAATTCAGGATAACTTTATTTTTTTCAGATTTCGCCAATTCTTTCAATTTTTCACGGAATAAATCTATATCCTCGACAGCAACGAAATCTCCAACCAAATTCATTATTTGATAATTTTCTCTTTCTTCTATATTAAAACTTGGCATAGCAAAACCCCATTATAGAAAAATAAAATTGCAATATAAGAAAAAATATGAAAAAATCAATCATTATCAGGTAAGCTAACATCAAACTTTACAGAAACTGGACAATGATCTGATATTTTCTTTGTCTCTTGATCTGTTAATATACTTCTAAAGTCTAAACTCTGAAGACTATTTTTTAAATACCTGTTATTGATAGATCTTGAAACTAAAATATGGTCTATAGAATATGCAGTTGGATATTTACAACTTTTAAGATTTTGAGTTAAAAAGACAAAGTTTGTGTCTTGAAGAAATACAGTAAATAAATTATCTTTCTTTCTGACCGGAGTATCGTTAAAATCGCCTAAAATAATTATATCTTGTTCCTTTGTATTTCGAAGAATAGAGTCAGCCCAATAGTGAGATTTTTCTATCTGTTTAGCTCTAAGTTCTTTTGATTTTTGAATCTTCTCCTTTGTATCTTCGAATCTCGAAGTTGACTTATAATGAACCACCATCATCACGAAATCGAAATTTCCTGCTTTGCATTCAAATATTAAACCCGGTCTTGTTCTTCCTTCCTCAACTATGAGCGGGGAATATTCTTCTACAAATTTAACTTTGATATTTTTTTTGTAAAGCAATCCGAGGTTTTGTTGTCCACCTCTTTTTCCAACATAATATTTGAATCCATCAAGATATTTTGTAAGTAATTTGAGTGCTTTGTCATTTTCGATTTCTTGAAGTGCAATTAAGTCTGCATTGGATTTTTTTATGATTTCAGCAATTAATTTGTAATCTTCAGGAACTCTGTCAATACGATCGTTAACCATATCACCCAACCACTCAACGTTGAAGGTTGCAACGGTTAAGTACTTAGGTGGTTTTTGGATATCACCCGGTAATTCATCGCTTTTACAAGCGATAAATAAAATAAAAAGAACAAATAAATATTTGGTTTTTAAAATTTTCGTCAATTTTTGAAAAAGATTGCTTTGAAAATGTAACCAGCAATATCTGGATTTTCTTTTAACCTTCTTGTAGAATAACCATACCAGTCTTTTCCAAAAGGAACATAAATTCTAACATTATGACCCTTTCTTAGTAATTCATTTCTTTTCTCTTCCCTAACACCAAGAAGCATTTGAAATTCATACTCAGATTTCGAAATTGATTTTTGTTTAATTAAATTTTCGGCATCTTCAATTAGTGGCTCATCGTGAGTAGCTATTCCAACATACATACCATTGTCAATTATTAGTCTTAATAATTTTTTATAATTATCTCTTATTTCTTCTCTTTCTTGATATGCAATTGTTGGGGATTCTTTATAAATACCCTTGCACAATCTGATTGAAGGTTTAAGGTGAATCAATGATTTGATATCATCTTCGCTTCTTCTCATATATGCTTGAATCACAATTCCAACATTACTTAATCCCTCTGCTCTTAATTTTCGATAAAGATCTAATGTGGAACTTGTATATGGAGAGTTCTCCATATCAAGACGGACAAAAATATTTAAATCATTAGCTTTTTGAACTATGTAGCTAATGTTTTCATAACCAAAATTTTCATCAATACCCAATCCTAATGAAGTTGGTTTTATTGATAAATATGAATCAAGGCTAAATTCGTTAATGGCATCTAAAACTTTCGAGACCATTTCTTTTTCGTGTAAAGCTCTTTCTTTTGTCGTAACAAATTCTCCAAGAACGTCAATTGTGGTTTTTCCACCTAATTTCTGAAATTCCTGAGTTACTCGAACAGCATCACTTAATTCATCACCAGCTATATATCTTTTGGCTACCTGATGAATAATACCCTTAGGTATCAATGGCATTGTCTTAATAATTAACTGATTCAACATTTTCATATAAAAATCTAATTTGTTATACTTAGCATAAAAACTTTTTTTTCATTGTTAGATTTTAACAATATAAAATAAATACCTTGACTTATAACTAGTAAGTCAATCTCTGATTCATAAATTCCCGGATTTAGAGATTGAATTCGGATTAAATTGGTAATTTTATTACCTAATAAATCGTATAACTCAAGTTCAATGGGTGCAACATTTATATTTGACTTATATTTTAGAATTAATTTATTAGTTATTTTTTCGTGAGCAATTTGAACCCAATCTAAAGACTTATTTTGATTTGATTTTTCATCAATGTCAGTCAAACAGGTATCAATTGTAAACACATAATCACTTGTATCGAGGTAGATAACAGAATCTGGTTTAGTATAGATTCTCATCAGAACTTGATTCGAAGGTTTCATTGGGACAGCCCAACTGTAAGTAGTTGTATTAGGCTTAAAAGAACCAAGGGTAACTCTTTGCCAGCTTAGACCATTGTTAATGCTATATTCTAAAAATAAAGTGCTAACAAATTCTGAAAACCACTCAATTTCGTAAGTAGAATTTGCGCATAATATCTCACCACCATTGGGTTTGATTATTTTGGCTTTTTGCTGTCCAATTGCAAAAATCTGGCTCTGTGTAATCACAGATTCATCGGGCAAGCTTATTAATCTTATTAAACATTCATTGCTATTTATGGAGGGGATTGTCCATTTGTAAGTAAAACCATTAACATTATCAATGACTTTATTCCAATTTCTACCCCCATCTGAAGAAAATTCTATTCTTACATTATCAACAAAGTAAGTGGTCCAACTCAGATTAATAGTTTCTCTATGCCCAAACTTTTGACCACCTAATTGGTTATCAAGATTTATTGCAGGTGCAACGATAGCGAAAGTTTTTAATGATCTATCATTTATTGAGATGTTATCTGAATTTTCAATTAAAACCAAAACATTCCATACGGTAATATTAGGTAATTTCCAAATTATTTCATTATCAGAGGCATTTACTCTATTTTTAAGCTCAATCCAAGTTATTCCACTATCGAGTGAGTATTTGATGTTTACGTTATTTACGTTTGAAACTCTCCATCTGATTTTTAGGTCAGTATTTGCTTTATAAATCTTTTCACCAAGAGGATCAACTAAAAAAATCTTTGGAGATTGGGATGTATAAGCACATTTAGCATTTTCGACTGCTTTTCTCATAATTGTAATGCAACGAGGGTGAAAATTTAAATCAACACTTCTTGATGGATTGGTGAGATGACAATAACTCATTATAGTGCCAAGAATAGGTTTTGCTCTACCGCTCTGAATACAGGCATCATAGATACCACCCGGATCAGTTCCAGTTATACAAGTATCAATCGGTGGAACAAAATAATCACAATTATGAGTATGGGGTGAGCTAAAATTATGTCCAATTTCGTGGGCAGCACAATTAACATCCCAAGTGTAGTTCATTGTTGGATACTTTCCATTACCTCTTATTCCAAATACTGAATAACCCAGAGATTTGTTACATAGAGTTCCAAAATTCGGAGAACCACTATATGCAATTCCTGCAACAGTTGTATTAGCTGGTTGATTTGATAAATCAGCAAACAGACAAGTGATAGCTCTATCCACGGATTTATTATACCAAAGATTTGGCATTAAAGATAATTTATCAAAAAGGTTTTCGGTTGCTCTGTAAGGATCTTTTGATTCTTCTTGCCAGATTAAAACATAAGAAACCAAAAGATTTACGTTCAAGTTATCTTGATAGATTTTTGAAACCTGTGTCAAAACTGCTGCTATGTAGGCACTAGCTTTTTGGAAATCGCTTCCCATCAGAGCGTAGAAATCATAAGTCCCTTCACAAGCTACTTTTATTTCCAACATATTTGTTGCAAGTAATTCATCATATTTGTGATTTGATATATCATCAGCTTCATTTGTGGTTATTTTGCTGTTGTCAGTCAGGCAAACAAAATTCCGTTGCTGCTCTGATGAATTATGGGATAACAAGATATATTCATTATCTTTAGAACCATCATTAATAGGTGCTATGGAATAAACGTAACCATCTTCATTTTTTATATAACTGAAGAGTTGTCCATTAGCGTAGTTAATAAATACATAAGAATTAGGTTGATTTTTAATTTTTCCTTGATAAGAATTAAGAGTTGGTGATGGCATTCTCTTTAAACCATCTTTAGTTCCTGCATACCATTCAGTTTTTTCGTTAAAAGCTGACTGAACAGGATTAACAATTATATCATCAAAATCTTTAGCAGATATAGGGAATGATTGGATTTCAATTTGAGTAAAATTTGAATTAAAAATTTCTTCGGCTTTATCATTTATTAATTGAAATTTCAATTCATTTGCGTAATTCAATTTTACATCTGATTTATCAATGATTTTAATAAAATCATTGGCTTTGAAATGATAGTCAGTTGAAAATAATTTTAAATTAAACAGAAAAAAGAAAAGATATAGGACTAAATATTTATTTTTCATTGTTATTCGAAGATGTATTACTAAAAAATTTTTTATTAATATGAGCGATAATTTGATTATAAGTTTCTTCTATAGTTCCATTAGCATTAATGATTATAACTCTTTCGGGTTCTTCATCGGCAATTTTCTTATAACCCTCAACGACCTTTTCAAAAAAATTATTTCCTGATTTTTCAATATTATCAAGTATCCTATCTTTCGAACGAGAAAGAGCTTCTTCAATCTCTAAATCAAGATAAAAGGTTATATCTGGTTTTATACCTTTAGTTGCAAGATAATTGCATATTTTTATTAAATCGATATTGATACCTCTACCATAGCCTTGGTAAGCAGTAGTAGAATCAAAATATCTATCGCTGATAACCGCTGTGCCAGATTCTAATTCTTTTTGGATTACATTTTGTGTTAAATGGCTTCTTGCCGCTTCAAAAAGTAGTAGTTCTATCTCAGGGTTTAAATTGAAGTCTGAAGTTAGTAGAATTTCTCGTATTTTCTCCGAAAAGTCTGTGCCACCCGGTTCCCTCAAAATGAGAGTTTTATAACCTTTCTGATTAAGGAAATCTGATAGTAACTTAGTGTGAGTTGATTTCCCGCAGCCATCTATTCCTTCAAAAGTAATAAACATTTCTAAGCAACATAAAAAAACAAAATTAAGCAATATTTTCAAATATATGACACATTAGGAAAGAATAAGTTACAAATTGTAATCAAATCATCCTTCATTATCTATAACTACTACAAATTCACCTTTTAGATTTTCTTTTTTTGATAATTTTAGAATTAATTCATCTGGAAAACCAATAATAAATTCCTCATAAATTTTAGTTAATTCTCTTGCAAGACAAATTTTTCTTTTATTTTCGAAAATATTACTCAATTCATTTAATAACTTAATTATTCTATTCGGTGATTCAAGAATAACTATAACACTTGTTTCATTTATCAGATTGCTTAAAAAGGTTTGTCTTCCTTTTTTATGAGGAGGAAAACCAACAAATTTAAACTTATTTATTGAAAAGCCAGAACCAACTAAAGCAGGAATGATAGAAGTAGCACCCGGTAAGGGAATGATTTTAATATTATTCTCTCGAGCTTTGGAGATTATTCTAAATCCGGGATCTGAAAGTCCGGGTGTTCCTGCGTCACTCGTTAGAGCCACTGAAAATCCATGACGGATTTGTTCTATTAAAAACTCAGACTTAATTAATTCATTTTGTTCATAATAACTCTCGAGACGTTTTGTCTGAATACCATAGTGCTTTAGAAGTTGCCCCATTCTTCTGGTATCTTCACAAGCGATGATATCAACTTCTTTCAAAATTCTTAAAGACCTTAATGTAATATCCTCAAGATTCCCAATAGGAGTTGGAACAATATAGAGAGCAGCTTCGATAGCATTTTTGGATTCTTTACTCATTTTTATTTCTGATTTTTTTAAAGAAATCACTTATTAGTTCTGAACTTTCTTTTTGCATAATACCTGAAATAACCTCTACACGATGATTTAAATCTTTGTTATTAACAATATTTAACACGCTTCCACAAGCACCAGCTTTAAGATCATAAGCTCCAAAAACCAATCTTTTAATCTTTGCTAAAACAATTGCACCGGCACACATCGGACAAGGTTCTAATGTTGAATACAAAGTTGCTTCTGTTAAATATTTTTCACCAATAATTTTTATTGCTTTGTTTATTGCAAGAACTTCAGCGTGAGCATTTGAGTTTTTCCTCTTTTCAACCATATTATGTGATTTAGCAATTATTTTATCATCTATACAAATAATAGAACCTATAGGAATATCATTATGATTTATGGATTTTTTTGCTTCTTCAAGAGCAAAAAGCATAAAATACCTATGAATATTTGTTAACATTTAAACTTTATAAGCTTTTAAATTTTTAACACCGTTTTTCAATGTTTCATCTTGTTTAGCAAAGCAAAGCCTGAGCATACTTTTGCCTTCATCAGAAATTGAGTAAAAAACAGAAGGTGGTATAGTGGCAACTTTATAATCTCTAACCAGTTCCAAAGCTAAATCCATATCATTCTTGTTTTGAGGAATGTTAACCATAATAAAATAGCTGCCAAGCGGTATAGTAGGGGAGAACAAGCTATTTTCTAACTCTTTAATAATAAAATCACGCTTCTTTTGATATAATTTCCTGAAATCAGGTAGATAATCCTTTATTTTTGTTAATCCAAATGCAACTGCGTGCTGGCAGGGAGTATTTACAGCAAAAGTTGTCCATTGCCTGATAGAATGAATTCCTTTGATGAACTGTTCATTTGCACAAGCCCAGCCTATTTTCCAGCCAGTGAAACCAAATGTTTTTCCAGCTGAAGAGATTGTGATAGTTCTCTCTTTCATTCCCGTAAGAGTTGAAATTGGTATATGAATTGTATTATCATAAGTTAAAAATTCATAAACTTCATCGCTGATAACTATCAGATCATTTTTTATCGCAATCTCAGAAATAAATTTTAATTCTTCTTTTGTATAAACTTTACCAGTTGGATTGTGCGGATTATTCAAAATAATAACTTTGGTTTTATTGGTGATACTTTTCTCTAAATCATCAAAATTAAAAGAAAAAACAGGTTTATGAAGGGTGATAAATTTGGGAATTCCTCCAGCTAATAAAACATCATAAATATATGAGTCGTAATATGGCTCGAAAATAATTACTTCATCACCTTCATCAACCACTGAATGAATTGCTGAAAATAAAGCTTCAGTTGCTCCCATCGTAACAATTACTTCCTTTTCATAAGACCAATCAATATCATAAATTGATTTATACAATTCAGAAATATTCTTTCTTAAACTTAATATTCCAATTGACGGAGCATATTGATTCTTCCCATTTTTCATAGCGTTATATACTTCTTCTATCAGCCAGTCTGGACCATTAAAATCAGGAAACCCCTGACCTAAATTAACAGCATTGTTTTCAACTGCTAAACGACTCATAGTTGTAAATACTGATTCTGGTATTCTCTCAATTCTTTTGGAAAGTTTTATTGACATCTTTTTTTCCCTAAATTTTTAAATTCAAAGATACAAAATTAGCCATCAAAGATAACATTTTACAGTTTTTTTCGTATTAGATAAAATTATTAAATAATGAATGATTTAAATGACGGACATAAAAAAGAAAAATATTATTAGCAAAAATGGAAATTTTAAACCCCTGAAATCTTATGACAATAAAGAATTTATTCATTCTGGTAATGGCAGATTAATTAGGATATTGTCAGAATACCTTTATCCTGAACAAAGATTTAATAAATTCAATATAAACAGAACTGTAATATTCTTTGGTTCAGCAAGAATACAACCAAAAGATAAAGTTCTTAATAAAATTTCAGAAATCGAAAAAAAACTTATTGCAGCGAAAGATAAGAATTTAAGGGAAAAATTGACTAATGAATTGCATTTTCTGAACAAAAAGCTTGAAATGTCAAAATATTATGATGAATCTTATGAGCTTTCATATCGATTATCCAAATGGTCAGATTCTCTTCCAATGAAGAAGAAATTTTTTATTTGCACTGGTGGTGGTCCGGGCATTATGGAAGCAGCCAATAGGGGAGCATTTGATGCAGGTGAAAAAACTATCGGTCTCAATATCAGTTTACCAATGGAACAGGATCCAAACCCTTATATTACACCTGAACTTAACTTTGAATTCCATTACTTTTTTATGCGTAAATTCTGGCTGGTTTATCCTGCGATAGCACTGATTGTATTTCCCGGTGGATTTGGCACCATTGATGAACTTATGGAAGTTCTTACATTGAGGCAAACTGAAAAATTTAAAAAGCCAAGATTGATTCTCCTTTATTCTGAGGATTATTGGAAAAAAATTATAAATTTTGATGCTTTAGTGGAATACGGTATGATTAGCAAAGAAGACACACAATTATTTTTTATTGCTAATACACCCGATGAAGCTATGAATATATTACAAAATAACCTTTTTAATAATAATTTACATAAATAACTTCTAATTAATGATTAATTAAAATTAGTAACTATTTGATATTCAGTGAAATATAATAATTTACTTAAATATTATTAAATATACATAACTTATTGTAAATACTATAAATATAAGTTATTTCTAATTATTAATATATTTTTATTAATTATTGATTTAAAATAATTTATTAATATTAACAAATATGATAAATAAAATATTAATTTTAAGTATTATATTTTTAAATTTATTATCTGTAAAGCTTAATTCTGGAATTTTAAAAATTCAACCAGAATATCCAATTGAAAATCAGGAAGTAAATTTTCAATATTTTCCGGATAAAGACCAAAATATTGATAGTTGTAAAGCTATAATCTATTTATTTAAATCGGGTTTTATTGAACCAGAAGCTCAAGAACTTAATCTTTTTAAGCAGGATAATTATTTCTCAAACAAATATTTAATAAACAAAGACATAGTTTTTGCTCTGATAAAAGTTGATTTAGGGGAGATCTACGACTTAAATTTTCAGGAGTTTTGGGATTTTACTGTATCAAATTATTATAAAGTTCAAAAGAAAGATGCTCATTATTTTAAAGCTTTTTCTTACCTTGGCTCACTTCCTGAGAATTGTCAGCGTTTACCAAATTTTACAAAAGCAATTGAATATTTTGAAAAGGAATTAATTTATTATCCCGATAACACATTAGCTAATTTATCATTATTACTTATAAATTACGACTCAAAAAGAATTTCTGAAAATGAGTTCAAATCTTCAGTAAAAAAAATTTATGATAAGAATTCTAATAATCTCGATGAATCCGCTACTGTTTTACTAATTCGAGCTTTAAAACTAATTAAAGAGGACCAAAAAGCAGAGAGAATAGAAAATTCATTTATATCAAAAAATCCATTGAGTAAATTGGCACAGGAATATGAATTAAGACAATTATCAAGAATAAAGAATTATTCTGAATTTAATCAAAAATCATTCAATTTTTTGGATAAATATCCAAATTCTAATCTTACAGAAAAAGTATGGACTGCAATCATACAAAGCTATATACAAAACAATCAATTAGATGATATAGTTGAAAAGATTACTCAATACGATAACATACCATATAGTGTTTATAATAGATTAATATTCAATCTACTAAAAAACAAGAGCAAATATTCACAGACTGAAATTGAAAATATCACGTATGAATTAATACAGAAATCTTTATCAAAACTAAATGAGGATATTAAATATAAAAAACCAAATTATTATTCAACAAGTGAATGGGAAAAAATCTCTAAAGTAAATTTAAGTAAATTCTATCAAGATTGGGGAGATATTCTTTCAATATTAAATAAGCCTAATGAATCATTGGAAAAATATTTATCAGCAATAGAACTTTTGAAATCTGATTTTCCAATTTCACTGACTGAGTCAACAGTCCTTTTAGCCACTCAAATTAATAATAATAGTTTAGCATTAGAATTAACTAGCCAAGCTATCCTTGATTCAAAATCATCAAATTTCATAGATAGTGTTTTTAAAGATGTTTATTCAAAGATATATAACAACTCTCAAGCACCACTTGACTCACTTAAAAGAATTGCAGATGTCAACCGAAGAAAAAGAATTGAAAAAAATTTGCTCCAACTTCAGTTAGAATTAACTATACAAAGCCCTGATAATACCTTAATTAATCTTAATAATTACAAAGGTAACATTTTAGTTTTAACTTTATGGGGGAAATGGTGTGAGCCCTGTCTTGATTTACTAACTTTTTTTGAGCGTTATGACAAAAACCAACTTAATAGAGAAAATATAATTTTGCTACCTATTAATACCCTTGACACTGATAGAATGTTAAATTCAAAGTTTTTAAAGCAAAATAATGTAAATCTTATGTATTACAACGACATTAATGATGAAATTGCCTTAAATTTAGGTTTTACTGGTTTGCCTGCTACTATATTCATTGATAAATTGGGTATAATCAGATATATTGAAAAAGGATTTTTGGATAAAGAGAGTTATGAACAAATATTGAATGATATTATTCTAATTTTAAATAAGTAAAATGGTTAATAAACACAGATGTGACTGGTGCCTTAGAAATGAAAAAATGATTAAATATCACGATACGGAGTGGGGGGTTCCTTTACATAACGACAAAAAACTATTTGAGTTTTTAATCCTTGATGCATTTCAGGCTGGTTTAAGTTGGTCTATAATTTTGAATAAAAGGGAAAATTTCAGGGAAGCTTTTGATGATTTCGATTATAAAAAAGTCTCAAATTATGATGAAATTAAAATTGACCAACTATTGACAAATTCGGGGATTATTAGGAATAAAGCGAAAATACAAGCAGCTATTAAAAATGCAATTGCTTTTCAAAAAGTTCAGGAAGAATTTGGGTCATTTGATTCTTATATTTGGCAATTTTCCGATGGAAAAACTATCAAAAATCAATGGTATTCAATAAAAGAATTACCGGCAAAATCAGAAATATCAGACAGAATGAGTAAAGATTTAATTAAAAGAGGTTTCAAGTTTGTAGGTTCCACAATTTGTTATGCTTTTATGCAAGCCATAGGTATGGTCAATGATCACCTCGTTACTTGTTACAGATATAATGAACTTTAATTTTTCAAACATATATAGTCAATAAACAAAAAGAGGAACCTAAATTGAATGTTGTTCTAAATTAGATTCCTCTTTAAGCTTTGAATAAAAAATTAGTATTTAAATTTTAGAATTCCTCTGTTATCATCAATATTTTAAATTATTTAGTTACTGGATTGTCATAAAATATTTTTTGTCCATCAGAAAATTCAATCGAAGTGGGTTGCCATAATGTGTATAAATTAGGTGATTTTGTTTCCAAGAGTTCTCTTAAAGTTTTTTCAAGGTCATCATCATCACGGCTTGGATAAGAAGTGCTAAATGAATATGTTAAACCACTTTTTAATTCTTGATTGATTTTAATCGGAATAGTCCTAATAGTTTGATTCGCAGTCGTAACAAAACTAAACATTCCTTCAATTGCCTTAATGTCTTTTTTACTTCTATTTTGAATTGCATAATTAACAACAGTATATTTAGCATTATTTGTATCTTTGAATTCCCAGCCTAAATATCTGTAATTTATGGAACTATTAAGTGCAGAACTTATTAGTGAAGTAATGCTATTTTTTCTCAGTGTTTCTTTTTCTTTGGAAATGATTTCTAAAAGGGTTTTACCATTCAAAGAGTCAGGTGTTTGAGCATATTTTATGACAATTCCGGATAATAAATCAATATTTTCTTTTTGAAATTTTGTATCATTTTTAATTTTCTCAATCAAATTGGGCAAATTAGAATAATCAAATTTTTCTTTGAGTATAGGTGAGTCATCCTTTGGATTACAACCTATAAAAAGGAAAATCAAAAATAAGCCAAGAAAAATTCTAATCATTTTAAAATTCATTGCATACCTCAAATTAATAAATCAAAATATTTTAAAAAATAACCTGCAAATTTAAACTTTTTTGGTATAACTTAATTAATATTTTTGATAATTGATTTAATAATTCCTATTCTTAGCCCATTAGCACTTACGATAACTGAGTCTGTTCCGAATTTTTCCATTATTAATTTTAAAATTAATCCACCAGCTGAGATTACATCCGCACGCATAGGATTAACTCCAAATTTATTAATAATGTCTTTTATTTCGGTCCTGAAGAGCAAATCAACTAATTCATCAATTTTATTTTTTGTTAATCTGTATAAGTGGACTTTTTCTCTTTCAAAATCTTTTAGCCCAAGTGAAATTGAGGCTAAAGTAGTTGGTGTTCCAGCAACTGCATAAAATTTACATTCATTATTCCTGAAATCTATTGAATCCAGAATTGAATTAATTCTATCAATAGCTTTGTGAATACTCGATGTCAAAGGGGGGTGGGGTTGTAAAAATTCTTCAGTTATTCTTACTGCTCCAATCTGAAGGCTAATATGATTAAATATATTATCACTTTTACCATAAGTTATTTCCGTGCTACCTCCACCAATATCAATTACTATACTCTCTTGATTATCTTCTATTGTTCCTAAAAAACTGAGCTGGGCTTCCTTAGAACCACTTATAACTTCTATATCACTATTTAAAGCATTTGAAAGTATTGTAACAACTTCATTAGAATTAATGGCATCTCTTAAAGCACTTGTTCCAACAGCTTTTATTATATCCACATTTAAATCATCACAAATAGTTCTATACTTATCTAAAATTTTAACGGCTCTAATCAGAGCTTCCTCAGAGATAATCCCGGTTCTATTTAAATCCTGTCCAAGTCTGGCTAAAGAATGTTCATCTCTAATAATTTTCAAGTTACCATCATAATCAGCTATAGCCATTAAAATGGTATTTGTGCCAATATCGACTCCTGCTATTCTCATATATTTTTTTATTTAATCGAGAAATGAAAGGCACACCACTCTTCCTCATAAATGGTCTTTTTATGTTTGAACCCTACTTCTTTAGCTTTATTCAAAATCAGTTCTTCATCAAATGAGAGAACACCTGAAGCTAACAATATACCTTTTCTTTTTTTGAGTGACTGAAAAAACTTTTCAAAGTTGGATAGAAGTAGATGTGTATATAAATTTGCCATTATTCCATCTACATCAGGGAAGGAAATTTCTTCAATCCCAGATAATTTAAGTTCAATACCAGAATTGATGGAGTTAAGTTTTAAATTTTCGTGAGCATTTTCAATTGCCCAATCATTATTATCAATAGCTAAAACTGACTTTGCACCAAGCTTTAGAGCTATAATTGATAAAATACCCGTTCCGCATCCCGCATCAATCCATTCTGAGTCTTTCTTAACATTTTTTAGTAATAATTTTGAAACCAGTCTGGTTGAAGCATGATGACCAGTTCCAAAAGACATTTTAGGATTGATAATGATATGTATTCTTTTGTCTTTAGCAGGTGGTTTTATCCATTCAGGGGTTATAAATATTTTGTTTTCTATATCAATTGGTTGAATACTTTGTTCCCATTCTTGATTCCAATTAGTTTCATCTATGGTCTCAATGTCCAATAGTTCTGTTTGAGGGTATAATTGCTTTAGGGAACTGAGGATTTCATCTTTGTTTTCAAGAGAAAAATTCTCTGTTTGAAACGTAATTATCAATTCATCAAACCTCTCTTCAATGCCTATAGGGTCATACAAAAAGATAATGCCATAAGCTGAATCAAAATATTCTTCAGGAATTTTGATTTTTAAATTTGTGTATTTTTTAAAACTATCTGACTGTTTCATTAATTTATTTTAATTTTAAATAAAATATCTTAATTTATCGTTTATTAAATATATTTATACTAAATTGTAAAACGAAAATAAGTAAAATACAAAACTATTGAAGTGAATGGAAGTTTCAAAAGAGTTATTAGATAAAATAAAAAAAATAAAATTTTTTGTAATGGATGTTGATGGAACTTTGACCAACGGGAAGGTATTTTACTCTAAAAATGGGGAGGAACTTAAAATATTTTCGATTCGTGATGGTATGGGTATCGAATTATTAAGGAGAGGAGGTATTGAAATTGGGATTATCACGAGTGAGCATTCACCTATTGTCGAAGCAAGAGCCAATAAATTAAAAATAAAAAACCTTATACTTGGATCAAGAAATAAAAAAAAGGACTTAAATGATTTATTAAATCAACTTCCATTTGATAGTTCTGAAACCGCTTTTATTGGAGATGATGTTAATGACATCGAAGTTATGAAATTTGTTGGTTTAAGTGCTTGTCCATCGGACTCAAACAAAAATGTAAAAGAAATTGCCGATTATATTTGTTCCAAACCCGGTGGGGAAGGAGCTGTTAGAGAATTCGCAGAACTAATTTTAATTAATCAAAATAAATCAATTATTTTACCAGAAAATTGGTAACAAAAGGAGGTATATTATGAACGACATTAATTATCAACAAGGCTCTTACACAAAAGGGTTTGTTATTGGAGCCATCATCGGTGGTGCAATTGGTGCTATTACTGCTTTGTTATTAGCTCCTAAAAGTGGGCGAGAACTCCGACAGGATTTAGCTCAAAAGTCAAACGAATTATATGGCTTAGCAAGTGATTATATCACTAAGATTGAAGAAAACGTTGGTTCATCAATCTCTGCTACAGTCAATGAAGGTAAACTTAGAGCTGAAAACATTATTGCTTCAGCAAAAAGACAAGCAGGTGAAATCCTTTCTAACGCAGAAAAAGTTC
Organism: Candidatus Kapaibacterium sp.; assembly: GCA_026418625.1. Lineage (GTDB taxonomy): Bacteria > Bacteroidota > Ignavibacteria > Kapaibacteriales > UBA2268 > CALHRB01. The sequence continues at coordinate 62,352 of JAOABA010000049.1, forward strand.
TAAGTGATGCAAAGTCTAAAGCTGCTAATATTAAAGAAGACATTCAAGAAAAAATTGATAACATTAAGGATGCTGCAAAAGCTGGTGCTGAAGCATTCAAAGCAGAGCTGAATTCTCCAGAAGAACAGCAATCTTAATTTTATTGGAGTTAAAATATGGAGCTGGATTTAGTTATTAAAATTGCTGTTATTGTTACTCTTTTGATATTTATCGTTCTTTCAATTTATTTGATTGTTACTCTGGGTGGAACGCTTAAGTTGCTCAAAGAATCAAAGTCAACAATTGACAACTTAGCCAATGATTTGTCAAGCTCTTTAAAGTCAATAACAGCTGATATTTCTGAGCTTAAAGTTCAAATGATTCAATCTCTAAATAATCTCGATAATGTTTCTAAAGAAGTTGTTGATACTACTCAGAGGATTGAACAGGAAGCTAAAACAGTTTTCAATATGTTCACTCCACTTAATTACTTGATTAAGAATTTTTATGATAAAGTTGCTCCACCGGTTAATTTCACAGCTTCACTAATTTCAGCTTCTTCAAAAGCTGTAGCAACTTTTGTAAATTTGCTTGGGAAGAAAAAGTAATTTAAACCTTTTAAGGTAATTAATAAAGCCCTATGTATCTGACTCATAGGGCTTTTTTATATTCAATTAAATATGTACTTATAAAATTATTTTTTTAAGAATATTAATTTTTCAAAAAATAGATTAGAAAAAAATCTTATCTGTTTTTGTTCTGATAAATCTTCTTTTATATTGATTGTAATTTTAATTCCTTTATCTTAATAGCAGCTAAATTATAACTACCGAAAAGAACACCGCAATATACTAAATCGCCCAACACAGTATTCCTGAAAAATGGAATTGCGTCAATATAGCACTGAGTTAAGCCTTGAAGTGTATGAGGAAAGTAAAAAAGAAAATGTGCAAAATTTGTAACAATAAAAAATAAAACAGAACTCAATAGGGAAGAAGTAATGATTCTTACTACAGTTTGTTTCTTTCTTAAGTTAAATCCGATTAGGACTGTTAAAGCAAAACTTAAATATACTGCCCACATTGTTGGATGGAGTCCAATAAATAAATCACTGATAAACATAGCTATAATTGGAACAATAAAAGCATCACGCTTGTTTGGGAAGTATGCTGCACCAAATAATGCTATAGCAGCTATAGGGCTAAAATTAGGAATAAATCCTATTAACCTACTTATTACAGCAAGAATAATTAATGAAACAATAAATATAAATTTTATATTAAGTATGTTTTTCATTATAACCTCAATTCATCGATTTTAAAAATACAAATTTATTTGAAATGATTTAATTATCCTAATTGATTTTAAAATTTTATAACGGGAGGGAAAGGAAATAAAAAAAGAAAATGTTAGTTTACATAATATATGTTATATTACATATTGTAAATATTAGTATCAGCATTATAGCTGTTTTTCATCTTCGTTAGATCTAATTAATGTTTTTAAAGCCCTTATAAATTTTTCATCACCCATTTCAATATATTTTCTTATTTTACTTTTGATATCTTTAATGTAGTATTCATTATAAACAACCTCGTCGTTCGTTTCTTTTTGATCAGTTTTAATAATTTCACTATTCATATATGGTTTCAGGTTAATGATATAATTCGAATTCTATATCGACATTTTATGAAGAAACTAAATATTCAACTAAAAAATGAAAAAAAGAATAGATAAATGACTAAAGAATTATAAAAAATAGTTTCGAACAAAGCTATTATAACCAATTGATTTTAATAAATATCAATTAATATATCTAAAATGAAGGTCAAATAAACGATGTAATTATTTGATATAAATATAATTATAATATATTTCTTTATATCATAGAGTTGACTCGATTATTTGATTTTTATTAATAATATATTTAGGTTTCCCTTTTAATTTAAATCCGTTAAATGGAGTATTTTTAGACTTTGATTTAAATTGATTTTTATCAACAATCCATTCTTCATCAATATCAACAATTGTCAAATTAGCCTGATTACCCTCTTTGATAATAATCGGTTCCAAATTTAAAATTTTTCGTGGATTTGTTGATAATTTGTTTATTATATCATTCAATGTCAAAATGTTTGTATGGTAAAGATAAGTGAATGTCAATCCAATAGTTGTTTCAAGCCCAACTATACCATAAGGTGCTTTTTCGAACTCGACTTCTTTTTCATGAAGTGCGTGTGGAGCGTGGTCACTTGCTATACAATCAATTGTTCCGTCTTTAAGTCCTGCCAATATTTCTTGGATATCCTCCTTTGTTCTTAAAGGTGGATTCATTTTATAATTTGTGTCATAACTTGATAGAAATTCTTCGTTAAGACAGAAATGATGTGGAGTTACTTCGCAGGTTACATTAAGTCCTCTCGATTTAGCTTCACGAATAAATTTTACTGAATTTTTAGTGCTAATATGTGAAATATGGTAAGGATTATTTCCGGTATATTCGTTTAATAAAATATCCCTTTTTACAATTATATCTTCAGCAACTGAAGGATAACCTTTTAATCCTAAACTGGAAGACATCACTCCTTCATTAACTGAAAAATTTTCAGTTAAACTATGGTCTTCACAGTGTTGAGCTATGAGAAGCTTTTTTGTAGAAGCATAATTAAATGCTCTTTTCATTACTTCTGAGCTTGTAACACATTTACCATCGTCAGTAAACATAACTACCCCAGCTTCATTTAACTCATAAAATGGGCTTAATTGCTTACCTTGACTGCCCTGAGTAATAGCTGCAGATATTTTGACATCCACCGGTAAGTTTTCAGCTTTTTTCCGGATTAATTCAACAACTGAAACATTATCAATAACTGGATTTGTATTTGGCATACAGCATACTCCAGTGAATCCACCATTAGCAGCCGCTGCACAACCTGATTGTATATCTTCTTTATATTCAAAACCGGGTTCCCTAAGATGAACGTGCATATCGAAAAACCCCGGTAATGCTACTAAATCCTTTCCCGGAATAACTCTTGTTTCTGGTTCTTCATTAGTTATCGAAGTAGCTATCGAATGAATAAAGCCATCTTTGATCCATAAATCAAAAATACCGTCAAGGTTTTGTTCAGGGTTAACAACCCTAATTGATTTAAAAATAATATTCATAATCATTCACAAATTTTTATTAAGAAATTTCGAAATATAATTAAAAAAGTGTGAATTTTTTACTGAAATTTATTTATTGAATAAAGTATTTTGTTTTGAGATGAAATTTTTTAGAAATGAGATACGATGGTATTTACAAATTCCATACTTTTTAATAGCTTCGATATGCTTTTGAGTTCCATAACCTTTATTAGTTTTAAAATCATATTGTGGAAATTCCTTGTCAGCCACTTCAATCATCCATTGATCTCTCTTAACTTTTGCAACTATTGAAGCAGCAGCAATAGACGGACTGATTGAATCTCCTTTTATAATTGTTTTAAAAGTATATGAATTGTTAAAAAATGAGTTTCCGTCAATCAATAACTGGTGTGGTTTATTATTTAAATTCAAAATGGCATTTTCCATTGCCAACATTGTTGCTTTTAGAATATTTATTTTATCAATATCTTCATTATAAATAAAACTAAAGGAATAATCCAAAGCAATTTCACTAATTTTCTGATAAAGCTTTTCTCTTTCTTTTGGACTGAGTTTTTTTGAGTCAGTAACACCTCTTATAGGTAACTCGCCAATTTTAAAAACAACGGCTGCAGCAGTGACTGGACCAGCAAGACACCCCCTCCCCACCTCATCAATACCGGCTACTAATAGACCTTTTTGCCAGTATTCTTTCTCAATATCAAAATTTAATAAGGCAGATATGTGTGCTTTACTCAATTAATTTCAGGAATTCATTTCTTAAATTAAAATCTGAAAGCAGATAACCTCTCATTACAGAAGTTACCATTAAAGATTTTTCTTCGGAACCCTTGACTCCACGAGCTATCATACAATAATGACGTGCTTTTATCACAACACCAAGAGCCTTAGGATGAATAAGATTTTCGATGTAATCTGCGATTTGTTCTCCTAATTCCTCTTGAATTTGTCCTCTGCGAGAATACCATTCGACTATCCTTGACAATTTTGATAACCCCATTACATAATCTCCAGGTATGTATCCAATAGCACAATCTCCAGAAATCGGTTGCCAGTGATGAGAACAAACTGACATCACTGTAATTCCTTTACTAATGATTAGCTCATCTACTTTTTTGCGATTGGGAAAAATAGTAATAACCGGTGGTTTTTGAAATCGTCCGGCAAAAAGCTCATTTACGAGCATTTTAGCTACTCTTTTATTGGTGTTAGTCGAGTTTGGGTCATTCCTTGAAATTCTAAGGATTTCCATCACTTCAATGAATTTTTCTTCGAGCCTCTCAACCATCCTTTGACGCTCTTCCTTGCTCAAATCCATCGAACTATTGGCATCATAAAGGATTTCACCGTATTTGTTTTTGGTTGGAAAATTGGTTACTAAATGTTCTGTTTCACTCTTGATAAGCGATTTTAGTTCATCTTCTGATTTTGTATTCAAATCATCGAGAAAGTTGGTTTTATTTTCTTCCATATTATCCTTTAAAACCTGTTTACTTCAACAGGTTCACCAAAATATTCAACATAACTGTTTTCAGTTTCATAAAGTTTAATCTTGTATAGTTCTGCTTCTTTTATCTCTTCTTTCAATATTTTCCAAAATATTACAGCTAAATTTTCTACGCTCGTAATCACACCTTTTAAAAAATCTACATCAAAATTCAAATGCTTGTGATCAACTTTATCAACAATAGTATCATTTAAAATTCTTTTCAATTTTTTGAGGTCAATAACATATCCTGTCTGAGGATTTGGTATTCCTCTTACTGTTACTTCAAGAATATAGTTATGTCCGTGTCCATAAAAATTATTGCATTTATCATAAATTTCATCATTTTTCTGGTCATTGAAAGTTGGATTGAATAATCTGTGTGAAGCTGAAAAATGAACTCTTTTAGTTATATATAACATTTGTCCCTCTAGTTTAAAATTTTTCGCAACTAAAAATTTATACTTAAATTACAAGTCTTAAAAGTTGTATAGACGTAAATTTAGGTATAAATTAATGTATTTTAAATATCTTTTTTTTGCTTTTAGTTTTTTAATACTTACTTCTTGTTCATCTGTAAAAAAAATATCTGAGGAAACCACCCTTAGTAATAATTATCAATTCAAAAAAGAAAATGTAAAACAGCTTGTTATTACTGGTAAAATTAATTCTACTCAAAAAAATGCAGCATCAGCCAGCTTCAAGATAGAAATTTTCGATAAAGATACATTGGCAATGTCCCTTTTTGGTCCTATGGGGATGCTATTAATGAGATTATATTCAACTGAAAAAGAATTTCTTCTTTATAATGCTTTTGCTGGTGAAGCTATGCAAGGCTCACCTGAATCAAATGCATTCTCAGAATTTTTACCTATTCCCGTAAAATTTCATGATTTGATATCTTTAATGAGAAATGAAACACCTTTTAATGAAAATGATTATTCAGAGTATAATTTAAATCAGGATACAAAAGAAAAAATCTATAAATATGATTCTAATCAAGATTTTGTTGAGTTTGTAGTTTTTGACAATAGTAATAAGTTACTTAAGCAAGTGCAAAGAAAATCAAGAGAAGATAAAGAATCTGTCAATGTAATATTCAAGGATTACATTAAAATTGAAGAATTTTATTTCCCAAAAAAAATAATTTTTGATATAAAGAAGGAAAATATGCAAATTAGTTTTGATTGTGAAAATTATATTATGAATAAACCATTTGACAAATCTTTAAAGTTTGGACTACCTTCAGGTGTTAAAGTAAATAAGATTTAAATTTAGTTTTGAAAAAAGTTCATAAAAATATTACTCTGTGTTTATTAATTTTCAATTTAGCAATCTTAACTAATATTTTCGCTCAAAACGAAGACAAAACCAAGATTGAAATAACTCAAAATCCGATTGCTGATACTACTTTAAAAGTCAAAAAAAATAAATCGGGTCTTGACTCAATAGTTTATTTTTCTGCAAACGACACTATCGTTTTTGATATTAATTCAAAAGTATTAAGGTTGAGAGGAAATTCAAAATTAAGGTATAAGACACAATTTTTGGAGTCAGAAATTATTGAGCTCTATTTTAATGAATCAACCTTGAGTGCAGAGCCAGCTATCGGAGAAAACAACAAACCTATTGGTTTTCCAAAATTTTCTGATAAATCAGAAAGCTTTATCGGGGAAAAGATTAAATACAATTTTAAGACAAATCAAGGAGTAATAACCCTTGCTGAAACTGAAATTGGAGATGGTTACTATCAAGGGGCAAAAATCAAACGAGTTTCCGAAACTGAATTATTCGTGAAAGATGGTGCATACACTACTTGTGATGCTCCTCACCCCCATTTTTATTTTGGTTCTCCTGAAATGAAAGTTGTAATGCAGGATAGAATTTTCATTGATCCTATTATTTTCTATGTTCAGGATTTACCAATATTTGTTTTGCCAATTGGTCTTTTTTTCCCAAGCAAAACAGGAAGGCAATCTGGAATTATTATTCCCTCTTTTTTCTTGTCCACTTCAAGAGGAGTTCAACTTAATGACATTGGTCTCTACCTTGCTTTAAGTGATTACTATGATACAAAATTTACTGTGGATTTTTTCTCAAAAGGCGGTTATACTTTAAAAAATTACACTCAATGGGTAAAGCGTGATGAATTCAGCGGAAATTTAAATTTACAATACGGAAAAACAAGATTTAACCCTGATGATGAGTATAGCCAAAATTGGAGAGTTGACCTGAGACATAACCATACACTGACACCTACTGAAAATATTTCAGCAAATTTAAGTTTTTCGACCCCTGATTTCAACAGAAATACGTCTTGGAATCTGGCAAACAGAGTTGTTCAAGATATCAGGTCAGATGCATACTACAATAACCAATTTGATAACGGTTCATCGCTATCTCTCTCCTATTCAAGATCCCAGAATATTATAAATAATACCTATAGCGAAACACCATCTGTTTCTTTTTCGATTCCTCAATGGAATTTCCTGAAACCGTATGTTTCTTCAACTAATTGGATGAAGGACTTTTCTTTTACTTATAGTGGTTCTGCTATATATAACACTGTTAAAAGTATAGAAACTAAACCAGTTTTTGTCAATGATTCAATCGTTAGATACGACTCTACTTTTAAATATACATATTCTTCAAGAATCAGTCATAGCCCAAGAATCAGCCTTTCATTACCAAAATTATCTCATTTTTCAATAACACCTTCATTCAGTTTCAGCTTTAATAATTATTTCAGAAGACTCGATAGGCAATTTAATCCAGCCGATTCGAGCATAACTGATAATCTGGAAAGAGGTTTTTTTACTGAATATACCTATAACCTTGGTTTAAATGTTTCAACAAGACTCTTTGGTATAATTCAACCAAACATACTCGGAATAAGAGCTTTAAGACATACTTTACAACCAACAATTGGTTGGAGTTATTCACCTGACCTTTCTTCAGAAAAATATGGTTTCTATGGATATTATAATGATTTGAGAACAAATAACAGAGTAAGATATTCAAGATATGAACCTGATGGTGGCGGACTCGCATCAAACAGATTGTCTAATTCACTCACTTATTCTTTGTCAAATAGTTTTGGTGCTAAAATTATCCAAGGTGACACTCTTGATGATTTAACACTTGAATTTCTCACTCTCAATCTAAACGGTTATTATAATTTCGCAGCTGATTCAATCAAGGCAAGTGATATTAATGTCAGTTTTTATACACCAACATTTGCCAACATTAGTTTTAATGGGAGTGCTGCTTTCACTCTTTACGACGAAGAAAGGGATTTTGACCCAAAAAATAATCGCTTTTTAGATTCATATCACAGAGTAAATAAATTTCTTTTTCAAACTAAAAATACTCCTGCAAGACTTACAAGTTTCAGCGTTAATCTATCTACATCATTTGTTTCGTCTGGGTCAGGTTCTTTTTCCTCTTCATCTGAACTTAGAAAAGATACAATAGGTTTAGGTGAACGATTTCAGCAAAGGATGACTGGAGAAGAAGAATTTTTCGATTTTTTTGGTGATAAATCTCCCGGTTATTCAAGCTTTAATTTTCCTTGGACTTTATCATTGTCTTTAAGATACCTATATTCAAGTTCACTTAAACATATAAAAAATGAAACTATAGATCTTACAGCAAACTTTTCATTTCGTTTAACTGAAACTTGGATGATAACCGGTGGAGCTCAATTTAACTTTGTTTCAAAGGAATTGATAGTTCCAAATTTCAATATCACAAAGGATTTACATTGCTGGCAGTTTAATTTTACTTGGTATCCGATTGGTATAAATAATGGATTTTATCTTATGTTTGGTATCAAAGCACCACAACTACAGGATTTGAAGATTGAAAAACGAAGTAGCCCATTCTTCTAATCAAATAGATTTCCTTTTCCTAAAAGATTTTTCGGATCTAGTATGTTTTTAATCTTCTTCATTGATGTTATTCCTTTATCTCCGATCATCATCTTGAGATAATTCTTCTTGATCTTACCAATGCCGTGTTCTGCTGAGACAGTTCCTCCAAGGTTAATAGCTTTTAACATAATCATTTCATAAAAGTCCAGAGCTTTTTTTGTTTCAGCTTCATTTTTAGGAAAAATATTTGCGTGAAGATGACTATCTCCAATATGACCAAAAACAACATAATCAATTTGCAATTCTGTTAATTTTTCTTTTACATAGAAATAATATTCACGAAAATTATAAGATGGAACAGCGGTATCCGTTCCAATCTTTCTCATCCCATTTCTTGAGATTATTTCATTAACGGTTAGGGGTATTTGGTGTCTGAATTCCCTAAAATTATTATGTTCTTTCTCATTCGTAGCGACCCAAGTTGAATCAGCTAATAAAGAATATTTTGATATTATTTCAAACCATTTCTCAAGTATTTCATTCTCAAAATTTTCGGAATATTCCTGTTCAATCCAAATGGCTCCCTTACTCTCAGCTGGAATTTGTGGATATTTATTTCTAATAAGATCTAATGATTTCTCATCGAAAAATTCTATCAATCTTGCAGCTATATCTGAATTTGTATCAATATTAACTTTGTTTGTGATTAAGCTTTTTTCTCTGATTTTTTCAGTAAATTCAAGTAAATTATATTCATCATCAAAAAAAACAAGTAAACCTAGAACTTTTTCAGGGATGATAGCCACTGAAAGTTTAATTTCACTTATCACCCCAAGAGTCCCTTCAGAACCAATAAAAAGGTCAATTGCGTCCATATTATATTTTAAATAATATCCTCCGGAATGTTTTGTGTTTGGTGGAGTGATTTCATCAAACTCAATATTGTATTGACTCTTTTCATCTGTTATTAGAGATAGTTTATTGCCATCAGCAAAATTGTTTCCCCTATTTAGGTTAAATGTTTCACCATTTGACAATATTATCTCAAGAGCTTCTACATAATTTCTTATTGAACCGTATTTAAATGATCTTGATCCCGATGAATTATTAACAACATTGCCGCCTAAAGAGCTATTTTTTTCTGTCGGATTTGGTGGTAGGAATAGATTATAAAGACTAATAGCTTCCTCAAGCTGATTTAATGTAACTCCCGGTTCTACTCTGACAAATTTTTTTTCTGGATTAATTTCTAAAATGTTGTTTAATTTTTCAATTGATATAATTGTATCATCTTTTGGAACTCTACCACCAGTGAGTCCTGTTCCGGCAGCTGAAATAACGAAATTTTGATTTTGATTAAAAAGTTCTTTAATGACTGTCTTTAATTCATCTTTGTTTTCGGGTATGATTAGTTTATTGCTTTTTCCTTTAAGGTTTGAAGCATCAGTTAAATATGCTTCAATTGTATCTATATCAGTCTTAACTATCATTTTTTTAATTATTTTGAAATTATCAAATCAATTTTATCAGATTTTCTTAATGTGCTTCCCGGTTCAGGTTTTTGATTAATGACAGTGTTCTCAATGTATGTATGATGTTTTTCAAAAGATAAATTTCCAACAGAAAGACCAATTTCATTTATAACCTTAACAGCTTCATCGTAATTGGAGCCAATGAGATTAGGAACTTTTACAACATTTTCCGAACCTTTGCTAACAACTAAATTAATACTGCTTCCGTAAGAAACCTTATTTGGATACCCAATACTTTGGGAAATTACAGTATCAACCCCGTAAGTATCATTAAAGACATATTCAACATTTCCTATTGATAATCCTTTGTTTGTTAAATTCACTCTCGCTGACCTTAACGGTAATCCAACTAAATATGGAACTTCAACAGTTTCCTGTCCCTTGCTTACAGTTAGATAAACACTTCTCTCTTTTTTGACTTCCATATTAGCTCTGGGTATTTGGCTTATAACAACACCTTGTGGAACTTTATCACTATTTATTTCATTAATCTTCGATACGATCAGACCAACATTTTCTAATTCACTTATAGCATCTTTGATATCCTTTCCAACAACATTCGGCACTTTTACTATATCTCTATTGTGAATTAAAGAGGGCAGAATAATTAGATCTACAATTATTACAACTATAAATAAAGTAATTACAAAGCTGATTAAAACAAGTGCATAAGGAATTAATTTTTTTATTCTATCATCCACTATTTTCACCATTTCTTTTCAAAAGAATTCAAAAATAATGTTTAAATCTTAAATAATCTAAAAGAGTAATGTCTTAACAAAAAAATTCTACTATTTTATCAACGTCTAAAACTTTTTTTATTATTGGAACATTTGAATTCTGATGAATAATATAGATTTTAATTCTTTACTAAACTTAGTTCAAGATAAAAACAATTATCTTATTACCACTCACCTTAATCCAGATGGAGATGCTATTGGTAGCGTTCTTGCTTTATATCATTATTTGTCTGGAAAAGGCAAAAATGTTTATGTTGTCATTACTGATGATGTTCCCGATAATTTGAAATTTCTCGATGGTGTTGATAAGATTCAATTATTTTCAGAAAACATTGATACACAATGGATTGATTCAGTCGAATTAATTTTCATACTCGATTTGAATGATATCACCAGATTAAGAGGATTAGAAAATAAAATACTAAGTTCCAATGCAAAAAAAATTGTTATAGACCATCACTTAAATCCAAAGGAATTTGCTGATTATTATCTCATTGATACTGAAGCTTCTTCAACTGGTGAGCTCATTTACAAGCTAATAAAAAATGATAAAAATTTTCAAATAAATAAAAATATAGCTGAAAACCTCTATGCAGCTATTTTAACTGATACCGGTTCTTTTAGATTTCCAAGAACGGATGAAGAAGTCCATTTAATTATCGCAGACCTAATTAAAAATGGAGCTGACCCAGTAAAAATTTATGAGGAAATTTATAATAAAAATTCCTTTAATAAAATAAGACTCCTTGGCAGAGGTTATTCTAACTTAGAATTATTTTTTGATAATACATTTTGTCTAATGACACTCAAAAAAGAAGATTTTCTTGAAACTAATACAAATAATTCCGATCTTGAAAATTTTGTTGAATCCTTGATGGCTATTGACGGAATTAAAATAGGTGTTCTTATAGCTGAAATTCCAGACTCTAACGAAATAAAATTATCATTTAGATCTAAGGACAACTACTCAGTTCGGGATTTAGCTATGAAATTCAATGGAGGCGGTCATCTAAATGCTTCTGGTGCAAGAGTAAAAAATGGTTCTCTCGCTTCAGTTAAAAGTAATTTGATTTATGAGACAAAAAAATTGTTTTTTAGATAATAAATTATTGAACTTCAACCCTTCCCTCTATGGCTCTTGTTATTGTTGCATCATCAACAAATTCAAGCTCAGAACCAACAGGCATACCACGAGCTATTCTCGTAGTCTTTATTCCAAGTGGGTTTAATAATTTTGCTATGTATTGAGTTGTAACCTCTCCTTCAATACTTGGATTTAAGGCAATTATCACTTCTTCAGTGGAATTGAGTCTTTCCATTAGTTCTTTAATTTTTACATCATTTTGAGTAATTCCTTCGAGTGGATTGATTACACCGTGAAGCACGTGATATAGCCCTTGGTATTCCCCCGTTTTTTCAATAGCAATAACATCATTAGGGGATTCAACAACACATATTGTTTTTCTATCTCTTCTTTCAGATGAGCAAATCGGACAGGGGTCAATTTCAGTATAATTAAAGCATTGTGAACAGTATTTTATTTTTTCCTTTAATTCTATCAATCCTTTAGCAAATTTTGCTATAAAATCTTCAGGTTGCCTAACTAAATAATATGTTAATCTTTGAGCTGATTTTCTACCAATAGATGGTAAGGAAGATAATATCTCAATCATTCGTTCAATGCTTTCTGAGGTATATAGCATTTGTTCGTCCGAAAAATTAAAAATTAGATCAAATATTTAGATTAAGACCCGGAATATTAGGTAGAAAACTTGTAAATCTGGACATTTCTTCTTTCATCATTCTTTGAGATTCAACAAAAGCTTTGTTTACTGCCCCTCTAACTAAATCTTCAATCATTTGTCGGTCTTTTGTTTCAATTAATTCATCGCTTATACTGATTTTCAGAATCTGCTGATTGCCATCAATAGTTACTGCAACCATTCCTCCTCCAGTTTCTGCTGTAACAGATTTCCTCGAGAGTTCGGATTTTATTTTTTCCATTTCTTCTTGGATCTTTTGAAATTGACCTAATATATTTTTAAAATCAAAATCCATTTTTTTCCTTACAATTATTGACCCCAAATTTCGATTATAAATTTTTATTTCTTTGATTTATATTTTAGATGAAACCAAAAAAACATATTTACGTTTTCAACTTGACGAAACTAATATTTTTTTAATTTTATTTTGAGGTTACTATGGGTATTTTCAGTAGAATAGCTGATATTTTTAAAGCAAATGTAAATGATGCTCTTGACAAAGCAGAAGATCCCGAGAAAATGCTTAAACAAATGGTTCTCGAAATGGAAGAATCAGTTAATAAAGCTACTCTCGCCGTTGCTAATGCCATTGCTAATGAAAAATCTTTAGAAAGAAAGCTCGAAAAAGCACGTAATGAAAAAAAAGATTGGGAACAAAAGGCTGTTCAAGCCCTTCAAGCTGGTCGGGAAGATTTAGCTAAGGCTGCTCTCGAAAAAAAGGCAATTGCTGAGCGAAACATTTTAGATTTAGAGCCAATTTATCAGCAAGCAAAAGCTACTTCTGATAAAATGAGAACTCAGTTAAACACACTTAAAGCAAAATTAGACGAAGCTCGAAGCCGACAAAGCACCCTCATTGCTCGTTCTCAGGCTGCAAAGGCTCAAAAACAAATTGCTCAATCTTTCTCTGGTGTTGGTTCTGACGCTTTCAGCAAATTCGATAAATTCGAAGGTAAAATCGAAAAACTTGAATCCGAAGCAACTGCTTTTGAACAACTTGCTGGTGAAAACACAAAATTAGAAGATGAATTCAAAATGCTTTCTACTTCGAGCAATGTTGATGCTGATTTGCTTGAGCTCAAAGCTAAACTTGGTATGCTTCCTGAATCAAAAGAGGAAAATAAATCCTCAGAATCTTAATTTTAAATAAAACAATCTTTTATCTCTATTTTTTTATTTTTAACTTTTTTGGAGATTATATGAATAATGAAGGCACTAACCAAAATTCTGATACATTTTCTACTGAAACACCCGATGAATTGATACAACAAACCATAAAGAAAGTATCAAACTATCTTTCAGAAATTTATCCCAATCATATTTCTTTTGGCGATGGAACATTTACAATCTCACGTGGTTCATCTCAGATAATGATTATAGTTCGTCCATTTACTGATACTGAATCTTGTGTTGAATGTATTTCTAATGTAGTTACTTCTGCTAATGTAACACCCGATTTAATGAGATTCCTGTTGAGAAAAAATTCTGAACTTCACTTTGGTGCTTTTGGTTTGTTATTTGATGATACAATCACTTTTTCCCACTCTCTCCCCGGAGCCAATCTCGACCCCAATGAATTAAAAACCGCAGTTGATGCTGTTGCCATTATTTCTGACTACTATGATGACATAATTGTCGAGCTTGCCGGCGGCAAAAGAGCTTCCGACATTATTGAAGATTTAGAATAAGATTACTACTAAAATTTTAGATAAAAAAAGCAGTTGTTCAATTCACAACTGCTTTTTTTTTTCAGAAAAATTGAAATTTTATCTAATTATTGAGAATTTAGTAGCTAATTTATCTTTCCCAGAATTGATAATACAGAAATAATTACCAGATAAAAACTGACTGATATCAATTTTGATTTCTTCATTTAATAAATTTTCTCGACTGTCATATTTTTCTTGAAGTAAGACATTTCCTTTAATATCAACAACCGTCAAAATTAAATTGGGATTATTTTCGAGTGATGATAAAATTATGTTTAGTTCAGTTTGATTTTTGTTTATCATAACTTTATCTATTGAAAAATTACCGAGACTTAAGTTTTCAATAACACCTGAAGTTCCTGTGCTAACAATTGGTATAATCATAGGATCAATGTCAATTGGAACTCCCTCTAATTGAATTAATTGACCTAAGTTTGCTGAAACCCATCCATTTTGTGTATACATCAATATACAACATCTTTCTTGATTAGATCCATCTCCGTGCTTGTTCGAAAATATTACATAGCCATTATTATTTACTCTGACACTTCTTGTTAAAACCATTAAAACAAAAGGACCTGAATAACTAACCGGCATTGCAAAGTCAATATATGAAAACTTAGGTGCTGAAGAATTTGTATCAATATCTTCTAAGAAAAATATTTGACTACCAATAGGTGCTCCTTCGGGCAAACCATTTGTTTGGTTTGAATTATAAATCGAAACAACTAAACTATCTTGTGGAGTTCCAACAAGCTTGAATGGAACTGCAATGAGGATTCCTTCAATTTTACCCGATGAAGACACTGGAAATTTTTCACCAAGAAAATAGTAAATTGGGTTAGTTCCAGTTAAAGGATAATTATTGCCCTGAACGTTGACTGCATAAGTCATAAATTCTGTTGCTCTGAGAAAATGATCGTTCAAAGTATCATTAGAAGAAAGCATTAAATCTGTTTTTGATATGCTCTCCATAGGTTTTACATAAATTTTCGATAAATCGAGGACTGAATTTCCCGCGAAAAATTTAAAAGTTCCATTTTTAATAATGTCTTGTGAATTAGATGAACTAATACTAATCAAAATTGATATGACAAATAGTAAATATCTTTTCATAAAACCTTTCAAAAATTAATTAAAATTTAACTTAATCTAAATTAATAATTTAATGCTAAAGAAAAAATTAATTTCTTGGACGGGACGATCTTCTTGAGCTTCGTTCATTCCTTTCATTTCTATCTCTATGTCTGTGATGACTTTTATCGCTACTATTAGCAGGTTCCTCGTAACCTTCTGGTTTTGGAAGAAGTGCTTTACGACTCAATCTAAATTTTCCATCAGGTGTAATTTCAAGAAGTTTGACTTCTATTTTGTCGCCTACTTTTAGGATTTCAGAAATATTTGATGTTCTTTCGTGAGCTATTTGAGATATATGCAGCAAACCTTGTTTTTTGGGTAAAATTTCAACAAAAGCCCCCATTCCTTCGCGAATTTCTTTAACTTCTCCTATATAGATTTCTCCTTCTTCTGGATTTCTAATTTGTGAGGTTATCATAGCTTTTGCCAACTCTGCGGGTTCTTTTGATGTTGCAGCTATTGTAACTTTTCCGTCATCATCAATATTAATTTCTACACCAGTTTCTCTGATAATACCTCTAATATTTTCTCCACCGGGTCCAATAATAGCTCCAATTTTGTCTTGAGGAACGCTAAATACCGTAAATCTCGGAGCATAAGGTGATAATTCTTCCCGTGGCTCATCTAAAGTTTCATTCATTATTGAAAGGATGTGTAATCTTCCTCTTCTGGCTTGTTCCAAAGCCTTTCTCATTATTTCTACAGACAGCCCTTGAATTTTTATATCCATTTGGCAAGCTGTAATGCCATCTTCTGTCCCAGCAACCTTGAAATCCATATCCCCAAGAAAATCTTCATCGCCGAGGATATCACTCAAAACAGCATATTTTTCGCCTTCTTTAATTAAACCCATTGCAATCCCGGCAACTGGCTTTTTCATTGGAACACCAGCATCAAATAATGACAGACTTCCCGCACAAACGGTAGCCATTGAAGAAGAACCATTTGATTCTAAAATATCAGAAACAACTCTAATAGTATATGGAAATTCATCAAATGATGGAAGCATAGCTTTCAATGCTCTCTCAGCTAAATTTCCATGTCCTATCTCGCGCCTACCAACACCCCCTATTCTTCCTACCTCGCCGGTGCTGAATGGTGGGAAGTTATAATGAAGTATAAACCTAACTGTATATGTAGGTAATAAACCATCTATCATCTGTTCGTCTGATTTAGTCCCAAGTGTGGTTGTAGATAAGCTTTGTGTCTCGCCTCTGGTAAATAAAGCTGAGCCGTGAGCTCTTGGCAACAACCCTACTTCACAGCTAATTTTTCTAATATCCTCGAGTCCTCGTCCATCCAATCTTTTTCCTTCATCCAAAATCATTTGCCTCATAGCATTTTTTTCTAATTTATTTAATATTTCGGCTACTGAACGCTTTGTTTTTTCTTCATCATAATCTTCTTCACTCGAAAATTTTTCTTTTACGAATTCAATTGATTTTTCAAGCAATTCATTTCTTAAGTTATGTCTTTCTGTCTTGGTTGTTACTGTGTGAACATATTTATCGAGGTCTTCACTTATGAAATCTTTAATTGAGTTAACTAATTCTTCAGGTGGGTCTGTTGGATTGAATTCTCGTTTTTTAACATCAAATTGTTCTATTAATTTTCTTTGTAAATCATTTAATTCTCTGATTTTTGAATGAGCAAACTCAAGAGCCTCAATAAATTCATCTTCAGATATTTCCTTACTTTCACCCTCAACCATAACAATTGAATCATCAGTTCCGGCAACTGTAATATCTATATCAGATTGTTCCAGCTGTTTAACTGATGGATTGGCTAACCATTTTCCATTTATTCTTCCAACTTTAACCTCTGAAATAGGTCCTGTAAATGGAATGTCAGAAATCATCAAAGCAGCAGAGGCACCAACGGCACCCAAAGTTTCGGGATCAACGTCAACTTCAGCAGAATAGACAGTTGCAATTATTTGGGTTTCATAGTGCCAACCTTTCGGTATCATTGGTCTAATAGGTCTATCAATTAATCTTGATGTTAAAATTTCCCTATCGCTTGGTTTTCCCTCCCGTTTTAAAAAGCCTCCCGGAAATTTTCCAGCAGCTGACATTTTCTCTCTATATTCTACCTGTAAAGGTAAAAAATCAACATCTTCCAATTCCTTCTCACTTGCTACCACGGTAACTAATATCATTGTATCTCCGCACTTGACCATAACGCTTCCATTTGCAAATTTTGCAAATCTCCCGCTCTCAAGTGAATATTCTTTTCCTTCGAACTCAATACTTGATCTTTTTATTTTATTTTCTGTGTCCATAATTTTTTTTATGTTTAAAATTTTTTATACATTTTACATTATTAAAACTAAAAAAGCGGTAAATTATTACCGCCTGTTAAAACTTAATAGATACTCTGATTTTACTTCCTTAATGATAATGATGATATAATACTGCGATACCTATTTATGTCTTTTCTCGATAAATAGTCAAGCAATTTTCTTCTTTTACTTACTAAATTTATTAATCCTCTTCTACTGTGGTGATCTTTTTTGTGATAATCAAGATGGTGAGTTAGATCATTAATCCTTGCCGTTAAAATAGCTATCTGGACCTCACATTTTCCAGTATCATTCTGATTTTCACCAAATTTTGAAATTAAATCAGCTTTATGTTCTTTATTAATCATTAAATCTCCAAAAATTTGCTTTAACTAAATTAAATATTTTAAAGAATACAAATATAATACTAAATCCTTAAAAATAAAAATATTTTGATATATTTATCAGTTTTTTTTATCAAAAAATTATTAAAAATCTCACTTCATTTCCGAAATTAACTTTTTACAAATTCTTTCATCTTCTTTCATCGCTATTAAAAGTTCATCAACATTATTAAATTTTTTCTCTTCTCTCAGGTATTTAATAAATTCAATTTGGAGTCTCATACCATACAAATCCTGATTTAAATCAAAGAAATATACTTCGAGAACCAATCCCAAATCATCGTGAAAGGTTGGTCTAAAACCAATATTAGCCATTCCGTAAACCTTATTTCCGTTTATTATGCTTGAAACAAAATAAACTCCTACTGGTGGAATCAATTTGAATTCATTTTCAATTTTTATATTTGCTGTTGGATATCCAATTTTTCTTCCACGACCAACCCCGTGAACAACCTCACCAATTACAAAATAATAATGCCCAAGCATATCGTTAGCTTCATCTAATTTCTTTTCATTTATTGCTTTGCGAATTTTTGTGCTTGAAACTATGACTCCACTCTTCTCAAAACCATCTAATCTTTCCACTTCAAAGTTATAAATCTGACCTAAATTTTTTAATAGTTCTTCGTTTCCACCCCTGTTTTTTCCAAAAAGGTGATCATATCCCATTAATATTTTACTGACTCCAATTTGATTTACCATTACTTTCTCGACAAACTCTTTTCCATCCATATTAGCGATATCTTTATTGAATTCAAGAACGAAACAATTACTAATACCTAAGCTCTCGAACAATATCAATCTCTCCTCAATAGTAGTCAATAATTTAATTGGTCCTCGGTCTGGTCTATTTAAAACTACTTGAGGATGTGGTTCCATAGTTATTACAAAATCTCTGAGGTGGTTTTGTTCTGAGATTTTTTTTAGCCTATCTATGATAGCTCGATGTCCCAGATGAATTCCGTCAAAAGTCCCGAGAGTTAGGACTGTCCTTTTATCATAACTAATTTCTTCTAATCGCCTATATATATTCATTTTTCTTAATATTTCACTATTCTGAAACTAAATTTTAATTAAATTCTGAAATTCATTAATAGTAAAGCCTTGCTTAATATCAAATTCTCCAATTCCTGTTCTAATTAAGTCATATAAATAAGCTCCAGTCCCTAATTTCTGTCCAATATCATCAACCAAAGTTCTAATATATGTGCCTGAGCTACAATTTATATCAATAATTCCAATACCATTCAAATAATTTAATAATTCAAGCTGATAAATTTCTACCTCATTTTTTTTTATTTCCCTGATTTCATTTATTATATCCTCGTTTAAATCTTGTTTGCCTCTAATAATTTTATAAAGTTTTTTTCCTTTAAAACTTTTTGCTGAATATATTGGAGGCTTTTGAATGATTTTACCTTTAAATCCTTCAAGAATGTTTTTTATCTTATCAAAATCAAGATCATCTATATTTTTTAAATCTTCTTCTTCCATTTCCCTATCGTATGTGGCAGTTCTTGCACCAAATTTAACTGTTGCTAAATATCTTTTATTTAAATCAGAAAACATTGAAGCTTTTTTTGTTGCCCTACCAAACATTATTATCATTAAACCGGTAGCTAAAGGGTCTAATGTTCCTGAATGCCCAATCTTTCTAATCCCTGTTAAGTTTCTTAATTTTGCAACTAAATCAAACGATGTCCACCCTTTTTCCTTGATTAATAGCGATATTCCACCTTCCTCGTTTAAAGACTTAAGCCATTCATTAATATCATTAATATTATCTTTGGTTAAAATCACAATAAATTCAATCAAATAAATCTCTAATTTTCAGAATGAAATTTTTACATATAAAAAGGTAGGAATCATATATTAAGCATAATCTTATTTAAAGCAATTTATTTTTGTTTGGGTGCTATTCAGAATCATTTGATTTTATTTTTTTTAATAAGTTGTCTATATGTTCAATTGTATCTAATGTATCATCGTAAAAAAATTTCAGATCTGGGACGAACCTGAGTCTCAATGTATTAGCCAAATGCCTTCGAATTTCTGATTTATTTAACTCTAAAATATCAATAAATTGACTTTTTCCAATTTTTCCACCCATTAAACTAAAGTATACTCTTGCAACCCTTAAATCCTTTGATATATGCACTGTGGTAATAGTTAATAAACCTGCATTGTGTTCATTAGCAAGATCAGATATAGGCTTTACTATAGCTTTTCTAATTTCGTTACTAACTTTTTCTGCTCTAATCGACATTTGACCAATTTCTTGAAAAACAATGATAATAATTTATTTTTAATAAATTTTTCGCTTCATTTCAATAACTTTATAGCCTTCAATAATGTCGCCTACTTCAATGCCATTAAAACCATCAAGAGAAATTCCACACTCAAACCCTGTATCAACTTCCTTAACGTCGTCTTTACCTCGTTTTAGTGAAGATATGTGTCCATTGAATATTGGAAATCCATCTCTTAAAACTCTAACTTTATCATTTCTTGATATTTTTCCGTTCAAAACATAACATCCAGCAATATTGCCAACCTTACTTATCTTATACACTTTTCTTATTTCGACAGTCGCTGTAATATCCTCTTTTATTTCAGGTGTTAAGAGTCCCTCAAGTGCTAATTTAATCTCATTTATACAATCATAAATGATATTATATATTCTTATATCTACAGACTCAGTTTCCGCTAGTTTTTTAGCTTTTGATGTAATTCCAACTTGAAATCCGATGATAACAGCACCTGAAGCATAAGCCAACATTACGTCTGATTCATTAATATCCCCTACACCTTTATGAATGATTTGAATCTTTACTTCATCTCTTGATAATTTTATTAATGAGTCTGCCAAAGCCTCGATAGTCCCAGCAACATCGCATTTTAAAATTAATAATAATTCCCTTACCCCACCAATCTGAATTTGCTTTGATATATCATCTAAGGTAACATGCCTTATCTGTTTAAATTCCTGTTCTCGTCTCATTTGTCTTCGTTGGGATGCTATCATTCTTGCTTGTTGTTCACTATCAACAACTGTTAATATATCCCCAGCTTCCGGCAAGCCATCAAAACCAATCACCATAACAGGCATTGACGGTGTTGCTTCTGTAACTTTATTTCCTCTTTCATCAAACATATTCCTTACTCTACCAGAATTATGTCCTGCAACAAAATTATCATGAATTTTTAATGTTCCTTTTTGAACAATGACAGTTGCAACTGGACCCAATCCTTTACTTAAATTAGCCTCAATTACAGTTGCTACAGCTTTTCTGTCGTATCTTGCTTTCAAATCTAATAATTCGGCTTCCAAAAGGATTTTTTCGAGTAATAAGTCAATATTATCACCTCTTTTCGATGAAATTTCGACTGATTGATATTTTCCGCCCCATTCTTCTACCAAAATATTATGATCTGATAATTGTTGTTTTATTCTTGTAGGATTTGCATCTGGTTTATCTATTTTATTAATAGCTACAATTATAGGGACATTTGCAGCTTGAGCATGGCTTATAGCTTCAACAGTTTGAGGCATAACGCTATCATCAGCCGCCACAACAAGAACAACAATATCTGTTACTAACGCACCACGGGCTCTCATTGCCGTAAATGCCTCATGACCCGGTGTGTCAAGAAATGTAATAAACTTACCATTTGGTAACTCTACTTGATAAGCTCCTATATGTTGAGTTATTCCCCCAGCTTCACCTGCTACTACATTGGTATTTCTTATATAGTCCAATAATGAAGTCTTACCGTGATCTACGTGCCCCATTATTGTTACTATTGGTGGTCTTGGTTTTTTTGTTTCCTCTGGATCGTCTTCATCAGTTACAACTTGTAGTTCTTTCTCATCTAAAAATGAAACTTCTATTCCATAATCATCGGCTATTAAAGTGATTGTATCTTTATCGAGTCTTTGATTTATTGTTACAAATAAGCCCAAATCGAAGCATTTTTTTATTATTTCATTTGGAGAAACCTTCATTAGATTTGCTAAGTCCCCGGTTGTAACAAATTCAGAAAGTTGAAGCTTTTTTGACTCTCTTTCTAATTCTTCAATTCTTTTTAGTTCTTTCTCTTCTCTTTCAGCTTTTTTCTTTTGTTTAATCTTTGTTCTTTTTGCTGTTAGACCAGCTTCCGAAATGCCAGTGAGTGTTTCCTTTATAGCTCTGTCTATTTCATCTTTGCTTATTGTTTCTCTTAAGCTTTTTTTCTTTTTCCTTCTTTTATCTACAATGACTTTGTCCTTAACAGCATCCCTGTCTCGACCTTTAATTTTATATTTTTTCTTTATACTATCATATTCGAGTTCAGTTTTTCTCTCTTCAATTAATTCCAAATCTTCATCTTCAACTGGTTTTTTAGCTTTTACCGGCTTTTTAATTTCATCGAGGTCTATTTTACCTATAATCGTTAAGCCTTTAGATGCTTTCTTAATTAAGGTTTCGCCATCATCATATTCAACCTCAACAATTTTTTTCTTCTTTTTCTTTTTCCTTTTCTCGCCCTTTTCAGCTATTTTCTGAACTTCTTCTTGAACCGGAATTTCTTCTGCAACTTTTTCTTCGATACTTATGCTGGGTTCTTTTTCTTCGGTTGGAGGTAATTCAGGAGCTTTTTCAATTTCAATACCAATGACTTCTTCTTTTGTTTCCTCCAAAGGTTTTTGAATTTCCTTTTTAACTTTTGTGTCTTTTTTATGTGTTTCAGGTTTTTCTTTTTTCTCTGATGGAATTTTTCTTTCTTCAGGCTCTTTTTTTAATTCCTTCGCAGTAACTTTTTCTGCTTCTTCATATTTTTCTGCTTCTTTCTGAGGCGGTAAATCGAAAATTATTTCCAAATCTTTTTGAGGAACAACCTTTTCTTTCTCAACCATTATATCAATTGTAAGATCCTGAATTATCTTTTCCTCAACTTTGTCCTTTGCTTCTACTGGTTTCTTTGGTGATTTATATTTTTCAAGTTTTTGTCTTTGAGTATCAGCAGCTTTTTTCTCCTTTTTAAACTTTTCCATTACCAGATCAACCATTTCCTCAGTCAATACTGCCGTAGGCTTATTCTCAATTTCAAAACCTTTACTTTTGAGGAAATCTACTATACTGTCTCTTCCGATATTTATTTCGGAAGCTAATTTGAAAAGTTTCGTTTTATCTGTTACAGCCATAAATGTAAAATTTTATTCTTTTTTTTCAATTAAACAAAAATCTTTTTATTCAAAATCCACGATAATTTCATCATTTTTATCATCACTAACTGTATCTTTTTCAGTGCTATTTTCTTTGTTTTCTTCTTTTTCGTAATTCCTTATTCGCTCAAGTATTTCCTCCGACTCTGCTTCGTCAAATTCTGCTAAAATAATACCTCTCATTTCGATGAGAAAGTCTTTTGTCATTCCCTTAACATTCAATAATTCACCAATATCATATTCTAAAAACTCTCTTGCAGTTTCTATTCCTAATGATTTTAGTTCTTGATATAATGCAGTTCCCAATTCTTCCTTGAATTCGCTTAATTCTATATCTTCGCCACCCTCTTTAATTAGAGTGATTGAATAACCAGTTAGTTTTGATGCTAATCTGACATTTTGCCCATTTTTGCCAATAGCTAAAGGAACCTGATCTTCTGAAACAACCACCGTAGCAGTCCTCGTCTCTTCTGATATAGTAATTTCTTTGATCTTTGCTGGTAATAATGCTTTTGCTATGAATGTCTTTGGATTATCAGAATATTCAATTAAGTCAATATTTTCGTTGTTTAACTCTCTCACAATTGAATGTATTCTTATCCCCTTCATTCCAACGCAAGCTCCAACAGGATCCACCCTGTCATCAGTTGACATAACTGCCACTTTAGATCTTTCTCCGGGATCTCTTGCAATAGCTTTAATCTTTATAATTCCGTCATAAATCTCAGGTATTTCAACTTCGAATAATTTAGCTAAAAATTCATCCGATGCTCTTGATAATATTAATTCAGGAACTCCACCACTACCAGTTCGCCTGACCTCTTTTAGTAATGCTTTAATTGTTTGATTCTTTTTCCCCTTGAACGTTTCATTAGGAATTTGCTCTTCCCTTGGCAATCTTAGTTCAACTTTATTATGCAAAACTAAAATGTCATTTCGGCGAATTTGATATATCTCTCCTACTAATATTTCTCCTACTCTATCAATATATTCATTATATATATTTTCTTTTTCAATGTCTCGAATTCTTTGATTTAATCCCTGTGAAGCAAGTGTTATTAGCCTTCTTCCAAAATTTTCACCAATATTATCTAACGTAATTTCTTCTATAAACTCATCACCAATTTCATATTCTTCATCGCTTTTTTCTCTGGCTTCTTTTAAACTAATTTCTGTTTCTCTATCTTCAACTGTTTCAACCACTTTCTTCGTCAAATAAATTTCGATGTCTCCCTTGTCCATATTAACAATAATATCTGAATTAGCATTAGCTCCATATTTCTTTTTTATAAGCTGCGACAATGTCTCTTCAAGAATACCTTGAAGCAAATCACGGTCAATATTTCTTTCCTTTGCCATTTCGGTGAAAGCTTCAATGATCATTTTTTTGTCACCACGTGCCTTTTCTTTAGCTTTTGCCATTAATTTTCACCCTTTATTTAATAAATTAATTTGTATAAAAAAATCATTAAAAATAGCAATGGGCTCCAACCATCTGTCAAAGCCCATCCCAAAAATTATCCATCACATAACTTACAAAAATACAAAAAAATTACGCTTTTTTCAAATAAATTTATTTAATCAAATCAATATTATTCTCAATTTTAACCCTTAATTAACTAATTAATTCTTAGATTAGTGAATTTCTTATTTTGATTTATTTAGTTTTGAATTTTTATTGTTGTAACTTTCTCAAATTATTTTCGTTTTGTTAAATTGTAATAGACTTTATGGACTTTAATGATTGAAATTTTTAAAAATATATTCAAAAACAATAAAATTAACACTGAAGTTGATGGAATAGTTCCTGTGCGAAAATATCAATTAACAACTATATATATCCTCCTAATCATTGCTTTAATACTAAAATTAACAAGTGATTCGCTTTTTTATATCATAGATCAATTTGACTTAAATATTGCAATTATTTTTAGAGTATTTTTATCGCTTTCAATTATTTTTTTTATTGGTTATCTTTTCTTTATTCACTTTACAAAAACTTTAGACTTAAAAGAATCAAATGACAATCAAAAATTTATTTTTGATACCTTGAAAGTGGTTTTAGCAACATCAATAATACCTCTGGCAAATATATTTTTACCTAAAGCCCCTGAGGAAGATTTTAGTCCAATACCAAATTTAATAGTATTGTTTTATATTGAAATATTCTCGCTCTTTATTATTGTTACAGCTTTTTTTACGCTTTCTTATCTTTTCAAATGGTTAATCCTTAGAAGGCATCGCAAAACAAAATTTCAAAACACTTTAATTTTGACTTCATTGTTTTTCATTTTTATAACTGAAATTTTAAAAACAATTTTTATATCAAAAAACGATACCACTTATACTATCCTAAATATTATTATTGGGATACTCTTTGTCTTTGCATTCTTGTTGACATTCATTACTTCTAAGAAAAACAATTGGATTGCTGTTTTACCGAAAAGAGATAAATGGAAAATACTTGGAATTTCAATATTTGGTATCATTATTTCAATCATTACGATTGATTTAGTCAATAATGAAAATAATTTTTTCATTAATGGAATTATTATAGTTTATGGTGCCAATATTTCTATTCTTATCTCTTTAACGATGGTTATAGCTTATTTTTTGAGAATTTCATTTGCTACCATCTTAACATTTCCAACCTCAAAAATTGTCGAACAAAGGACCTACGAACTCAATTCACTTACATATTTAAATAAATTAGTTGCAAATTTTACTGAATTCAATAAACTAATTGATACAATCACACTATTGGCTATGAAAGCCTGTAACGCTTCTGGTTCTTGGATAGAAATCTATGAGTCTGATGGAAATGTTTCAGTTGCTTCTTCAAAAATGATTAAACCAGAAATTATCAAAAGTCTTCATATCAAGCCCGGTATTGTTGAATTTTTCAAATCAATAAATGAAACAACTATAATAGAGTCCATCCCCGATAAATCAATTGAATACCCTGAATTAAATTTAATTGATTTTGCAAAGTCAATTATTATCACCCCTTTATTCAAAGGAAATCATAGAATCGGTTCTCTTATCGTTTTCAAATTAAATGAATACGATTTTGAACAAGAAGAGCTTCTCTTGATGAAAGCATTCGGAGATAATGTTACAATAGCTTTGGAAAATTCCAGATTACTCGAAGAATCCCTTTTAAAAGAAAGATATAGACAAGAATTATTAATCGCTCGTGAAATAGAACAAAAATTAATACCAAATACATTACCAACAATACCAAATTATTCAATAGCCGGTTATATGAATCCTGCTGAAGAAGTTGGCGGCGATTATTATGATGTTATCCGCTTAGCAAATGGAAATTATTGTATCCTTTTGGGTGATGTTTCTGGTAAAGGTATGAGTGCAGCTTTTTATATGGCTTTACTTAAAGGCGTCGTTTTAGGAACTGCAAAAGAAAGTAACTCGGCAAAAGAAATTATTTGCAAGTTGAATGGAATTTTATACGAGAATATGGAAAAAACAATGTTCATAACTCTTTATGCTATTTCAATTGATAATTTCAGCGGTGATATTACTTTGTGTCGAGCTGGTCATATGCCTGCTCTCCTAAAAACTAATAATAGCATAAAAATGTTAACACCTAAAGGTTTAGGAATAGGATTGGTTGATAGCTCAATTTTCGATAGTCTAATTGAAGAAAAAAAAATAAAATTAGAAAAAAATGATGTATGTCTTCTTTTCAGCGATGGTATAAATGAGCTTCAAAATGATAGTAAAGAAGAGTTTGGTTTTGATCGCTTAATTCAATCAATATCAAAGTTTGATGGTAATGACTCTCAAGAGCTTTTGGGTCATATAAATTCCGAATTAAGAATATTTGCAGGAAATGAAGCTCAGAAAGATGATATGACTATTTTTTCAATAATTTTTCAAGGTAATTCTTAATTTTATATTTATTATGATTTTTACTTTTTATTACATTATTTTTGTTTTTACTAATTAAAACAATTTATATAAGAGGATACTATGTCTGCCAAAAACAAATTTAATGTGTCTCAAAATGAAATTGATGGGATAAATATTCTTAGTCTTAGTGGATTTCTTGACGCACACACTGCACCAATTCTCGAAGACAAAATAAGTAACATTATTAAAAATGGGAATAATAAAATTCTTATAAATTTTTCTGATTTGGACTACATTTCAAGTGCTGGTTTAGGCGTTTTTATGGCTTTCATCGAAGAGCTTAGGCAATCTGGGGGTGATATTAAAATGGCTGCTATGAAACCCAAAGTATTTACAATATTCGATTTGCTCGGTTTCCCTTTACTTTTTGATATTGAAAAAACTGAACAAGAAGCTTTATTAAAATTTAAGTCCTCTAAATAATTAATGATTTCAGAAATGATTAACAAAAAATTAAATAAAAATTCTGAAGCAGTTTTTTCAGCAGACTTTAAAAATCTCGAAAAAATTAGAGATTTTGTTAAACAATTTGCTTTAAAAAATGGTTTTAATGAGGAAGTATCCGATAAAATAGCTCTTGCTGTGGATGAAGCATGCACCAATCTGATTAGATATTCATTCAATTTTGATAATAATCAAAAAATTAAAATAAGTGTTCAAACCGATGATAGATTTTTTATTGTTAATATATTTGACGAAGGTAAGCCATTTAACCCTCTTGATGTTCCAAAACCTGATATGAATGAGTATATATTGAATTTCAAAAAAGGTGGACTTGGAATTTATCTTATTCGTTCAGTTATGGATGAAATTGGTTATCTTCCCTCTAACGAGAACAATCCTCAAAATACTCTTACCCTAAAAAAACTTTTAGCTTAGATTATTAATTATTTATTAATTTTGTTTTTTTAAAATAACTTTATTTAAATTTAAGTGAAAGCTATAATTTTATTATCAGGTATTGTTCTTGGTCTTGTTTTGGGTTTATTTCCGAGTATTCTCAAACCAAAACCATTAATTTGGAAAATAATAACGATTATATTAGTAACTCTCACTATTATGTTATCATTTCTACCCCCTATTGGGGCTGATGTTGAAACAGCTTCATTCATTCTTGAAGCTAAACCTAATCATCAGCTTAACTTAAAAGGCAAAATAACAAGTTTGACTAATAATCAAGATGGAAAGTCTATAATTATTACTGATAATTTTGGTAAAACTGCAGAAATATCCTTAATAAAAGGAACTAACGACGTAAATTTTAAATTAGGTGATTTTGTCGTAATGGCAGTCTCAAAAGGAAAATCTCCAGATAATTTTAATTTTTTAAGAACCGTTTCTATAAACCCATTGCTATCCTTGCCCTATGTTCCAAAACTTGAAGAACAAATTAGAATACTCAATTTTCACGTTCCAATGGCTTGGATTTCAGTATTGGCTTATTTATTGGCTATGATTTATTCAATCAGATATCTAAAATCAAAAGATTTTAATAATGATGTCTTAGCTGCTTCAGCTGCAGCAATAGGAACACTATTCGCCATCTTAGCTACAACCACCGGAATGATTTGGGCAAAATTTAACTGGGGCTCTTTTTGGAATTGGGATCCGAGGGAAACTTCAATATTTATTTTATTACTTATTTATGGTGCTTATTTTGCCCTTAGATCTGCTATAGACAATCCTGAGCTAAAAGCTCGTTTAAGTTCTGTTTATTCGATCATTGCTTTCATAACAGTCCCTTTTTTGGTTTTTATTCTTCCCAGGCTCGTTGATAGTCTCCATCCCGGTTCAGCAAATGATGATACTGCTGGACCAATTTTAAGCACCAAGGAAGGCACATTAAACATTTTTCAACAAATTACTTTTAGCTTGGGTTTTGCCTCATTTACAGCAATTTTTTTCTGGATGTTTAATATCTGGTCGAGAATTGTTTTAATTTTTCATAAGAAATCAATTTGAAAATTCTGTTTTGTAAATATTTTTTAATTTTAAATCGTCAAAACATAGTGGAAATATATGCAAGAGTTTTTAGAAAATAATTCGCTTTATGTTGTTCTTGGAATTGTCCTAATGATTTGGACAGGTATTATCGTTTTCTTTATTACTGTTGATAAAAGGCTTAAAAAACTTGAAATCAAAATTAACTCTGAAAATACTGAAAAATTTAATTGAGAGTTCTATATGAAATTAAGATACATTATCGGAATTATACTTGCAGTAATTTTTATTATTATTGCAGTTTTTTCTTCCAGTTTTAGTTCGATTGAATACTCTAACTTCACTCCAGCCAAGCTTAATGGCAAGAAAGTTCAAGTTAAAGGAACTTGGGTGAAAGATATGCCCTCAAACTATGACCCTTCTACTAACACTTTTTCCTTTTATATGAAAGATTATGAAGAAAAAATCTCAAAAGTTGTCTATAAGGGTGGAAAACCTAACAATTTCGAGATTGCTACTCATCTTGTTATAAAAGGTAAATTTACTGGGGATGAATTCTCCGCCTCTGAAATCCTTACTAAATGTCCCTCTAAATATGAAGGGAACATTGATGATTTAAAAAAGCAACAAAATCTCTGATTTTTTTCACTCTGAATAAGGATAATTATTATGTTTGGTAAAATACTAATATATTTTTTATTTGGTTTGTCATTACTTTCTGCTCTACTATATATTACTGCTGAAATTAAAAAGAACAAATTGATATCAACATTTGCAAGATCAATATATTTTACAATTATAGTTGGAATAACTGCAGTTTCAGTTTATTTACTCTATCAGATTATAAATCATAATTTTCAATTTACATATATTTGGAGCTATTCTTCAACAAATCTTCCTCTTCACTTATTGATTTCATCATTTTACGCTGGTCAGGAAGGTTCTTTCCTTCTGTGGGCTTTGATGATAGTTTTCATTGGTGGTTTTCTTATACCTTACACCAAAAAACACAATTACGAAGAATTGGTAATGGGACTTTATTCAATTGTTTTATCTTTTTTATTTATAATTTTAATTTTTAAAAGCCCATTTGAATATGTTTGGGATTCCTTTAAGGAAAGCAATATCCCTATTGGTTTTACACCTCAGGAAGGTAGGGGTTTAAATCCAATTCTTCAAAATTATTGGATTGCAATTCATCCTCCAATATTATTTGTAGGTTATGCTGCTATGACAGTTCCCTATGTTTTTGCTATCGCTGGATTATTAAGACGTGACTATAACAGGTGGATTCGAGTTGCTCTTCCTTGGACATTATTTGCTTCTGGTATTCTTGGGCTTGGAATAATGTTAGGTGGGTTTTGGGCTTATGAAACTCTTGGCTGGGGTGGTTATTGGGCTTGGGACCCCGTGGAAAATTCTTCCTTATTGCCTTGGCTCATCTCAGTTACCCTTGTTCATACTATGTTAGTTCAAAAAAGCACTGGTGGTTTAAGAAAAACAAATTTCTCATTGGCTATCATAGGTTTTGTTTTAGTCCTTTATGCAACCTATCTTACAAGAAGTGGTGTTCTGGGTGATTCATCGGTCCACTCTTTTGTTGATCCCGGTCAAATAGTTAATACTCTGCTTGTTGCTCTGCTTTCTTTATTTTTAATTATTGGTATTGGTGTTTTAATCTTAAGAGTAAAAGATATTCCTGTTAATAAAACTGTTTCACACACAAGCTCAAAGGAATTTGCATTATCGCTTGGTTCAATTGTTATTCTTGCAGGAACTATTATCGTATTAATTGGAACAAGCTTCCCTTTGTTTTCTGGTATTCTTGGCTCTTCTCAAAATTCAATTGACGCTCAGTTTTATAATGTATGGATGTTGCCAATTGCAATTTTGATTTTGCTGATTAACGCTCTATCAATTTATATGAATTGGCGCAATAACAGATGGGATAATGTATTGAAGAAATCTCTTGTTTATTCAGTAATTTCTGTTTTTATTTCAGTTGCCCTAATATTTTTTGGAGTAACAAACATACAATATTTACTTTTAGCTTTTGCTTCTATCTTCTCGCTTTTAATAAATCTTGATTACATTATAAGAAACATTAAATTACAACCTAAAACACTTGGAGCTTATGTTTCTCACTTAGGTATATCTTTACTTCTGCTGGGAACACTATCTTCTGGTGCTTATTCTTTGACTAAATCGCTTGTTCTTCACCCTGATGAACCTCAGACTGCCTTCGGTTATAAATTCACTCTTAAAGGAAAAGAACAGATAGAAAAACAATACAATGACAGAGAAAAATTTCAATACTTAATTAAAGTCGAAAGAGATGGTTCTTCCTCACATGCTACTGTCAATCCTATAATGTATTGGAGCGCATTTAATGAATTTCAGGCTCCCTTTTTCGAACCCGGAATCAAAAGATATGTTTCACAGGATTTATACATTGCTCCAATATCAGTTCAACACGAAGAATCACCAGCCGAAATTACATTAAAAAAAGGTGAAACTCAATCAATTCCTTATGATAAAAATACAAAGATTACTTTGTTAAAGTATGATATGTCCCGAATGCAAGCTGATGGAAATCAAAACCATTCTATTATAGGTGCTATTCTTAAAATTAGTGACGGAAAAAATGTAAGTATTGACACAGCTTATGCATTGCTTGATTTAGTAAAACAAAACTTCTCTCCTTTATGGCTAGATATCTCTGGTAAGAATGTTAAAATTGGTTTTGTAAATTTCGTTCCGGGTGATAATTTGGAACAAGCTAAATCGGTATTTGCTTTCACCAGAGAAATTTTTACTGTAGAAGTAACAGTTAAACCTTTTATCAACTTAGTGTGGATTGGTGTAATCGCTGTTGTTTTCGGATTTTTCTATTCTATCTCGAGACACCTTAATGGTTCAAAGAAAAAGAAAAAAGACACTGAAACCTCAGATTTTGCAGAATCAGATGACATTTTAACAAATAGAACAGATTCAGAAGCAGATAAAAACTAATCATCCAAAAAAATTGTAGCATCTCGTTCGGGGCTAAGTGAAACAATTTTCACCTTAGCTCCGGTGAATTTTTCAATCTGTGCAAAATAATTAAAAACTTCTTGGGGTAAATCTTTTTTATCTCTTATACTTGATGTTGTTTTTTTCCAGCCTTTTATTGAATGATAAATTGGTTTAACTTTCTGCAAAGTAGCAATATCAGCCGGAAATGATTTTAGCTCTTTACCATCAATTTTATAACCTACGCAGAATTTTATTTCATCAAGATTATCAAGAACATCAAGTTTAGTAAGGGCTATTTCGGATATTCCATTTATCATCACTGAATACCTTAAAGCAAAAAGATCTAACCAGCCACACCGTCTGGGACGTCCAGTTGTTGCTCCGTATTCAGCACCAGTTAAACGTAAAAGTTCACCTAATTCATTTTCTAATTCAGTTGGAAATGGTCCGTGCCCTACCCTTGTAGTGTAGGCTTTAGCTACCCCAATTATCTTTGTAATTGAGGTAGGAGGTATTCCTAAACCAGTGCAAGCTCCGCCGGAAGTTGGATTCGAACTTGTTACAAAAGGATATGTTCCATGGTCAACATCGAGCAATGCACCTTGAGCCCCTTCGGCGTAAATTGTTTTATTTTCTTTAATAGCCGTATTCAGTAACAAGCTTGTATCAGTAACATAAGGATCAATCAATCTATCAAAATCAATATAGGAATTAACTATTTCATCAACATCAAGTTCTTCGTAGCCATAGATTTTTTTAAGCAGATCATTTTTTTCCTTCAAATTTTCCCTAAGTTTTTGTTCAAATACATTTTTATCAAGCAGATCCACAATTCGAATACCACACCTTCTTGCTTTATCAAAGTATGCTGGTCCTATTCCCCTACCAGTTGTTCCAATAGTTGTTCCTATTTTCTGTGATTCCATAGCCTGATCTAAGAGTTTATGATAAGGCATTATCAAATGGGCTTTATGACTGACATAGAGTCTACCGGTTACATCAATATTATGAGATTCAAGCATTTTTATCTCATCTATAAATGCCACAGGATCAATCACTACACCATTTCCAATTATACATTTCACCCCACTTGTTAAAATCCCGGATGGTATTAAATGGAGAACATATTGTTTACCCTTTATTACAATGGTGTGACCAGCATTTGCTCCACCCTGATATCTTGCAACATAATCAGCATCTCTGCTTAAAATATCAACTATCTTTCCTTTACCTTCATCTCCCCATTGGGAGCCAACAATAAGAGTTACACTCATTTTATTCTTCTTTGTTTATAAAAATCTTTTTTAATTTTTCAATTTAATACAAAATTTCAGATTTTTTTAAATATTTTTAATTTTTTATTCTCTGGAATTTTTTGATATGAAATTAAAATCAATTGGTATAATTGGAATTGGAAAGCTTGGTGAATCTTTATTTGATATGCTTTCTCATTTGAGAAAACTTTCTTTTGTTCTTATTAGAAATAAAAAAAGAATTCAAGAAATAAAAGAAAAATATTTTAGATCATCTAATGAAACTACCCGAATTATTCAAAATATTAACGAAATACTTGATTCTTTTGACTGTATATTCATTACTGTAAATGATGGATCTATCAAAAGTGTCGTAGAAGATCTAATTAAAACCAAATTGGATTTTAGAAATAAATTCATTATTCATTGTTCTGGTATTCAGGATCCTAACATATTGTCACCTTTAGCCGATAGGGGTGCTATAACCGTAGCTGCTCATCCTTATCAAACCTTTTTCCAACCTTCAAAAAAGAATTTTCAGGGTATTTATTGGGGAATTGAGAGCTCTTTTGATATTCAAATAATTGAACCATTTTTAAATTTATTAAAATCTTTTAAGAGTAATTATCATTTTCTTGAGTTTTCATCCAAGGATAAAAAGACTTTATATCATTTGTCTGCTGTTTTAGCTTCTAATTTTACCTCTTTAATATTATTTAAAGCTAATGAAATATTAAATAAATCAGGGATAGATAACATTGATATTTTAAAGCCTATTATTATCACAACCATCAAGAATTTTTTTGAAAGTGAAGATTCAAAGTTTCCTCTAACAGGTCCTGCAATAAGAGGTGATATCACAACTATAAAAGAACATTTAAAAGCTATTGAGTCTAACAAACAATTTTTCGATTTTTATGTAAATATTACAAAACATATTGCACTAACAGCCCACCAGCATAAAATAATCAAGAAAAAAGATTTTAACCAAATTCTAACCCTTTTTAATGAAGAATCTGTTAAATAATAGAAATTAATATCATCAAAAAAAATATTTTGTCTATAATGAAAAAATTTTCATTATATTAATTTTTGTTCTTTTTGCAATATGAATTTATTTTCCACTTTTTAGGAGTAATAATGTATTTTTTTAAACTGATCTTAATAGCTGCTATTACTACTTTTTTTCTGCTTTCTTGCGGTGAAAAAGTAGATGAGTTAAAAAAAGCTGCCGAAATGGTTCAAAAAGCACCAGAAATGGCGAAAAATATGGAGCAATCTGCTAACGAAGCTCAAGCTATTCGTGAGCAAAGAGTTAAACGTGGCGATACATTAGCTATGCATTACGAAAAACTTCAAACCTATCTTCCAGCTTCTATTCCCGGTTACGAAGCCGAAGAACCCTCCGGCGAGACAATGAATTATATGGGTTTTAGTTACTCCACTGCCTCTCGTAGGTATGTCCAAAAAGGTGGTGATATTTCTAAAGAAATTGAAGTCCAAATAATTGATTATGTTGCTGTTGAGTCTCTTTATCTTGCTGCTACTTACTGGCTAAGCGGTTTCTCAAGGGAAAATGCCGAAAGTTATGACAAAACTTTTGACCCGGGTATCAAAAATGTTTTTGCACTCGATCATTTTGAGAAAAAAGATAAAAGAGGTGAAGTTACCTATGGTGTTGGCTACAGATTTTTAATTAAAATTACTGGCAATCATATTGACAATACTGACATTTTAAAAAATGTTGCTAAAAGTATGAAACTCGAAGAATTAGCAAAAATGTAATTTTTTTCACTATTCAAGGATTAATTATGAATGAAACATTTAATACACAGGAACAAGTTTTTTCTCCAGAAGATATTGAAAAGAACAAAGTTATTTCTTTTCTGGCTTATCTGATTTTCTTTATACCTTTAATTGCTGCACCTGATTCAAAATTCGCTAGATTTCACGCTAATCAAGGTCTTATTCTTTTAATTTTTTCACTAGCCATTTATATCATTGGTTCGGTTACAACAGTGATTTTTATTGGATTTATTATTCTTTTCATAGGTTGGATACCTATATTAGTATTTGCAATAATGGGTATTATTAACGCTCTTAATGGTCAAGCTAAACCCTTGCCTCTTATAGGTAAATTCACAATTCTAAAATAAATTAAAAATCATTATAATTTTCGGAGGCTGAATTTTTTCAGCCTCCTTTTCTGAAAATAGTGCTATTTATAAAATCCTGAATATCTATCAGTAATAACTAAGAATATACAATTTAAATCACCTAATAAATTTTTTCATCATTTATTTCATTTTCAATCACAGGCTTTTGAAAGTCATTGTTTAAAATCATTGTTCTTATTATTTCTTCTTTATTCTCTGGTCTATTGAAGTCAATATTCAAATTTTCATAAGTATTTACAATGCCTAATATTTTTTCCCTATTTTTGTACCCCTTCTTGTCATAATCATTTTCAGGGCAAAGCAATGTTCCTTTTTCATTTTCTGGTTTTTCTTTTTCTACTATAATTGGATATTTTTCAGCATATTTATCGTGTCTAATGCCTGTAACTTGCCATGAAACTTTTAAGTTTTTTCTCCCTCCTGCTATCTTGAATTTATTGTTTTCTATTTCCTGAGAAATATAAACTTGTGCATAGCCACCAATACAAGTAAGCTGGTATCTGAAGTCTTTATTCAAAGCTTGGAACCACGCTGGAAGTTCAACTGTTGCTTCGCCATTTTCATCGAGAACAACAACACCATCGTAAATATTCTTCATATCGGGCGATTCAACAAAAGAATGAGATAAGTATTTATTTTCGGGATCTAAAGGGTGGTCAATTATAAAAGCTCCTGCCTGTTTTGATAATGTTCCATTAATTCGAACATTACCACTAAAATAAGCTGCTTGATTATTAGTTCCTCCTTTCACAACTTCTAATGCTGGTTCGTCCGTATCTGCATTTGATTGAATTACAGCTCCTTTTCTGCCACGTTTATTATCGACAATAAGAACGGGAGAATCATTATTTGTGTTATTTGCAATTGTGAATTGAGCGGAATATCCTCTACCATCATTTCGAGCGTATATTGCTGGTCCGGCTCCTTTGGCAGAAGCAAAGACTGTCGGTTCGCCATTTGCTTGATTCATTTGTTCAAAAGATGCTGTTCGTCCTGTTCCCTCGTGTTTTCCATATATTGCAGTTCCTTTATTGTTATGGTATCCATAAACAGCAGTCATAGAATTATCATTGCTTACTACAATAAATTCACCTGCATTGCCTCTACCGGTCGTTCCTCCATATATTGTTGATCTATTATTAGGTTGGTTGTTTGGCGCAACAAATTGACCTACAAAACCTTGTCCAGTCGTAGTAGCAAAAAAGCAGGATTCAGTATTTTGGGTATTATCGGTATAAAACACTCCAGAAAAGGCTTTAGTAGAATTTGTGTAACCGGATATAGCTGTTCCAGTGCCAACAGTTATACCACCCAAAGCTGTTTGATTATTAGCTGTATTAAGAACAGCAAACTGCCCTGCACGTCCTAACCCCCAAGTATTACCAACAACACTAACTGCTCCATTATTCGAATTACTAATATAAAACTGAGCTGTGGGACCTTTTCCTTGTTGTTCTACAATGAGGGCTGAGCTATCATTTAATGTATTCATACATCTTACACTTAATCCTGCTCCTGAATTATATCCTCTTACACCAATTACAGGATATGTACTATTTGGATTCATTGAAAAAGCATTTAAAGCATTTACTAATCCAACAGCTCTTACAAGCATACAAGGCCTAGTATTAGCATTAGAATCTGTTTGTTCAAACTTAGCAGCACCACTATTTGCTATTGCTTTTGAATATAATCCATAATCATCGCTACCAGAATTAACAATAGCAACAGCAGGAACAGTATTATTGGGATTATCGTGATAAACTGTTAATGAATTTGAAAGTGATTTATTTCTTATAACTACAGCTGGATAATCAGCGTTTTTTTCATTAAAATTATGGAAAACTGCAGCATTTCCTACACCATTATTTTTTACATAAATTGTAGAATGCTCATTATTTGGATGTTCTGTTATAAATCTTCCTGCATTTCCCATACGAGAGAGTGTCCTTGCATAAATTGCAGTTGGATACTCTTCAGCAATTTCTGAATATCTATCTACACCAAAAACACTGTCAAGACAGAAAAAACCAACTGCTTTGTTTCCATAATATTCTTTAACATCCATTGGGCTATCATTGTTATTTTTTTTTGAAAGAAAAGGAACAAAAACAAAAGCACCTTGAGAACCAAAGACAGTCTCTACTAAGTTGATGTGATCTATATCAATATCTTTCTTAATCTCGTGGATATCTTTTACTTCTAACACTGGTTTATAATTATTTGTATCAACAGTATCTTTTGAATCTAATGCAAGTGGTATATTATTGCCTTTATCAATTTTAGGTTTTTTGGGAACAACTAATCTCTGAAAAACGGCAGATGACCCTCTACCTTTTTGATGAATTTGTAATGCCGGTCCAGAAGTGTCAGTTGAACCGACAAACGGAAGTTTAAGTAATCCACCAGCAGGAACCCATTGTGCTTTACCTGCTACAATAGTTAGGACACTACCTTCGCTTCCAGAACTTGCATCTACTGATTTAGCCATTAAAGAATATGGAGTCGAAGTTAATTCCAATCGAGGTTTGAACTCTTCTCCACTGCCAATAGTCATAGAAAACCAATATTTTTTGCTAAAATCAATATTTGCTAATGATTGCTTTTTACCTAAATAGAGGTTAGCGAACCCATTATTAAATGTAGCATCAATTGTTTCTTTCCATATACTTTCTTGCGAGTCCTCTTTATCATATATTGAAAAAGTTACCTGATAATTTCCATTTAGGGGAACATTATCGAAATCTTTAACAAAACATTGATAAGAAATTATTTCAGGAACTTTTGACATAACTAAACTAAAAGAGAAAAATATCAACAACGCAGAAACAACGGTAAAAATTAGCTTTTTCATAGAAAAACTCCTTTCTTAAGTGGTTGATAAATAATTTTCTCGGTCGATCTTTCTTCAACCTATTTATCTTATTTTATTTGTTTATTTTTATCTATATTATCGAAATTTAATATCAACACATAATTTTTATTAAATCTATCAATAATATACTGAAGTTTCTCTATTAAGAAAAAACGATTAGCTTTTAATGAACACTCCTAAATTTCACAAAACCGAAAATATCATCCAATACTTTATTCTAATCTAAAATTTTCAAATAATATTTCAAAATTTTTTTTAAAAACAATATCATTATTTAATTTTTAAGAAATTCTTCTTTTTTACTTATTTTTGAGTTTATGTTTAAATTACACTTAGAAATCAATGCTTGATTATTATAATATCACTGAGGAATTTTCTGAAGAGGAAAAACTTGTAGCAGCAACAACAAAATCTTTTACTGATAATGAAGTTCTCCCAATAATTGAGAAATACTATTCTGATGGAAAGTTTCCAATGGATTTAATCAAAACATTGGGTGAATTAGGGCTGCTTGCGGTTACATTGCCCACAAAATATGGTGGTTCCGAATTAAATTATGTTTCCTATGGTATAGCTATGCAAGAGCTTGAGCGTGGGGACTCAGGAATCCGTTCCTTTGCTTCAGTTCAAAATTCTTTAGTTATTTATCCAATATTCACCTATGGCACTGATGAACAAAAAAACAAATTCTTACCAAAACTTGCTTCAGGTGAATTTGTTGGTTGTTTTGGATTAACAGAACCTGATTTTGGCTCTAATCCCGGTGGTATGCTCACTACTGCAACAAAAACTCCCAAAGGTTATATTCTTAATGGGGCAAAGATGTGGATAACCAATGGCTCAATAGCTGATATTGCTGTTGTTTGGGCAAAATTGGACGGTAAAGTCAATGGATTTATAGTCGAAAAAGGAACTCCCGGTTTCACTACAATTGAAATGAAGGGTAAACACTCTTTGAAAGCCTCAGTAACCTCCGAATTAATTTTTAATGACTGCCTTGTTCCTCTGAATAATCGTCTGGAAATTGAAGGTCTTCGAGGACCATTGAGTTGCCTTAATCAAGCACGATATGGCATTTCTTGGGGTGCAATAGGTTCAGCCATAGCTTCTTACGAAACAGCACTAAATTATGCCAAAACAAGAATCCAATTTGGAAAACCTATTGCATCATTCCAAATTATTCAGGAAAAATTAGTTTGGATGCTCAACGAGATTACAAAAGCTCAGTTAGTTTCATACCACTTAGGCAGGTTAAAAGATAAAAAGTTGGACAGACCTCAGCAAACATCACTTGCAAAAAGGAATAATGTGGATATCGCTTTGCAATGTGCTCGTCTTGCTCGAGAGATTCTCGGTGCCAATGGAATTCTCAACGAATATCCAGTTATGCGGCATATGGCTAATCTCGAATCAGTCAAAACCTACGAAGGCACTCACGATATCCACACTCTAATACTTGGGGCTGATATTACAGGAATTGAGGCTTTTTCTTAGAAAAAAAAACTAACTCCTTATATCAATCCTCAGCTTACCTTTTCTTTGCATTATTACTATTGTAAAGACACTTGGAACATTAGCACCATTTATACTTGCTGGCATAAACACCAAGCTTTTTATTAATTTCTCAACTTCATTTTCAAAGCTATCAGGATTTATATTTTTATTCTCTGTTTCTTCAACAACTCCCTCTGAAGATATTTTAACTATTATTTTTGTGGTAAAATCATTTTTCTGGTGTTCAGCAATAAGTTTTTCTACATCCTTCTTGAAAGTTTCAGTATCGAAATTAGGTTTTTTACTAACATTATCAATCGAAAAATATTCCTCATCATCCATTATTTCAAATGCTATCTGAGTTTCATATCCATTTCCTCGACTAAGTATAGAACCATCAATACTCATTGGTGCTGCAACTTTAAAATGCATTGCCCCACTACTCATAAGTCCTCCACCAACAGCAAAATCAGAAACTCCCTCCGGCATTGGCAAAGGTTGTTTAACAACTTCATATTTACCGTCAGCTCTTTTAACATAATCCTCAGCAACAAATGAAGTGTAGTTTGTCAGAAGATTATAATTCAAACCTAATTCAATTATTTCCTTTTCTCTTTCTTTGCTTGCTCTAACGTTTTCATAATCACCAAGCATTTGAATTTTATTTCTCGCCCATATATAAGCCAAGGCATTTCCTTCAACAACTTCTGAAAACTGTTCAACAGGAATAGTAACCATAAGCTCCGTGCTTCCGCTTTTACCTTTAACCCTAATTTCCCCTTTCAATTCATCTTTCCACTTGCCATAGATTATTATTGGTCTTTCTGCCATAACATCAGGAATTGAAATTGGTTCAACATCGTAAGTTTTGAAGCCATTGAACTCAATTTTTATGTCTGTCATAACTGGCGATTTCACATAGTTAAAAAATTTCTCAGTTACTTGATTGGAGTTTTGCGGACTTGTCAAAACAAATGGTTCACTCATTCCCGCTCTTGCCATACCTTCAATCAAAAACCTATTAACGCTACTGCCAATCCCGAAAGCAAAAAGATTTGCATTGCTCAAATTTTTTCTTATTAATTCAAATGTCTCGATCTCTACATCAATATAACCATCAGTAATAACCAAAAATGATCTTGAATAGCCCTCTGATTTAGGGTAGCTTAAAGCTTTTTTCATTGCTGGAAGTAATTCTGTCCCGCCATAACCATATTCTTTATTGATAAAACTAATTCCTTTTTCAATATTTTCCTTAGTTGCATTTAATGAAACATCCGATAAAAAGCTTGAGGATCCTGAAAAAAGTAGAATGTTAAACTTATCCTTCTCATTTAGATTATTTAGCAAATCTCTCATTAATCTTTTGCTTATGTCAAGCGGAAAACCATACATTGAGCCAGAAACATCAACAATAAAAATATATTCTCTTAGTGTAAGATCTCTTTGCTCAACTCTCCTCGGTGGTTGCAACATTAAAAGAAAATGATTTTCTCTGATTTTGCTATCTTTATCGTTTGATAATTTACTGACAAGTAATCCTGTTTTGATTTTATCACCAGACAATCTATAACTAAGAATAAAATCTTTATTTCCTTTGTCTTGCTCTGAATCTTCAATTTTTATTTTTGCTCGGCTATTATCTTCATTCATAAATTCATATTTAATAATATGTGATTCAGAGCTAATCTCTTCTATCTTCATTCCAGCGTCAATTTGTAAGCTAATATCAAACTTATACTTTGGTTTATCACCTGAATGTTGATATGGAGAATTCACATATTTGTCATTCTCTTTAGCGTCTTCTAATTTTTTATTTGAATATCTTGGACCTACGACAGTCGGATAAACAAATTGATATAAGCCTGATTCGGGTATGAGCAATTCAGTATATTTTAATTCAATTTCGATTAAGTCACCCGGCAAAATGTTAGCAACATTCATTTGGAAAACATTAGGTCTTTCCTGCTCAAGCAAAGAAGCACTTCTCCCCTCTTTTTTTGCATCTTCATAAGTTTGACGAGCCTTTTCCCGCTCCTGAACCACAGCTTTTAAAATTCGATCTCCTATTTTCATTTCCATCGAATACACTGCAGCCCTTGTTGAAGCTGGAAACACGTAAATAGCTTCAATTGTCTTTTTTCCATTATTCTTATAAGTTTGCTTAACTGTAACATCTGCAATAACCCCACTTATTCTCACATCAGCAGTTGTAGATAAGAGAGGAAAATTTTCCAGATCACCGTCTGTTTCAATCATAAAATAAGGTGATAATGTCTTATCATTACCTAAGACTGATGTTTCATTTTGCATAGTTATGCTCGGATAGTAGCTCATCATCAAAAAAACTCCTATGATAATTAAAATATGTTTCTTATTTCTTGCCGCAAGAGCAATTTTTTTCATTTTTCACCTCTTTATATAAACTGATTAAAAACATATATCCTTAAATTTGTATTATGTTTCAAAAATAATATTAATTATGAAGTTTGTAAGAATATTGATTTTAATATTAATCGCACTTTCATTGAAGAGTTCATTATTTGCTCTCGATTCTCTCGAAAAAATAAGTTTTGATGTAGCTCAGAAACAATTAGATGCTTATAACAGCAAAAATCTTGAGGAATTTATTTCGGCTTACACAAATGATGTAGAGGTCTATCAGTTTCCTGACAGCTTGATTTACAAAGGAATTGACAAAATGAAAAAAGTTTATAAGGAATTCTTCGATCGTTCCCCGAAAGTTATATGCAGATTAATCAATAGAATAGTCAATGGTAAATATGTCATTGATTTTGAATCTATATCAAATCATCACTCAGCAATAGATTTTGAGGCAGTTGCTATGTATGAAGTAGAAAATGGATTAATCAAGAAAGTTTGGTTTCTCCCGAGAAAGTCATTCTATTACAAGTGATTCTTATATAATTAAATTTAATTTACCAATTTTTTTATTTTAGTCTAATTAATTATGTTTGTAAGTTTTAAAAATATTATAGGTTCATTTAAATATGATAGAATGGTATATTATTAAAGTTCTACACATATTATCAGCAATATTCTGGATGGGTGGATCAATTTTCATTTCGGCTTTTTTATTACCCGCTGTGAAAAAATCTGGACCATCCTCCAAAGAGTTAATACACAATCTTTTTAATATATATAAATTACCTTTAGTATTAAATATTGCCTCTTCATTAACAGTTATCCTTGGATTAATTCAATATTGGAAAACAACAGCTGGATATCAGCAAATTAGTTTCCACTTCCCCGGTGGAATTGGACTTTTTCACGGCATTATTTTCGGATTGATAGCTTTTATATGGGGTCACGCTTTTCAATCTCCCAACTCAAAAAAATTATCCCGATTGATGGCTCAAGTTCAAGATAAACCATCAACTGAACAATTTTTACAAATTCAAAAAATTCAAAAAAAGGTTATCTTTGGTGGTTGGTTAACTCTTATATTATTGTTTCTCTCACTCCTTGGGATGGTTTCTGTTCATTTCTGATTAATAATAAATCCTCAATTTATAAATTATTTTTAACAATAAATTGAAATTATTCATTTAATTAATATTTTTGCTTGTTGAGTGATTTGTTAATTTCATAAAGATTGAAATGAATGTATTAGTTCTTGGTGCTGGAGAGATTGGTTATTTGCTTAGTAGTAAACTCATTCAGAGAAACTATAATATCACAATTCTTGAACTAGACGAACAAAAAGTAAAAAGAGCAAGTGATACCCTTGATGCTAATGTAATTTTTGGAAACGCTACAAACTTTAGTTTACTAAAAAAACTAAAAATTCATTCATTTGATATAATTGCCGCAGTAACAAACAACGATGAAATTAACATTTTGGCATCTCTTATTGCAAAAAAATCTGGTGTTAAAACAGCAATTACCAGAGTCAGAAATCCTGAATACATAGCAAAAGACTTTATTCTTAATAATTTAGAGTATTCTCCTGACTTGATTATTCATCCTGAAAAAGAAACAGCTAAAGTCATCAGTCGTTTAGTTAAAACATCATTTGCAACAGATTTCTTTGATTTAGAAGATGGCAGAATTAAGATTGTTGGTTTGAGAC
Source organism: Candidatus Kapaibacterium sp. (assembly GCA_026418625.1). Taxonomy (GTDB): domain Bacteria; phylum Bacteroidota; class Ignavibacteria; order Kapaibacteriales; family UBA2268; genus CALHRB01. Next base: position 106,392 of record JAOABA010000049.1, read on the forward strand.
TCGACCAGTATTTTGAGCATTACAATGTCAAACTAATTCATTTGGCTCCTCTTTTGCAAAACCTGCCAATGAGAATCCTTGCAATTAACCGCTCCTTGAAAACCATAATTCCAAAAGGAGATGATTATTTAAAAAAAGGAGATCAGATATTTGTAATTTTTGAAAGCAAATATACATCTCCAGTATTAGATTTTTTTGGTAAAAAGGATATCAAGGTAAATAATGCAATGATCATTGGTGGGGGACTTGTTGGAGAATATACAGCTTTAGAACTTGAGGATAAAATCAATGTTAAAATCATAGAAAATGAACCTTCTAAATTGAAACTTCTCGCTGAAAATTTAAAGAAAAGTCTTATAATTCAAGGAGATGGCACAGATCAAGAACTACTTTTAGAAGAAAACATTAACGAAATGGATGAATTTATTGCAGTTTCGGGCGATGATGAAACTAATATCATTACTTCAATGTTGGCTCGACAGTTAAAAGTTCCGAGAACTATTACTCTTCTTAAAAAAATGGAGTATTTAAGAATCACTCATTCTATTGGTTTGGATACTGTTGTTAGTAAACAAATTATTACTGTCAATGCCATTAGACAATTCATCCATAGAAGAACCTATGCTACATTTGCCGAGATTCCCGGAATAGATGGTATTGTTTCCGAAATGATTGCTAAAAAGAATACAAAATTGGTGAAAAATCAACTTAAAGACATTAATTTGCCTGAAAATGTAATATTTGGTGCGGTGGTTAAATCGGATAACAGTATTGAAATATCAACAGGAACTACAAGAATTGAACCCGGTGATAAAGTAATCGTTTTTTATAAGCCTGAAGTTCAAAGAGAGATTGAAAAGATGTTTTAATTTACTACCTAAGATCATTTGCGATACAAAACAATAATAAAACTTCTTTCAGTAACGACATTATTCATAGGAATAATGATGCTTGTCCCTCTTCCCTTTTCTTTCTACTATAGGGACAATCAGCATTGGGCGTTCATTTTAAGTTCCCTTATAACAATATTTGCCGGATCAATTTCTTTACTTTTAACAAAGAATTACAAAGAAGATATCAGGGCTAAAGAAGGCTTTGCAATTGTTACTTTTTCTTGGATCCTTTTTGCAGCTCTTGGTAGCTTGCCTTTTGTTATATCCGAAGCAATTCCATCTTACACTGACGCTTTCTTCGAAACAATGTCTGGTTTTACTACAACCGGTGCTTCTATATTGACAGACATAGAAATATTACCTAAAAGTATCTTATTCTGGCGAAGCTTTACTCATTGGCTTGGTGGTATGGGTATCATCGTTCTGACTATTGCCATTCTACCTTTTCTTGGAGTTGGCGGTATGCAATTATTCAAAGCTGAAGTGCCGGGATTGGTTGTTGACAAACTAACTCCAAGAATAACTGAAACAGCAAAAATACTTTGGGGTGTTTATCTACTTTTTACCATAATAGAGACTATCCTCTTAATGTTAGCGGGTATGAGTCTTTTTGACGCTCTTTGCCATACTTTCGGAACAATGGCAACTGGTGGTTTCTCAACAAAAAATAGCAGTATTGCCTATTATAACAGCCCATATATTGATTTTATTATCTCTGCATTTATGATAATTGCCGGTATTAATTTTTCACTCCACTATCGAATTTTAAAAGGAAACGTTAAAGAAATTATCGGAAATTCTGAACTAAAATTCTTCCTATCTGTTATTTTAATTGCTACATTGATAATAGCTCTTGAACTATTACTCGATAAAGAATATTCAATATTCAACAGCTTTAGATATAGTCTTTTTCAAGTAACATCAATCATAACAACAACGGGTTATGCAACTGCTGATTTCGAAAAGTGGTCAATTTTCTCTCATGTAATCCTTTTGATATTAATGTTTATTGGTGGTTCTGCAGGCTCTACTGCAGGTGGTTTGAAGGTTATTCGAGTTGTGTTGCTTCTTAAATTTGCTTACAACGAATTGAAAAGATTATTACACCCCAATGCAATTTCATTGGTTAAGTATTCTGATCAAATTATTGATGAAAAAATATTGCTTAATGTTAGTGGTTTCTTTGTTATTTATATAGTAATTACTCTCATTAGCACCTTAGTATTAGCTGCTTCAGGCTCTGATTTTCTTACTTCAATTAGTGCAGTAGCCGCTACTATTAACAACATTGGTCCGGGTCTTGGTCTTGTAGGTCCAACTGATAACTACTCCCACTTTCCTGATTTCATCAAATGGCTCTTATCCTTCCTTATGATGATAGGAAGATTAGAAGTTTATACTGTTATTATCCTATTGTCTCCTATTTATTGGAAAAAATAATTCTATCAAAAAATTTTTCTACTTCTTAAAAATAAAATATACTGCCAAAATCAAAAATACAAAACCAATAAAATGATTTAACCTGAACGACTCAGTTTTGAACAAAAGTAATGAAAAAACTGTGAAGACTGTCAGTGTTATCGCCTCTTGCAACACTTTCAATTCAACAAGAGTAAAACTCCCACCATTTCCAACGTAGCCAAATTTATTTGCAGGAACTTGGAAGCAATATTCAAAAAAAGCAATTGCCCAACTGATGAATATGATTCCAAATAAATTTAAATTATTGAGCCAAGGAATATCTTTGAATTTCAAGTGACCATACCATGCAAAAGTCATAAACACATTTGACAGTGTTAGCATTAATATTGTTCCTAAACTATTCATATCTATAAGCTTTATTATTTACCACTAATATTTGAAAAAATTTTCTTTGAAAAAATAATGCCACATTTACAAGGCTGATTAAGACAGGAACCTCTACAAGTGGACCAATAACTGCTGCAAAAGCTTCTCCTGAATTAATTCCAAAAACTGCAATTGCAACCGCTATAGCTAATTCGAAATTATTACTGGCTGCCGTAAAGGACAAAGTAGCTGTCTTGGGATAGTCAGCTCCGATTTTTCTGCCCATATAAAACGAGATTAGAAACATAATCACAAAATATAATAAGAGAGGAATTGCTATTCTTAAAACATCAAAAGGTATTTGTATTATTAATTCACCTTTCAGGGAGAACATCACTAAGATTGTAAAGAGTAATGCTATAAGAGTTAATGGACTGATTTTCGGAATAAATTTAGAATAATACCACTCTTTTCCTTTGAGCTTTAGAAATATTACTCTTGTCAAAATGCCTGCTATAAATGGTATTCCAAGATAAATAAAAACACTTTCTGCTATTTGACCAATTGTAATATCAACCTCAATACCTTTTAGTCCAAACCAACCGGGCAAGATTGTAATAAAAACATAAGCATAAACTGAAAAGAACAAAACCTGAAATATTGAATTAAAAGCCACTAAACCAGCTGCATACTCTGTATCTCCTTTAGCAAGTTCATTCCAGACTATTACCATTGCGATGCATCTTGCTAATCCAATCAAAATCAAGCCATACATATAAGATGGCTGATCGCTTAAAAAAATTATTGCAAGAAAAAACATCAAGATTGGTCCAATTATCCAATTTTGGACAAGTGATAAGCTTAGAATTTTAAAGTTCTTAAAGACATCTCCAAGTTCTTCATATCTGACTTTAGCCAAGGGAGGATACATCATTATTATTAATCCAATTGCTATTGGTATATTTGTTGTGCCAATAGAGAAAATGTTCCAGAAATCAGATATTCCGGGAAAGAAATAACCCCATAATACCCCAACAAGCATTGCAAGGAAAATCCATAAGGTTAAATATCTATCAAGAAAACTCAATTTTTGCGATACCTTTTCCTTCATCATCCTTGACTTTTTTCAATTATTTTCAAAATATTGTCTAACCAATCATAATCTGGGTGTGCTATACTACCTAAAACCTTATCAGCTTCCAAAATAAAAACACAAGGTGTTGAAGGTATCTTAAAATTCTTATAATAACCAGATGGCTCTGTTAAGTCATAATCAAGCCCATAGAGTCTAATATTGTTTTTAGGTACTTGTAATTCTTGTAATATCCTGATAACTTTGGGTATGTTATCTTTGCAGTCATCACAAAATGTTGTTCCAAAGATAACAAATTTGTGGTTGTCATTTACCAGATTTTTTAGTTTATTAATTTTATTTTTATCTAGAATATAGTTATCATTTTCTTTCCAGCCTGTTTTTTCTTTCCATTCTTCCCAAGTTGAGTAACCCAATACCTTTGGTGGCTCATAACTTTGCATATTTTTCAATGAGCATGAAAATAAAGCTAAAGTAAATATTGTTGCTAAAATTATTAATCTATATTCATTTCTTATCATATTTTTCAGAATAAAAATTATTATGAATTTTGCAAAATACTTATAACTAATTTTGATAAGAACTATTATAATTCTTTATTAATTTTGGTTTTTTTCATAGTAGTTATTATAAATCCAGATGTAAAAAAAATATGCCAATTAATTGTAAAAATTTTCAAATCCTTACCAAGAGACTCAGATTAAGGTGCTTTAAATATGATGATGTTGATACTCTCTACAAATGGTGGAGCAACCCTGAAATAATGAAATTTATACCGGAGGGTGTGTATTCCTATGAAACGATAGCTGAAATTATTCCTCGAATTGTAAAAAATTATGAAACAGTCAACAAAGACAACTTTTTTGCTTTTAGTCTCGTTATTGAACAAAAAGAAAATGGAAATCCTATTGGTTGGTGTGGTATTATAAGAATGTTCCCATTTCCCGAAAATATTGAAATCTTTGTAGGTTTGGATAAAAACTTTTGGGGTCATTCTTATGCTGAAGAAGCTACTCGAGCATTGCTTGATTTTGTATTTGAATTTTTTGGTTTCAATATGATAACTGCTTTAGTTCATCCTGATAACCAACCATCAATAAGAATTTTAGAAAAAATTGGCTTTGAATTTGTTAAACCTTTGGAAAAATGTCCAGAACCATATCAAAATCATAATGGATATTTGCTTTATTCAATAAATCTTGAACACCGTAAATGAATAGCTTAAGCAATATAAAATTTCAAAGTTTCAAGGAAGCAGAATTTTATCAACCTCTTGATTTTGATGATTCCAAATCAGTTAAATGTTTTCTTTGCTCTCATTATTGCACTATAAAAAATAATAATTTTGGAATTTGCAAAGTCAGGTTTAATTCCGAAGGCAAATTATATACAATTACTTGGGGACAGGCAGAGGGTTTGGCAATTGACCCTATTGAAAAAAAACCACTATATCATTTTAAGCCTTCTACAAGAGTATTATCTTTCGGAACTCCGGGCTGCAACTTTTTTTGTTTGAATTGTCAAAATAATACCCTTTCTCAGTTAATTAAGAAAAGTGATATTCTTAGCTTCAAAAATAAAAACATTGAGCCTTCTGAAATTCTTCAACTTGCTGTTAATTATAAAGCAGATGGAATTGCCTATACTTATTCAGAGCCAACAATCTTTTTCGAATATGCAAGAGATATCATTCTTTTGTCAAAAAGTAAGGAAGAAACAAAAAATCTTTTTCATATTTTTGTTTCAAATGGTTATTTTTCCAAAGAGATTCTCGAAACAATCGTTGGAGAGAATCTCATTGATGCTATAAATATTGATTTAAAATTTTTTGATGATAAAAATTACAAAAAAATCACAGGTGGCACTTTAAAACCGGTTCTCGACTCCATCGAATTTTTATACAAACACAAAATTCATCTTGAAATTACAAATTTGGTTATTCCTGATTTAAACGATAATGATGAAGATTTTCAAAAATTAACTAACTTTGTTTTAAATTTATCAAAAGATATTCCATTACACTTTAGCAGGTTCTATCCTCACTATAAAATGCTAACAAAACATCCAACAATTATTGATAGATTGTTACGAGCTAAAGAAATTGCAATTAATAATGGTTTAAATTATATCTATATTGGAAATACTGATTTACCTGATGTTGAAAATACTTACTGCCCAAAATGCCATAACCTGTTGATTGAAAGAAAAAGATACAGAATATTTCTTAATTTCGAATTGAAAAAAAATGATAACTTTTGTCCAGTTTGTGGATATAAGCTAAATATTATTTCGTAATAATTATAATTTATTGTATTTAAAGAACTTTTATTTTTTATTTGAAAAAATACTTTAATTGAAATGAGAATAATACTAACACCAAATCAGATGCGACAAATTGACTCAAGAGCAATTAATGAGTTTTCAGTTCCCGGCTCAATTTTAATGGAAAATGCCGCATTAAATTCTTCAAAAATTATAACTAATATTTTAGCAAAATTAGGCTTTGAAAATCCCAAGATTTTGGTTTTTTGTGGTAGTGGTAACAATGGTGGTGATGGTTTTGCTATTGCTAGACAATTGATGAGCTTTGGCTCAGTAAAAATCTGTTGGATTGGCGATGAATCCAAAATGAGCGAAGAAACAAAACAGAATTTTAACATTTGCAAAAAGCTTGGTATTTCAATTCAACACTTGGATAGTATAGAAAATTTTGATAAAATGGATTTAGACTCAGATTGTGTTATTGACGCATTAATTGGTGTCGGAGGTTCAGAAAACATCAAGGGCTTGGCTCTTGAAATATTAAAAATTATGAAAAATTACAACGGTTTAAAGATTGCTATTGATGTCCCAACTGGACTAAATTCTGAAAATGGCTTTGCATCTGAATACACTTTCAAGGCAGATTATACAATCACAATGTTTGCTCCAAAAACTGGAATGTTTTTGAACAAGGGATTTGACTCTTGCGGAAAAATCAAAATTGCTAATCTTGGTGTTCCTCTGAGTATAGCTGAAGGCTACACAGATAATTATATTTTAGACTATGAGAGTGCGAGAAATTTATTACCCCAAAGAAAAAAAATCAGCTCTAAATTCGATTATGGAAAAGTTGTTGTTTTAGCCGGGTCAAAACAATATCCCGGTGCAGCTGCTTTAACAGCTAATGCAGCTATAAAAAGCGGAGCTGGTCTGATTTATTTATTATCAACATCATTTCACTCCCATTTACTCCCTGAAGTTATACCAGTTGAACTTGAATCTCAGAATGATGGCACTATTTCCAAGAAATCACAGACTAAAATTGAAGAATATATCGAAAAAGCTGATTCAGTTATTATAGGACCCGGTTTATCAAATAATAAAGAGACAATCTCTTTAGTCGGAGATTTAATAAATCATTTTTCTGGCAATAAAAAAATTGTTCTTGATGCTGATGGATTAAGAGCAGTCACCCCTAAATTAAAACTTACTGAAAATGTTATTATAACACCTCATAAAGGTGAATTTAAGAGAGTAATAAATAACTTTGATAATGAGTTTACGAATGAAAATTACTATGAATTAATAAAAGAATGGTCAAAAAAGCTGAATTGCATCATTCATCTTAAATGGGTTCCAAGCATAACAACAAATGGAAAAAATTTCTATTGGAACATTTACGGTAATCCTGGAATGGCTTCTGGTGGAAGTGGTGATGTTCTTAGTGGTATCATTGGAGGACTTTTAGCACAGGGGTTAGATACTTTGGAGGGTGCAGCATTGGGTTCTTTTATTCATTCCAAAACCGGTGATTTTGCCCAAAAGCTCATTGGAACAAATGCTTTATCAGCGAGTGATTTATTAGCTTATTTACCCTATATCTTTAAAAGACTAGAAAGATAATTATATTGGCAGACTTCTTTAAAATATTAGCAACCCAACAAGATTGCAAAGCTAGAGCAGGTGTAATCAAACTTGATAATCTCCAGATAAATACTCCCTTTTTTATGCCTGTTGGGACTCAAGGCGCTGTTAAAGCTATCGATCACAAAACAATTAAGAGAATTGGTTTTGAAGTCATTCTATCAAATGCTTATCATCTATATTTAAGACCGGGATTAGAAGTTTTAACTGAATTTGGTGGCTTACATAATTTTATGAACTGGGATGGTGGAATATTAACAGATAGTGGTGGATATCAGATTTATTCACTTAAAGAGCTTCGAAAACTTACAGATGACGGCGTTCATTTCAGTTCTCATATTGATGGTTCCAAGCATTTTCTAACGCCAGAGAAAGTTATTGACATTCAGCGTATTATCGGCTCTGATTTTATGATGATACTTGATGAATGTCTGGATTATCCATCGGATTTTCAAGCAGCAAAAAGAGCAGCTGATTTATCGTTTAATTGGGCTGAAAGATCAATCAACTATTTTCGAGCAACACAAAATGATTACAAAAAACAATTTATTTTCGCAATTTGTCAAGGCGGCATGTTCCCTGAGTTGAGAACGGAATATATTTCTAAAATAATCAATCTTGACTTTGATTCTTTTGCCATAGGAGGATTGTCTGTTGGTGAACCTGCTGAAATGATGTATGAGATTGTTGACATCTCTACTAATTTCTTACCTTATAACAAACTCAGATATCTTATGGGGGTTGGAACACCGGAAAATATACTCGAAGCAATAGATTTAGGTATTGATATGTTCGATTGCGTCCTTCCTACGAGAAATGCTCGAAATGGTCAACTTTTTACAACAAACGGAAAGATAAATATAAGAAACGCAAAATATAAATTTTCAAAGGAACCAATTGATGAAGCATTAGATTCTGAAATAAGTCAATATTACACTTTAGGATATCTAAGACATTTATTTTTATCAAAAGAAATATTAGCTTTGCAAATAGCTACCCATCAAAATTTAGCATTTTATCACTGGCTGTTGAAAACCGCTCGTGAAAAAATACTTGATGGAAGCTATCGTCAATGGAAAAACTATATTTTAAATAAATTAAATAATTTTATTGAGTAATAATAAGGAAAAGTATGAGTTTTTTTAATTTACAACTTTTTGGAACTTTTTTTGCACAAGCCGCTCCTGAAGCTGCTCCGGGAAATTCAATGATTTTCACTTTGATAATGTTTGGAGCTATCATTCTGATTATGTATTTCTTAATGATTAGACCACAGCAAAAAAGACAAAAAGAACATCAAAAAATGCTTGATAGCTTGAGAAAAGGCGACAAAGTCATCACCGCCTCAGGTATGCATGGAACCATTACTGATATTGATGGTAATATTTTTACAATTCAAATAGCTGATAACGTAAAAGTTCAGTTTGAAAAAAATGCTATAGCAGCCAAGAAACAATAAATAATAATCTTTGATTCTTATGAATAAAATTGAAGAAGCTCTTGAAGATCTTGCCGCTGGTAAGATGGTAATTGTTATGGATGATGAAGACCGTGAAAACGAAGGTGACCTGATTGCATCATCTGAACTTTGCACCCACGAAACAATTAATTTTATGTCAACCTACGGTAAAGGACTGGTTTGTATTGCCATAACTGAAGAAAGAGCTAAAGAATTAAATTTGGATGTTATGGTTAATGACAATTCCGGTCTTCACAACACTAAATTTACCGTTTCAGTTGATTACCTTTATGGAACTACTACTGGAATATCCTCATTCGACCGTGCCAAAACAGTCAGAGCTATAGTAGATAAAGATACTAAGCCATCTGATTTAGGAAGACCCGGTCATATTTTCCCTTTAATAGCTGCCAAAGAAGGTGTCCTTCGTAGAGCCGGTCACACTGAAGCTGCGGTTGATTTAAATCGCCTTGCAGGATTAAAACCATCCGGAGTTCTCTGCGAAATAATTAAAGATGATGGGTCAATGGCTCGTAGAGATGATTTGATTGAGTTCGCAAAAAAATTTAACTTGAAAATCATCACAGTTAAAGACTTAATTGCCTATCGTTTACGTTCAGAAATTTTAGTTAAAGAAGTAGCTTCTGCAAATATCCCAACAAAATATGGCGATTTTCACATAAAAGTATTCCAAAACATAATTGATTTAGAAGAACACGTCGCATTGATAAAAGGAAAGTGGGAAAAGGACGAAATCATTCCAGTCAGAGTCCATTCAGAGTGTTTGACTGGCGATGTTTTCGGTTCATTAAGATGTGATTGTGGTTCTCAACTTCATTCTGCTCTTAGAATGATTGAAAAGGAAGGTCGTGGTGTGTTACTATATATGAGACAAGAAGGACGTGGAATTGGATTGGTTAATAAAGTAAGAGCATATTCCCTTCAAGAACAAGGTTTAGACACAGTCGAAGCTAATATTGAGCTTGGTTTCAAGCCCGATCCCCGTGATTATGGTATTGGAGCTCAAATATTATCTGTACTTGGTGTTCGAAAAATGAAACTTATAACAAACAATCCTAAAAAACGCGTAGGGCTCGAAAGTTATGGTTTAGAAGTTTCATCTCTTGTTCCAATTGAAATTGAACCAAATGACATTAATAAAAATTATTTAAAAACCAAAAAAAACAAGCTTGGTCATCTTCTGAACAATTTAGAATAAAAAATAAAATATTCTTAAAAAATATTCGTAATTTCGCTTGTTGAATTGTTAAATTCCAATTAACAATTCAACATTTTTTTTCAATACAGAGGTTAAAAATGAGTGATACAGTCTATTTAACTATTGATAGAGCAAGAGAAATAGAAGAAGAAATAAGAGATTTAAAGTTTAGAGCAAGAAAAGAAATTGCTCAAAAAATAGCCGATGCACGCTCTCATGGTGATTTATCTGAAAATGCTGAATATGAAGCTGCAAAACACGAACAGGAACTTCTTGAATTGAAAATTTCAAGATTGGAAGGTATGCTCGCAAAAGCTCAAATTATCAAACCAGAAGAATTACCTTCTGATAAAATTTACATATTATCAAAAGTTAAAGTTAAAAATGTAAAGACCAACAAACTTTTTGAATATACCCTTGTCAGTCCAGAAGAAGCGGATTTTGAAAAGAAAAAAATTTCAGTAACCTCTCCAATTGGAAAAGCTCTTTTAGGAAAAACTAAGGGAGATATAGTAGAAATTGTTGTTCCGGCTGGCAGAACAACTTTCGAAATTATTGATATCTCAAAATAACTCTTATAATCCGGTTATTAAACTTCCAACCTGATAAAATATGAAGGATAAGATCCACGCTAATGTTGTTGTATAAACAGCAATAAATATTGCCCATTTCCAACCACCAGATTCCCGTTTAATTGCTGATATTACTCCTACGCAGGGGAAGTAAATCAAGATAAATATCAAATAAGAAAATGCTACAAGTGGGTTAAATACTAATTGACCTTTTTTATCACCAGAAGTATAAGTTTGCTGCCTTAATTTATTAATTAGTTGTTGTTCATCATCTTCGCCAGCTTGATATAATACACCTAAAGTCCCTACAACAACCTCTTTAGCTGATAACCCAGACAATAAACCAATACTCATTTTCCAGTCAAATCCTAAAGGCTCCATAACAGGTAAAATAAACAGACCAATTCTACCAATAAAAGATTGTTCCTGCCTTTCTGCTTCTTTTTCCAATTCAAGATTTTTAATGACCTGATTCATCTCTGCAGAAATCTGATTTTGCTTGGCTTTATCATTTTTAGCTTCGTCTATTAATAATTGATAATTTGCTTTTGTTGTTGATATAAGGTCATCATAATCTCTTGAATAATTTGCTTCTCTTGGAAAATATCCAAGAAACCATATAATTACTGACGCAATTAAAATTACTCCACCTACCTTTTTCAAATATTGTTTTGCTCTATACCACATATGTTTTAATATACTTTTAAAAGTAGGAAGCCTGTAAGGTGGCAGTTCCATTACAAAAGGTATATCCTCTTTTTTAAAAAGTGTTTTTCTAAAAAGCAATGCTGACAATAGTGCCAGTGTAACTCCAAGTAAATAAAGAGAAAACAGAATTATTGATTGATATGAATCAAAAAAAGCACTAATAAACAAAATAAAAACCGTCAATCTTGCAGAACAAGACATAAAAGGGTTTATGAGCATTGTTATTAGTCTGTCTTTTTTACTTTCAATTATTCTGGATGACATAATTGCAGGAACGTTGCAGCCAAATCCCATTAATAAAGGTATAAATGATTTCCCGTGTAATCCAATTTTGTGCATTGCCTTGTCCATTATGAAGACTGCCCTTGCCATATAACCGGTGTCTTCCATTATGGAAATAAAAAAGTAAAGTAAAACAATATTTGGAAGAAAAGCCAAAACACTACCAGAACCCCCTAATATACCCTGTATAAGAAAATCTTTAAAAATACCATCTGATAAATATGTTGAAATAAGCATACCCAAGTAATTCACTCCAGCCTCGATCCATTTCATTGGATACTCTCCAATTGTAAATGTCATAAAAAAAGTGAACCACATAAAAAAAAGAAATATGGGTATTCCCCAAAATCTATGAGTGATGATTTTGTCAATTAACTCGGTCTTAGTAACTTTTACTTGTTTGTTCTGCTTATATGACTCTTTCAATGCACCTGCAATAAAACCGTAACGAGCATCAGTGATTAGACTTTCCGTATCAGTTTTATGGTCAGACTCTAATTTCTTGATGATTTTATCTAATTTTAATTTAATTTCATCATAGTTTTTTAATTTTTTTATTAGTTCAAGAATATCACTGTCTTTTTCTAAAAGCTTTATTGCCAAAAATCTTGATGAATAATTAGTAGTTATTTCAACATCTCCAGACTTATATATTAGATCTTGTAGTTCTTTTATATAATTTTCTAAATCTAAGCCATAATTTATGTGAATATGTCGAACGGTTTCATCTTTGTCCTCATAAACCTCGATAATTTTATTTAAAAGTTCCGATATTCCTGTTCCTTTAGAAGCAACTGTTGGGACAAATGGTATTCCTAAAAGTTCCCCGAATTTCTTATAATCAAACTTATCCCCTTTTTCTAACAGTTCATCATAAATATTCAAAGCCACTATGACTTTGATATCCATATCAATTAATTGTGTAGTTAAATATAAATTCCTCTCGAGATTTGAAGCATCAATTATGTTTACAACAATATCGGGTGTATTTTTTGTAATAAAATCTCTAACAAATAATTCCTCTGGACTATAAGCTGTAATGGAGTAGGTCCCGGGTAGATCAACAAGCTCAATTACATAATCATTAATTTTAACTTTACCAAATTTAGCATCAATTGTTACTCCACCATAATTTCCAACTCTTTCTCTTAAACCAGATGCGTAATTAAAAATAGTTGTTTTGCCTGAATTAGGATTGCCAACCAAGGCAACTGTGATTTCTTTTTCCTTGTTCTTACCATTAGTTTTTATTGTTTTACTATCAATAACCCCTTCATAAGTTATTTTATCAACTGAATGATCATCATTAGCTTCAATTACATCTATTAATTCAGCTTCAGAATTTCTTAATGATATATCATAACCCATAATTCTGTATTCAATTGGATCGTTCAGCGGTGCCTTTTTAATTGGTTGAATTTCTTTACCCGGAACGAAACCCATTTCCATTATTCTCTTCCTGAATGCTCCACGCCCCCTAACTCTTGATATTACTGCTTTTTGCCCTATTCTAAGTTCACTTAACTTCATAAAATCTATTTATCAAATTATATTATTCAATTTAACTATTTTAAAATTTAGTTATGTATAACAAATACAATATTAAAAATTTTATTTAAAGTTAACAAAACCTTTAAAAAAATGTAATTTGTTTGTTGCAAAGATTAATTAATTTTAGAGGATTATAAACCCAGCTCTTCAGCTTTTTCTCTCATACCCAAAATTGTTTTTTCTATCAATTCATCCAGTGGAACACCTAACATTTCAGCACCTTTGACTATTATTTCGCGATTAGCACCTGCGGCAAATGATTTTTCTTTCCATTTCTTTTTAACTGATTTTAGCTCAAGGTCTTTTATGCTTTTTGAAGGGCGAACCAAAGCACAAGCTGTTATTAAGCCTGTTAATTCATCAACAGCATAAAGTGTTTTTTCGAGCGTTGATTCGGGTTTAACATCAGTGCAAAAACCCCAAGCATGAGACAGAACTGCTCTGATATATTCCTCATCCCATCCTTCGTTTCGTAAAATTTCTTCCGTTACCTGACAATGCTTTTCAGGGTAAAGTTCATAATCCAGATCGTGAACTAAGCCTATTATAGCCCATTTTTCTTCGTCTTCTCCATTTAAACGAGCAAAATATCTCATCACAGCTTCAACAGCTTTTCCGTGGTTAATTAAAGATTGTGTTTTGTTATATTTTAGGAATAGATTAAGTGCTTCTTCGTAAGTTGGTTTGTGTGTATTCATATCAAAACAAATATTATCATTTAACAATTTCCAATTTAGCATATTGTAACATAAGTTTTTTTCTTCCAACAGATTGAAAATTAACCATCGCTTGCCTATTTGTATCTGACCCTGTTATTGATTCAATACGACCAATCCCGAAATGCGAGTGATTTACTATTGTTCCAACTTTAATTAGTTTTTTAGGTGTAATCTGAGAATATTCATTATCTCTTGTTGCTAAATCATCAAAGACAGGGTCTTCTTTTTTAGATACTGTCTTGGTATTGTAAGTAGTCTCTTTTCTTGTGAACGAAGGAAGTCTTTGTTCTTTTAAATTAATGTTTGAATGGTCCCAACTAATATATCTATGATCGATTTCGGTAAGAAATTTTGACGGATTTTGCTCAACTATATCTCCAAATCTTAGTCGCTTTTTAGCATAACTTAGGTATAATTTTTCCATAGCCCTCGTTATACCTACATAAAACAATCTTCTCTCTTCTTCTTCCTCATCTGGATGAAATTCAGATTTCGAAATCGGAAACAAACCTTGTTCAAGTCCTATGATAAAAACAACAGGAAATTCCAATCCTTTTGCAGAGTGTAGTGTCATTAATTTAATCTGATCCTTTGATGTATCCTTATTATCAATATCCGAAGATAGCGTTATTTGTTGGAGATATTCCTCTAAAAAATGATTAGGATTATTTTGGAAATAATTAAAAATATCTGAAAGCAATTGTTGAACATTATTCCATCTATCGAGCGCTTCTTCGGTGTTTATTTCTTTATACATCTGAAGAATGGTTGTTTCATCAATATAATTTTTTATTAGTTCAATAATTTTTAAACCAGAATCAATATCTTTAATCATATCTTTTTTATCATTGAATTCTTTGGTTTCACTGAGGTCTTGAGAATCTATAAAGTCGTTTTCGTTCGTTTTTATCTTTGATGTTAACTCTCTATAGCTCGACAAATACCTATTAAGAAAATCTACAAATTTCTTAACTAAAATCTTGTATCGTTCGTGCACTAGTTCACATTCATCAACCAGTTTGAAAGCTTCGAATAAATTAATTTTTCTTTGATCTGCAAATTCTCTCAGGTGATTTATAGTAGCCGGACCAATCCCACGAGGTGGCTCATTAACCATTCTTGTTAATGATTCACTATCACTTGGATTTATCAAAAACCTTAAGTAAGCAAGAACATCTTTTATTTCTTTCCTTTTATAAAAAGATGTGCTTCCTATAACAATATATGGCAAATTACTTCTTAAACAGGCATTTTCTAAAGCTAAAGACTGGGCATTTGTTCTGTATAATACTGCAAAATCACCTAATTTGTATTTTTTACTCTCAACATAGTTTTTGATAATTTCAATTATCTTGTAAGCTTCAATCCTATCATCATCATATTCCATTACCTCAATTAGATCTCCAGGGTCTCTTTCAGTCCATAAATTTTTTTCAATTTGATTTTTATTGAATTTAATAACAGAATCGGCAGCTTTCAAAATATTCCCGGTGGAGCGATAATTTTGCTCCAGTCTTATAATTTCTGCATCCTTAAAATCTCTTTCGAATTCAAGGATATTTCTAATATCAGCACCTCTCCATTTATATATACTTTGGGCATCATCTCCAACAACAGCAATGTTTCCACTTTTTCCAGCCAATTTTTTTATAACTAAGTATTGAGCTCGATTTGTGTCTTGATATTCATCAACAAGAATATATTTGAATCTATTCTGATATTTTTCTAAAATTTCATTTGACAATTCTAACAGTTTATTCATATTAATCAACAAATCATCAAAATCCATAGCATTATTATTTTTTAGTTCATTTTCATAATGCTCGAAAACTAAACCAGCCTGTTTATCAATAAGTGTTTCGGCGTTGTTACGATATTGAATCCAATTAATAACCTGATTTTTTGCCCAAGAAATTTTTGATTTTATTACTGAAGGTTGATAAGCTTGGATGCTCAGCCCTAATTTATTCATAATATTTTTAATTATTCGAGTCGAATCTTCTTCATCGTATATTGTAAAAGAGCTTGTGTATCCCAAATGTTCAGCTTCAACTCTTAGAATTCTCGCAAATATGGAGTGAAATGTCCCAGCCCAAATTTTAGAGGCTATTTCATAATTTAAAATAGCAGCAATTCGATTTTTCATTTCTTCTGCTGCTTTGTTTGTGAAAGTTAAAGCTAAAATATTATGCGGACTAACTCCTTTTTCCACAAGATAAGCTATTTTGTGAGTTAATACTCTGGTCTTTCCACTACCGGCACCAGCAACAATAAGCAAAGGTCCTTCAGTTTTCATTACTGCTTTAATCTGTTCGCTATTTAATTGCTGTAATATTTTTGAGTTACTATCTTTTGTATCCGTTTTAATCAGTTTAAACGCCATTGTTGCAACTTATTCAAAAAAATAAATAATTAATATTACAAAAACATAAAATTAAGAATTAATTTGTTTAATTAATATAATGACAATAATTGTTTACAACTTTGTTTGAAATTAATTTTTAATGAAATAAATTTTTGATTAATTCTTTTTAATACTTTTTTGTTTGATTTTATTAGGAAAAAATATGAGCGAACAGAAACAAATTAACAAAAGTGAAACAAATAAGTTAAATATATGGATTCAAGCATTTAGGCCATTTGCCTATTCAGCTTCAGTTACACCAGTAATTCTGGCAGCAATGTTAGCTTTATCATACAAACCAAATGAAACTGCTTGGTTTCTTTTTCCTGTGATTTTAATTTGTGCGGTCTTATTTCACACTGGTGCTAATCTGGTCTCTGAATACTTTGATTATAAAAATCAAGTAGATAAAGTTGATACATTTGGTTCAAGTCGCGTCCTTGTCGAGGGACTTCTACAACCAAAACAGGTTTTAAATGCAGGAATTATTGCATTTGCTATTGGGTTTATTCTTGGTTTGGTTTTAGTCTATTTTCGTGGAACAGATATTCTAATATTAGGATTGATTGGGTTGATTGGAGGGTATTTTTATACAGCAAAACCTTTTCAATTCAAATATATTGCTTTAGGTGATTTACTTATTTTCTTACTATTTGGACCACTTCTGGTTTTGGGTGCCTATTTAGGTTTAACTGGTGATATGAACTATTATGTTCTTTATGTTTCAATACCTGTAGGATTTTTAGTCGTTGCAATACTCCACGCAAATAATACAAGGGACATAAAGTTTGATAAAAGAGCAAAAATTAAAACATTGGCTATGCTTGTTGGTTTAAAGGGAGCAAAATTTGAATATTATTTTTTAATTTTTGGAGCTTTTCTGAGTGTTATTCTATTAATAATTTTTAAAGTGCTTTCGCCTTGGAGTCTCTTAGTATTTCTGAGCTTACCCCCAGCTCTTAAAAATGTCAAAATTATTTCAAAAGCTGACTCTGAAGATCCCTCAACAATAGCTATGCTGGATGTCCAGACTGCTCAACACCATATGATCTTTGGTTTATTGCTCTCTATTGGTATATTAATTTCATACTTTATATGATTAAAGTAATTATAGGTTGCTTAATAGCAACAGTATTCTGGTTTTTAATGTTTTTTCCTGCAACAGCCCAAAACTTAAACTTTTGGGCTGTGATGATTATTGCGACCTCAACCTTGACTTTATATAGTCTTTATTTTCAAAGAAAAAATTTAAAAGAACTTTTCCAGTTTAAAATTAAATTTATTTTTTATGGAATCTTTTCGGCGTTTATCCTCTATTTAATTTTTTACTTTGGTAATTTTATATCACAATTATTATTTGATTTTGCAAACCATCAGATATCAAATATTTATAAAACTAAAGATCAGGCTGATAATTTATTTATTGGATTAGCTTTATTCCTTTTGATAGGACCTGCTGAAGAAATTTTCTGGCGAGGTTTTGTTCAAAATTCTCTCGAACAAAAATACGGCGCATTTCCTGCTTATATCATAGCTACTCTTATATATGGATTTGTTCATATATGGGCTTTCAACTTGATTTTACTTCTAGCAGCTTTGATTTGTGGGTTCTTCTGGGGCTTCATTTATATGAAGACAAAATCTCTTTTACCAGTGATTATTTCCCACTCTTTGTGGGATTTATTCATCTTCATTATCATTCCAATAAATAATTAATATTTGAATGTAATTATTTATGCTTGTTAATCAAATCTTTATTATATTGCTCTTTGAAATTTAATTTAAATTGCGGCTAAATGTATTTACAAGGACTATTTCCTCTAAACTTGGTTTTATTTCCAAACTCGGTCATAAAACTTCATATTTTTGAAGAACGATATAAGTTATTAATAAATCAATGTGTTGAGAGTGATAACTTTTTTGGCATCAATTTAATTGTATCTTCTAAAATATTTGAAATCGGGACATCTGCGAAAGTAATAGAAATTACCAAAGTTTACGAAGATAAAAGAATGGATATTTTAGTAAAAGGCTTTTCGAGGTATTTATTAAGGAATTATTCCCAAACAAGTTATGGTTATCTTACTGGTGAATATGAAGAATTCATTGATAGGAAAGAATTTGTTGTTCCGACTCTAATAGACCAATGCTTTGATCTGTTCTCAAAGATTATCGAAAAGTCTGGTCTTAGCCATTTTGAATTTTCAGACTTAACCAGTTACAATCAAAACTTGTCTTATGTGTTTGCACAAAAAATTGGACTTAATACAATTCAAAAATATAAATTATTATCATTAGACTCTGAAAATGACAGATTAATGTTTATTATTGAACATTTAAACAAAATACTACCCATTCTTGAACCTGATGATTTAACAAAAAAATTAATCAAAAATGATGGATATGTCAAATACTTTTGAACAACCAAAATTTCCAAAAATTATGGGGATTTTGAATGTAACACCTGACTCTTTTTCTGATGGTGGTTTGTATTATTCCATCCAATCTGCAACTGAATATGCCTTAAAAATGTTAGAGATGGGGGCTGATATTATTGACATTGGCGGAGAAAGCACAAGACCTTTTTCTGAACCAGTTTCCGCAGAAACTGAAATTAAGAGAGTGATACCCGTTATTGAAAACATTTTGAAACATTATCCTGATGCTTGTCTTTCGATTGATACAACTAAATATGATGTTGCTTTCGCTGCTGTCGAAACTGGAGTAAAAATTATTAATGATGTATCAGGTTTGAAAAATGATATGAGATTAGCTGCTTTAGCTGGTTATTATAATATTCCTATAATAATTATGCATATGAAAGGTAATCCTCAAAATATGCAAATGGACCCCACTTATACCAATTTACTAACAGAAATATTTGACACCTTAGAAAAACAGATTAATCTTGCCCGTTCTTTAGGAGCAAATAAAATTTACGCTGATGTTGGAATTGGTTTTGGAAAAACTTATGAGCATAATATTGAGCTTCTAAAGAATCATAGATATTTTCTTGATCTTAATGTTCCTCTGGTTTTGGGTCTATCAAGAAAATCTTTTATCGGAAAAATGCTGGACATACCTAATCCTCTTGATAGAGATATTCCTACAGTATTAATTCATTCCCTATTACTAAATTCTGGTGCTTCAATTATAAGAGTCCATAATGTAAATAATTTTATTATACTCAAAAAAATATATTTATCATTATTCGAGGATGAAAAAGTATAAATTTTTTATTTTTTAAAAAAAATTTTAAAAAAATCAATTTTTTTTGAGACCTTTTTGCCTTTTATGTGTTTAATATAATGAGATGTGCAAAAATTTAAAAATATTGTTTTTTTTAACATTTTTATTGGCAATAAATTCTTGTGATTATTGCAATACAGGTGGTTACGTGCCTCCAGAAGAATCTGATATTTACTTTTCTTCTACTGGAGTTAATGGATTAAGTCCCGGTATGTTTAGAATAAATAAAGATGGCTCAAAATTTAGAGAAATACTCCCAAATGGATTATTATATTCACCCCCAACTAAAACTGGAATTAAAAAAATTGCTTATTTAATTGATGATCCTTCAGGTAGAAGATACATTGCTACTTGCGAGATAGACGGAAAAAATATTTTATACGTTCCAACTGAACCAGCAACTGTCCCATATCAGCAACCAACAATTTCATCAGATGGTAAATGTATTTCATACATTCTTGGAACAAGAGAGTTATGGTTATATAAAAGTATAACAAAACAATATCGTCTGTCCTCGAGATTTGCACTTGAAACATTTCAGGCATTTTCACCTGATGGAACAAAAATTGCTTTCTATGAAGCGGATGATATCGAAACTGAATTCACAATTAGAGTTATTGATGTTACTTATGATCCACCTAAAGAAATTATGAGAAAAAAATTTGAGGATGGCTTGCGATTATGGAAAGGACTTGCTACTATAAGTTGGACCAAGGACAATCAATTTATTATTTATGTAAATTCAGTTTCACCAACAATTGATATTATTAATATTACTGATATTAACAACCCTGATTACACTGAAAGTTATGAGATAGCAGGTATAGGGGCTTATATGCCATCATTATCTAACTCTAAGGACAGGCTCACTTTTGCAGGGCGAGATGGTAATATATGGATAAGAAATTTATCCAAAATTACTCCAAAATATATTAATCTAACTGAAAGTGGTAATGTTAGCTTTAATCTATATCCTAAATGGTCAAATGACGATAATTTCATATTGTATAATAAATACTTTAAGGATGATTTAAATCCATTAAGCTCTAATTTAGAAATTGTTAAGACTGACTCAACAAAAAAAATAACTGTTTTATGTAATAATTCCTTTATCGGATTTTGGAATAGGTAAAAAATTGAATAAATATTCTCATTATAGTGATTATCAACTTACAGAACTATTAAAAGGTAATAAAAATGATTCTGAAAAAGCTTTTACTGAAATCTATACTCGCTATTCACACCGTTTATATGCTTATTGCTTAAGAATGGTGGGAAATACAGAAGATGCAAGTGATATTTTTCAGGAATGTTTTTTAAAATTTTATAATAGTTCAAAAAACGAAGCATATATTGATAATATAAGAGCTTATTTATTCAGAATTGCACGTAACCTTTGCATTAACAAAAAAAGAAGCCATAAACATTTTAGTGTTTTGAATGATGATAATTTGATAAGTTCTGACACTGACTATGCTGACAAAGAGTTAATGGATATTCTGATTTCAAGTCTTGATGTTCTTGATTTTGAATATCGTGAAGTTTTTATTTTAAGGCAATTTCAAGGTCTATCTTATAAGGAAATAGCCGAAATTACTGGTGAACCTCTCTCCACACTTAAAAACAGAGTCTGGAGAGCAAAAGAAAAACTTAAAACTATTTTAACTCATTATTTAGAAGATATTTAAAACTATATAGATTTTTATTATGAGCTACTCAAAATTAATACACGATTATTTAGATGGTGAACTGAATGCAAGTCAACAAGACCTGCTTTTCAGTGAATTAGCTCACAATACTGAGCTACGCCAAGAGTTCAACCAACAGGTTAGATTGCAAACTCTTGCCCAAAGCGACTTGCCTTCTATAACACCACCTACAGACGCAGCTAATGCTGTTTTTGCAAAGTTGGGGTTTAGCATTCCAAATTCGGATTTTGCTAATAATTTCGTTAATAACAAACCCACCCCAACTGTATTATTGTGGAAATCCACTTTTGATTTTTTGAAAAAAAGATTTCCTACATTTCTCACATCAGTGCTTTCGGCAACCATAACAGCCTTAATATTTTTATATTTTCTTAACAATAACTTATTGCTTGATAATGCAAATCTTAGTGGACCAAGCAGGATGGTGGTTTCAACTAATACTAATGAGCTTCAAACTGCAAATATTCCTAATGCTTTAGTAACAAATCAATTAACAAGAAATATTAGTCAGGATGATTTTGAAAAATTATTCTCAAAAGCCTTGGCAGATTATTTCGCAGCTAATCCGATTAACCTAAATACTAATGCTCAGGACTCAAAAATTGCTGAGCAGAATGTAAAATCATTATCAAATGATAATTTAATTGATAATTTTAACAGAAATAATTATCTCCAAACAAATACTTATCAAAACAAATTACCATTAGTTGTTTTACCAAATTCAGAATCTAATACGAAAAATAGAGATTTTGTATCATCAGAAAATCTCTCAAGCAACGCTCTTGATGAACTAAGCTTATCAATAAGAAGTTTTACATCTCAATCCTCAACAAAAATTAATGTTCCTTCGAACGCTAATCCTTGGTTCAATAATATGGCTTTATCAATAGGATATAATCTTAATAAATATCACTCATTTGGATTAGAAGTCGGACAAGAGCAGTTTGCCCAAAGATTTCAAAAAACTGAATTTGACTTGACATCAACTTATGAACAAAATCCATTATTATTCTGGTATGGTGGTTACTACAGATTTAGTTATCCAGATATTATTTTTAATGAAAAAATATTCCCATTTGCACAGATTTTTGGTGGTGCCACTTCAGTTGGTCCTGTTATAAAATCACAGCTTGGAATTCAATATAAACCCGATAAAAGAGTAACTTTCATACTTGGCGGTGAAATGACCAAATTACTTTATAAACTCCAAAATAACATTTATAATACTGATAAATTTGGGATAACTTACGGAATTTCGATTCAATATTGAAAAAAGTATATTTAATATTGTTATCCTTAATTTTGTTCTGGGGTTGCGAGTGTGTTACTGAAATTGATACACCTAAAAACATATCTCCCTCGACTTATGCTCATTTAATGACTGTAACAGCTTTGCCGGAATTTGATGAATTAAAAATTTTCAATGAATTCTGGCAAAAGCCATTTTACATTTTCTATCAAAACGATGGGAATAACTATCAATACAAGGATATTACTTATGGTTTGAATAATATTAGGGTTATGACTCGAAAAGATTCAGTCATATTTAATTCAACTATATCTCTTGAAAAAACTAAATATTATACATTCATAATTTTTGGCTCTAAGCAACGTGTCCAAGCAATGTTATTAAGGGATTCCATTTTTAATTACAAGAAAAGTAATGCTTATTTTCGTTGTATTCATACGTCCAGCGACGCCCCACAAGTAAATTTTATTATTAATTCCAACTACCCTATTATTTATTCACTTCCTTATAGAACAAATTCTAATTTTACTCCGGTTGTCCCCGGAATTTATTCTATCAAAATAAATGATGCTATAACTGACAGCACCCTGACAAGTATAAAAAAATTTGAATTTAAGGAAGGTTTCTTATATTCACTCATTTTAAGAGGTTATTCCGAAGGTAAAGGAAGTAAAACATTAGAATGTCAGATTGTCGAAAGCGATGAGTTCTATAAAAAAAGTGAATAAAGTTTGAATGCAGAGAAAACTGTAAGCCGAATTCTGTCTTCATCATTTTGATGGAGGCAGTTATCAATCTGGGAGTATCGTCACCGATACCCTCAAGCAGCCTACCCAAATGCAGTCCCAAAGGAATTGAGCGAACAACCCAACATTGCATTAAAGCAATCTGCATTTATATTTGGCCTTGCTCCATGCAGGGTTTACAAAGCCGATACAGTCACCCATATCGCTGGTGGTCTCTTACACAGCCATTTCACACTTACCTCCTTGACATCTGGCAAGAACCAGACCGGATTGGCGTTGTATTTTCTGTTGCACTATCCGTCGGCTCGTTCATCACTTGCCGCCTTCGCGTTACGAAGTGCATTGTTCTATGGAGTTCGGACTTTCCTCATTAGTAATTTTACTAATGCAACTGCCCGTTTTCCCTGCATTCAACTTTTTTCAAATAACTAAATAAGAGCCAACAGGCGGACTTGAACCGCCGACCTGCTCATTACGAGTGAGCTGCTCTACCACCTGAGCTATGTTGGCATTAAATAAATTAAAAAACCCGTTACAATGTCTTGTAACGGGATAATTATTAAATAATTTTTTTTAAAATTATTGTATTTTAACAAAAATGTTGCTTGCAACTTCATTCCCTATTATTTTTTCTGACCCATTATAAGATATTGTTATTGGACCTTTGAAGGGAGCTTTATCAATTACTTTAATCTTTATATTTGGCATTAAATTCATTAATTCAAGGTAAGCCAAGAGCTTTTGGTCTGTATCTGAAAGTCTGCTTATATAATATTCTCCACCCGGTTCAATTTCTGATAAAGGCTTCTCTTCATACTCAATAATTGTTCCGTCTTTACTTGGTATTGGATGACCGTGTGGATCAAATTTCGGTTCGCCTAATAACTTGTTAATTCGTTCAATAAATTCTTCTGAAATATGATGTTCTAATCTGCAAGCTTCATCATGAATTTTATCAAGTGGAAAGCCCAACATTTCTTTTAAGTAAGTCTCAATTAGCCTATGAAATCTTATTATTTCTAAGGCTACTTTTTCACCTTTTTCTGTTAGCTTAACTCCCTTGTATGAACTATAATCAACCATACCCATAGTATCTAATCTTTTAATCATTCCAGTAACTGATGCACCGGATACATCCAAATCCTTAGCTATATCTGTAGTTGAAACTGAATCATCAGGATTTTCCTGTTGAAGTTTATATATAGACTTCAAGTAATCCTGAACAGCTTGACTTATCATAAATATTTTCCTTTTATAATCTTACAAATTTATTAACGAACTTATAAAAAAATTAATTTTTCAAAAATAACAATAAAATTAATCAAATCTAAATATTTTTTTTAATTAAAAACGTTTATGTAAATATAAAATTAACAATATTGAAAATATGTATTCAAAATGTTGCAAAATATAATTTTTACTGAATTGTCTTAAAATTTTCAATAACCTTGGATATTATGAAAACAAAATTAGTATTCGTATTAATAGTTTTATTAAATTTAAATCTAATTGCACAGGAAGATGTTTGGTTTGCCAGAGGTGAAAAAGCTCTGAGAAATAATAATTTTACAGAAGCTATAAATTCATTCTCGAAAGTAATTGAACTTAATAATAAAAATAAACATGCCTTCTACAATCGAGGACTATGCTATTTATATACTTTCGAATTAGAAAAAGCGATATTCGATTTCACTGAAGTTATTAACCTTGATCCCAAAAATGCTGACGCCTTTAACAATCGAGGTTTATCCTTTATTTATATCGGATTACCTGATAGTGCTTTGAACGATTTAAATCAAGCTATTAAACTTGATAACACATTCATAGAAGCCTACATTAATAGAGCAACTGCTCTAATTGAGCTCAAAAAATATGATGAGGCATTAAAGGATTTATCTTTTGCTACTAAAAATGACCCAAAGAATCCAAGTCCATATAATGAACAAGGTAGAATTTACTACAAAAAAAAGGAATATAAAAAAGCTATAACAAGCTTTTCTAAAGCTATTGAACTGGGAATGAAGGCTCCTGTTGTTTTTTATAACCGTGGAAACGCCTATTTCAGAAATAGCCAATTCAAAAAAGCTATTGAAGATTACACCACAGTTCTTAAAACAGATACAACAAACCTTGAAGCTCTTAATAATCGTGCTTTAGCTTATGATAGCCTTGGTATGAAGGATTTAGCTGATAAAGATAGAGCTACACTAAGGGCAAGACGTGAATCAGATCCTGATTTCCCACCCATTGAAAAAATTGTTTTTGAAAAATTTGCTGACCCTACAGAAAGTATTTCTATTGAGTTGCCAGAAAATTGGTTTTTCTTCACAGAATCCGATTCAAATAGCATTACATTAGTTGTTAGCAAAGACCGAATTAAATCTATAAATGAACCTTTTTTAACCGGTGTCAGACTTACTATTGATAAAAATATGAAGGAAAGATTTGATGTTACTGGTGATGATGACTTACTTGAGTTTTGGAAAGGAAGCACAATAAAAAATTCTGTTGAATATCATTTTTACGATATTATTTCTCAAAAACTTTTTAATAGATTTGGTTATAGAGGTTTAATGAATACTTCAACTCTCCAAATAACCGAAAATTCCTATAAAATGTCATTATATGAATACGTTTTAGTTCATAATGACAATATTTTTTATGCCTATTTTCAGTGTCCGGAAATTCAATTCAAATATTATAAAGATATTTTTGATAAAGCTATTGATAGCCTGTTCGTTAAATTATAACTTAAACAATTAATTACGTTAATTAATAAAATCAAAACTTTCTAACCATAAGAGTTGTTACAAGCCATTCGAGCATTGATTTATATTCAGAATCTTTGATTTTAACCAGATTATCTAATGCTTTTTTGAAATAATTATTAAACTCTTCTACTGTGGATTCTATAATACCTAAATTTTTGAATAAATTGAAAAACTCAGGTATATATTCTTCAGTCATTCCATTATTTTGATAAAATTCATCTAATAATTTAACATCATTAGAGGATTTTGCAAGTTCTTTAGCTTTGATAATTAGATATGTTTTTTTTCCTTCTAAAATATCGTTTCCAATTTTTTTGCCCAGTTGATTTTGTTCAGCTGAAATATCAAGCCAGTCGTCCTGAATTTGAAAGGCTATTCCTAAATTATTAGCATACTTTCTCAAATTTTCAATCTCATCCAAGTCCATCTTTGCTATATGTCCCCCAATAGTTGCGCAAGCCTCCAAAACTCTTGATGTCTTTTTTTCAATCATCAATAAATATTTTTCGAGACTTACATTTTTATCTGTATTGAAGTCCATATCGTAAGCCTGACCCTCGCATACTTCAATCAATGCTTTGACAAATTCATTTTTGATATATTCCGACCTTTCGTGATTTGAGCAATTAGGTAATAATCCAAAAGCATATCCTACCATAATATCACCAGTGAGAATAGCGATTGGTTCACTCCACTTAATGTGTATTGTTTCCCGACCTCGCCTTAAATTGCTTCTATCCATAATATCATCATGAACCAATGTAAAGTTATGAAGTATTTCCATAGCACAAGCACTATCCAAAGCTTCAGAGGGGTTTCCACCATTTAAACCAGAACAAATCATAGTTAAAACTGGTCTAACTCTCTTTCCCCCACCTTTTAGAATGTAATCAAATGGTTCGTATATACTCTTCGGTTCTTTATCCTTTAATAAATTAAATAACCGATTTTCTATTTGATTCAAAAAACTGTTATATTGTTCTTTAAAGTTAAGCATCTATTTTTCCTTTTATGTAATATTTTCCGGGTAATTGTTTGATATAGCCATCGAATTCAAGATCTAATAAAATCACCAAAAGCTCTGAAATTTCTATGTTTGTAGAATGAATGAGCTCATCAATATGTATTGGTTGACTATCAATAGAGTTATAAACCAACTCTTGATTATTATTCTTGAATTTTAACTTATTTTGTTTTTTTTCGTTTCTATTTAATGATGATATTCCAAGATCTTCAAGAATTAATTCAGGAGATAAAGCGGGTTGTGCTTTCATATTTCTTAAAAGCAGGTTTGTTCCTTTACTTTTTTCTGAATTAATATTTCCGGGAACAGCATAGACTTCACGATTTTGGTCAAAAGCAAAGTTTGCAGTTATTAATGCTCCCCCCTTTTTTGCACTTTCGATTACGATTGTTGCTCTCGACATTCCACTAATTATTCTATTCCTTTGTGGGAAATAACCTTGTAAAGACTTAGTTCCACATCTATATTCAGTTATGATGGCTCCACCTTCGGCGACTATTTTATCTGCCAAATTTCTTGCTATCTCAGGATTAACTTCGTCCAAACCTGAAGCAACTACTGCATAGGTTATTCCTTTGTTTTTTATCGTGGTTGAGTGTGCTATTGAATCAATACCATAAGCTAATCCAGAAACAATTCTTATACCATTCTTGACAAAGCATTCAACGAAATGTTCTGTAACCAGCTTACCATAATGAGTGTTTTTTCGGGTTCCTACTATTGATATATTGTATGAACAATCGGATGTAATCTTTCCATTAACAAATAATAGTAATGGTGGATAAGGAATATTCTTTAAAAGTTCGGGATAGTCATTATCCCAAAATGATATGATACTGTAATTATTTTTTTGGCATACATCAATTTGATGACTGACTTCATCATTAAGCTTATTATTTTGAAAAATTTCCAGTTGTCGAAGTTTATATGCAAAAGGGCTTTCTGAATTTACAAATTCTTCAAATGAATGAAATGTTTCAATGATTTTTAATAAGTCCGCATTAGTGAAACTTCGTAAAAAAGTCAATTTTAAGAAATCATTAATAGTCCAATTTTCTCTTTTATTCATATTTATAAATTTTGAATTTATCAATTAATAAATTAAAAAAAAATTGACTTTTTGCATTAAAAATACTAAATTTGCTATCATTTTTTTGGAGGACAATATGAGAAAATCTGTTCTATCTTTTGTCGTATTTATTTTAATCTCCTTACTTTCTTCATCAACTAATCTTTTTGCTGAGGATTTTAAAGTAACAGAAAAACAATTCAATCACGGTCTTGATGTTCTTCGTGAACATCTTTTACTCCTCAATGTTCGATATGATCTTGCAGAAGGTGAAAAAGAGGTAACTTTGACAATCAACTCATACAATGATTTGATGAGTTTTGTCAAGAAAAGAAAACCGGGTAAGTTCTATTTACTTCACGAAAAAACAGATGAAACTTACGATATTTGTGAAATGTCCCCTGATGATTTTAAAAGCAAAGGCTTTGGGCAATGGTTCTGGAAAAAAGTTTGTGAAGCTGCTGAACTCGGCGGCATTATGAAAGATTGTAACGGTTTTTTCCAATGGAAATAAGTTTGTGATTATTTTTTCATTTTGGAAATTTCATAAAATACAACCGCTGAGCTTGATGCGACATTGAAAGAGTCAATTCTTTCAGACATTGGTATTTTAAGTGTAATATCGCTTAATTCTAAAATATCTTCCTCAATTCCTTTATCTTCGCTTCCGAAGATGAGGAGTGTATTTTTATCAAATTTATGTTCATTGATAAATTTAGATTTATCAGAAATTTCAAAAGAAACTATTTTATAACCTCTTCTCCTTAAAATATTTATATCATCAGTTAAATTATCCGAATGACAGACATTGCAAAAAAATATACTACCCATAGAAACTCTTACAGCTCTTCTTAGGTATGGAGATGCTGATTTTTTATCAACAATTATGTTGTCAATACCAAATCCTATCATATTCCTAACTATTGAACCTATGTTCTCAGCGTTGTTAATACCATTTGTAGCCACAATCATTCCTCTCATTTCACCTATTTTAATATCTTCTGGTTGATAAGCCAATGCCATAACACCAGTGTGTAGGCGAAAACCAACAATTCTCTCCATTAATTTTTTTTCTGCGCTATAAATTACAGTTTCTTTGTTAATACGGTTTGAAATTAGAATTTCATTCTCTGCAATATACTCATCGGTAGCAAAAATTGAATAAATAGGTATTTGGGTTTTTAGTAATTTGTTTACGAGTCTTTTACCTTCTGCTATAAAAAGTCTTTTATCTTGATGAGTTTTTGGAGTAAATCTCAAATTTTTATAAAGCGAAATTCTTGGGTCGCTTAAATCATCGATTTTAACTGTTTCAAGCATTAATTCTCTTGAACGGGAGTTTCGATAGTTATTTTTACAGTCCTGCAATAGAATCTACCCTCAGGTAAAGTATTATCGTAGAGTAACACTGATTCACCAACACCAAAAACCTTAGCATTAGGAATGTTTAATCTTTTAGCTGCAGCTTTTGCTCTGGCTTCAGATAGCTTTAAATTCGTTTCTTCATCACCGATACTATCAGTATAGCCTGTTATAGTAACTATAGATTTATCGGAGACCCTACTTTTTACAAAGTCCAGAACAGAGCGATTTTCTTTGCCTAAATCAGACTTGCCATAATCAAAAAGTATTAAGCTGTAATATTCGAATTCTTTATCGGCTATTCTCTCTAATCTCTTCCTGTCTATTGTCAATTGTTCGATTGGAATTTTTTTAGGTTCGGTTTTTACTTCTTGTCCCAGTTTATCTTTAGCTTTGAGGCTAACTTCTACAAAACCACCTTTCTTTGGAGCAGCTGTGTCCTTTTGATTAATAAACCAATCAATCTTATCAGCCTCTTTTTCACCAAAAAACCTGATTAGGCTTTTTTGATTTTGTTTAACATCAATAGTCCATTCATTTAAACCAGCATCAGCTTTTATCTTTGGTAAAAATCTTATTATTGTTTCAGATATTTTTCTTAATGTATCACCAGTTATTACTGGTTCAAGTATTCTCCAATCATCAGATAATATTTCAACCCGACGGTTCTCTTCAGGACCTCCCTCTTCATTATTATTAGCAGGCTCCTTAGGAAGATTTCTTGCTGTAACTTTTATCTGGCTTTCATTAACATTCCAAACGTTAACTAAATAGTCTTTCACAGCTAAAGCCCTTCGCTCAGATAACTCAAGGTTTCCTTTCTCCTCATTAAAATTTTGATTTGTGCCAACTAATGTAATTTTAGCATTAGGTATTTCGTTCAAACGCTTGCCAACAATATTCAAAATGTGATAATAAGTTGGTATGACATCTAAATTAGCTAAGTCCTTGATGGAAAAACTATTTGTCTGATTTCTTTTAAGTTGATGATATCTTTTGGGAATTTCAGCCGAATTCTCATCAAAAAAGATATAGTTAAGCAATGGTCTTAAATTTAATGAAGTGAAGTCCTCAATTTTTATTTTGAAATCTTTCTGAACATTTTTATTTGTGTCTAACTGCATAATATCCAATTCCGCAAATAAAACAGGCGGTTTTGGTGGCAAAGGATAATCCGGATCGGGAGGTAATAATGGTGGTGGTGGAGGCGGTGGTGGAGGCGGTGGTATTCTGTATTTTATTGCCGCTCCAAACCTTAAATAATGTAAATTCCAGTCTACCTCTTTGACTATGTTTGTAAAATTATAACCATAAAATACTTCAGGAACAAGAAACAACCATTTTTTTCTATTTAATGGAAGTTCATAACTAAAACCTAAATTCAATGATAATTGTAATCCGTTCAACTCAGGAATATTTCCTGAGTTTTCATTTCTGACCCTTGTTCCGTCGAGAAAAGTCCCCTTATCAGCAGGTTTCACAATTTCCTCTTTTTGCTTATAAGTTCCTGATAATGGAAATCCTATTCTTAAACCAAAGTGCCCAGAAAGGCTTTTATAGAATGTATTTGAATAAAAACCATTTAAACCAAGTGAGGAAATTTTGGCATCAATTAAATGTTCGAATGATACTTCCGCAGATTTTCCATCTATAATTCCATTTGTAGTCTCAGTTGTTTTTAAAATTCCATCATATTTTGAGAACTCTGCTCTTAATCCAATATACTGATTCTCAACTATATAAAAATCATATAGAACACCAAAAGAATAACCAAAACCACTTCCTGAGGAAAATTTTGGGCAACAATTCGGAACGCCGGGCAAATTTCTAAAATCTGCATTATAAAAATTTGGACCAAAACTTAGGAAAAGACCATATTTTGGCTTGATTGACACACTATCTATTTCCTTGAATTCTTCCTGTGATAATAAGCAAAATGAACCTATACCAATGTTATCGGTTAATATTGGAAACAGAAATATCAATTTAAAAACAAAAAAAATGAGCAACTTGCTCAATCTCATTAATTATACCCAAAATGATTTCACAAAGAGTAACAAAAATAAAGAATTTCTATCATTTTCTTAAATTCGATTTTAAATTTATTTTAAAAACATATAACAAAGCTTTTTTTTGTAATTTAGAATTATATATTTTTTTATTAATTATTTGTAATTGATATGTTAAAAAGATTTTTTACATTAGTTTTATTGGCTCTATTTTTCTTTCCAATGGGAAGTTATTCCCAAAAAGATAGAATTGACAAAGGTGTTTTTATTGACTATAAAAGCGAGTTCTGGGATACAATTACAACTAAAACTGAACAATTCAAAAAAAGAAATGATAAGAAAAAATTAATCTTCAAGATGGATTTTACGGGTATAGATTTACCAAAATCTATTAACGAGTTCAAAACTGTATGGCATAATGAGCCTATTTCTCAGGGAATAACCGGAACTTGTTGGTGTTTTTCAACAACAAGTTACCTCGAATCTGAAATTTACAGATTAACGGGTAAGAAAATGAAAATTTCACGTATGTTCACGGTTTATTGGGAATATGTTGAAAAAGCAAGACGCTTCGTTCGTGAATTTGGGAATTCTGAATTTGGAGAAGGTTCTCAAGCCAACGCTGTAACAAAAATCTGGAAAACTTATGGATGCGTTCCCGATGAAATTTATACTGGTTTAAAACCCGATCAACCTTTCCACGATCATTCTGAAATGTTCAGTAAGATGAAAACTTACCTTGAAAGTATTAAAAGAGATAATAATTGGAATGAAGAGATAGTAGTTAACACAATAAAAAGCATTTTAAATCACTACTTAAGCACTCCACCAGAAAATTTTGAATTTCAGGGGAAAAAATGGACACCAAAACAATTTTTAAATGATTATGTAAAGATTAATCCAGATGATTTTATTGATGTCATTTCAATCCTTGAAAAGCCATATTATACAAAGATTGAATATCCAGTGCCAGATAATTGGAGAAAAGATTCTACATATTACAACATCCCACTCGATGAATTTATGAATATCCTTGTTGAAGCGATAAAAAACGGATATTCATCAGTTATTGGAGGCGATGTTTCCGAAGCTGGAATACTTTCTCAAGCTGAAGTTGCTATGGTTCCATCATTTGATATTCCATCATCATATATAAACGATTACGCCCGTCAATTTAGATTTAGCAACCAAACTACTACCGATGATCACGGTATTCATATAGTAGGAATAACAGAAAAAGAAAATGGTATATGGTTCTTAATCAAAGATTCGGGTGCTGGTGCTTTTAACGGTAGTAACAAAGGTTATTATTTCTTTCATTACGATTTCGTTAAATTAAAAATGATGACCTTTATGCTCCATAAATCGGCATTAACAAAGATTTTGAATAAATTTTAAGTCTCTTTTTTATGCAAGAAGAAGAATCAAACAGATTAAGAGAATTTGCAGAAATTTCTTATGGCAGTTTAGCTGAACTTGCAAGGCATTTGAAAAAAACCAACAACTTTTTTTCATCTTATGTTTCTAATCCAAATAAATACTTTGGTTGGAGAGTCCTAAAGAAGTTATATGAAGCTGGATTAAACATTGATTGGCTGATTTCTGGATATGGTTCAATGTTTTCTAATAGTAAAATTGGATTAAAACTTCAGAAAGAAAGATCCCAACTAATTAATCAGGATGATTTAAGCCTGAAATTAAAAATTGAGTTAGATACACTAAAAGACAAAGTCTCTTTTGAATTGACACAAATTGAGGAGCTAATTTCAAAAATCAAGAAGATAATAAAATGACTCAAAATTCAAGAAAACGCTTAAAATCGTGAATTAAGCTTATGTGATCCATTTTATCAATTAAATGACCTGTGTTTGGCATTACTAATAATTGAGAGTTAGCCATTCTCTTATATATATGATAGGTTTCTGGAAAAGTTGCTATTTCATCTCTATCACCAGTGCTTAATAAAACAGGATGCTCAATTTTGGACATATCATCTTCTGTTAGATGATTGCTCCCCAATTCAATAAAAAAATCAGAAGTTTTCTGGCAAATTAAACGCCAGTCTTGTGGTGAATGAATGATACTCAACTTCTCGGCAAATTTTGGATTGTTTTTTTCAATCACTTCGGGCAATATCTTTTGAGCCTCTTTTTGAGCAAATTCCGCATCCCATTTAAGTTTTGTTGATAATGTTATTACTTTGTTAACTTTCTGAGGATAGTTTAGGGCTAAGTTTAAAGCTACATAACCGCCCAAACTATAACCCAAAATATTAGCTTTTTGGGGATTATACTTATCAATTTCATTTAAAACATCATTCGTGAACATCTCGAGTGAAAATTTGGATGTTGGTATTTCGTTACCTCCATGTCCCGAAAAATTGATTGTTTCAACATCGAAATAATCAGATAAGAGAGTTTCCAAAGGTTCCATTTGCTTTTTTGAACCTAATGCTCCATGAAGTAATAATAATTTCATTTCAATCCTGAAAGTTTACATAAATATTATCGTTATTAAAGACTTAAACTTAAGTATTTTTTAAAGATAATTAACAAGTTATTTATTTTACTTCTCCATCTCTTTCAGGATAAGGTGGCAATGGAAGAGAATCTGGAATTCCCATTAATGGGAAATCTTTTCTTAATGGATGAAGTGGCTCGCCAGTATTAGGATCGACAAAATCCTCTGGCATATAAAATCTTCTTAAGTTTGGATGATTATTGAACTTTATTCCATACATATCATAAGTTTCTCGCTCATACCAATTTGCACTTTCCCAAATAGATGTTAGTGATGGAACTTCTGGCTCATATTCACTAACAGGGACTTTTATAAATAGTCTTTTTTTAAATTTATTCGAATATAAGTTATATACTACTTCAAATCTTGGTTTTTTATTATACCAGTCAATAGCAGTTATATCAAGCAACATATCAATCTTTGTGTTATCATTTTCTTTGAGTTCTGCTACTAATTGTATTAAATAGTTAGATTTAATAATTATAGTTAACAAATCATTATGAATTTTTTGCTCAAAATCTGGCGCTATTATTTGTGCTAAACTTATTACAGAATTATTAAACTCATTCATAGAATTTCAAGATATATTGAATAAAAAAACAAATTTATCATTTTTTTGAATTTATTTCAATTCAAAACAAAATATTTATTTAAAAAGTTTAAACAAAAATTGAGAAATTTGATGATATGACCGAAAATAAAAGAGGAAGAAATATAATCATAGATAGTAATAATAAACAAATATTTATTAATTTTAGAAACTTTTTTATTAAAAATGTGTTTTATAAAGATATAATCATATTGGAGAAAAATAATGGCACAAAAAATTTCTAACAACGCCGACCAAAACGGTTTAGAATGGCATATTGCCGAAGTCATCAAGGGTAACAGGATGTTCGAAAATGCCTTTCAGGCTGTTTCAAGAATGATTTTAGAAGACCACGAAATTGAAAAAGTTACTGTTAACGGCAGACCAACTTATGATTTTAAAGTTTTTAGAAAAGGAACAAAACATATAATTGGTATGTATGATGAGATAAACAGCTTTGTCTCTTTTGTCAAAGATGCCGCTGAAGGTGGGTCTTCAGCCGAAATGGCTTTTGTTCTTATAGGTGAACCCGGAAATGGTAAAACATATTTTGTCGATTTTCTAAATAAAGTTTATAGAGATTTTACTTCACTTGAAAAAAATAGGAAATACACTTTCAGGTTTAACAATCTTGATAAACTTGGTGGTTATGGCAAAATCAAATTCATTGAATCTCAGACTTACGAGGATCCAATGATATTAGCTATGAACCTTTTTGAAACAAAAGAGGAAAATATTAGTTGGCTCGAAAAGCTTGGAGCAAAAGAAAAGCAAATAGAAAAATTTTATAGGAATTATCGTCCGCTCGGTGCTTGTAGTTCCTATATTTGGGAACAAATCAGAAATTTCTGTAATGGTGATATAAACTCAATGTTGGAGTTTATCCAAGTCATACCTGTTCCAATCAGTGAAACAATGGGAACATTAACCGGAAAATATGCTGCTAAGGATAAAATAACAAGTTCTGCCGTTGACTTGATTGGTGAAGAATCAATAACAAGATTGCTTCATATTTCAGATACAACGCATCCTTATAGGTTTGATTTAAGAAGAGGTGCTTTGGCAAGAGTAGCAGGTGGTGGCATTCATTTCGCAGATGAAATATTCAAAAATAAAAGGGATTTAGTTCAGGTTTATCTTGGTGTAATTCAGAATAGAACTATTGAAATCGAAGGATTTAAATGGCCACTTGATACTTTAATTATAGCTACATCAAACAATTCAGAATTTGCAAGATTTTTGGAAGAAAAAGAGCAAGCTCCAATTGTTGATAGATGTAGACTAACTTATATGGCTCATAATACCAATTACTTACTTCAAAAAGAATTAACTGCTTATGCCATTGGCAGCCGAGAAAAAACTACATTTACTGGCGAAAAACTCCATATTGATCCTAATTTAAATTACGCTCTTTCTGTTTCAGTAATATTAACCAGAATGCCAGCATCTGATAAATTAACCCCTGTCGAAATGATGAAGCTTGCTGCTGGAGAAGTCGCTGGAGAAAAAAGCATTAAGACTCTTATGGAGGTAATTAATGATTTAAATAATGAACCGGATATTACAAAAAGATTTGGTCAGAAAGGTTTAGGACATAGAAACTTGGGTAGGGCTATTCAAGTCCTTCTTGAACGCTCAGAAACTCAAGAAGGGAAATGTATGTATGCCGGTGATGTTTTTATTGCTTTGAATAGTGTCATTTTAGATTATATTCAAGACCCCAACGATAGGATTAAATATTTGAACGATATCAAAATCGGAAAAAGCTTGCATAGAAAAAATATTATGGCTGAAATTTTTAATGCTTATATGGATCAACCTGATGCTGTTGAAAAGGATGTCTTGAATTATGTTAATATGGTCATTGGGATTGATGCTAAAAACCTCGGACCAGATAAAGTATGGACATACAAAGACCCTCAAACAGGAAAACTCGTCCCTTTAAAAATTGACGAGTCCTTCATAAATAGCGTTGAAGATAGACTCGGTTTGAAAACAAACGAACAAAAACAGAGTTATAGAACAACAATCGCTAAAATCTATGGTCAAAAAATGATTCAGGATCCTAATTATAACTTTATGGATAACAATGACCTTGTTAAAGCTGTAACTGACGTTAGACTAAAATCAGATGTTGCTGGTGCAGGTAGCCTTGTTGGTGCATTGTCTAATAGAACAAATGATGAAAATCAAAAACTTTATAATAGAATGATTGATACAATGATTAATAAACTTGGATATTGCAGAACCTGTGCAGAAAAGACAATTGAGTATTTCTGCACCCAAGATGATGCTAATTAATCAAAAGATACTGTAAAAATAACTTTAACATTATCATTATTTAAAATTAATTGAAATGGACTTAAAGAGAAAAATAGTCACAGACCTATATGAATTAAATGATTCTGATGTTCTTCCCGGCTATTATAAGCCTAAGAAAACATTTGTTACTGGATTGCAAACCCTTGATGAATTATTGGAAAGAGATAAAAAGAGAGAAGAAGACGGTTTCCCAAGAAAAATAAGACTTGGCAGAATTATTAAAAGAAAAGGAGCTAAAGATAATCAGGTTATTGTTGTTCCCACTACAACTGAACCAAAATTTGAACACGATGACTCTATTTCCGAAGATCAAGAAGAACAAACTGGTGGTTCAGGAGATGGTGAAGAAGGAGAAATTCTGGGTGAAAGACCTCTTGAGCAAGAATCGGGCAGCGGTGCTGGTCCCGGTCAAGGAGACGAATCAGAACACGAGGTTGGAACAGATGCTTTTGACTTGGGTAAGGTTCTAACTGAAAAGTTCAGTCTTCCCAATCTAAAAGATAAGGGTAAAAAACGCTCTTTAACAAAATTCACTTATGATTTAACTGACAAACATCGTGGCTTTGGTCAGGTTATTGATAAAAAATCAACCCTTGAAAGAGTAATAAAAACTAATATTATCTTAGGAAATGTTCGTGAAGAAGAAGAAATTGACACTGAAGAACTCATTATAACCCCTCAAGATCAGGTTTATAGAATTTTATCAAAAGAAAAGGACTATGAAAATCAGGCAGTTGTTTTCTTCCTTAGAGACTATTCCGGTTCTATGCAGGGTAAACCAACGGAGGTTGTATGCACTCAACATCTTTTTATCTATAGTTGGTTAATGTATCAATACCAAAATAATGTTATTCCAAGGTTTATACTTCACGATAGCAAAGCAAAAGAAGTTCCTGATTTTTATACTTATTATAGGTCACAGGTAGCAGGTGGAACAAATATTTATCCAGCTTATGAATTAGTAAATCAAATCGTTGAAATGGAACATCTTTCTGCAGATTATAATATTTATGTTTTCCACGGAACTGATGGCGATGATTGGGATGAAGACGGTAGGCAAATGATTGCAGAAACAACAAAAATGCTCTCTTATGTTAATAGGATTGGTATTACTGTTGCCAAAAATAGTTGGGGTCTTGGTGGTCTTTCTGCTGTAGAGAAATATCTTCAAAGGTCGAATTTGCTTAAAGAACGCTCTGAATTAATTAAAATGGATGTTATGCCCGCAGAAACTTCTGATGAAAAAAGAATCATTGAAGGCATAAAAACACTTATAAGTTAATAGTTCAGATATTTTTTGATTTTATCTTAAAAAAATGAAAAATGACAGGTGATTAAATGTATCTTATAGATCAACATACAAAAAGCATAATGGAAGAATGTAAATCCAGAGCAAGAGATGCAGGACTTAAATTCGATAAAGAAAGCCTTGAATATATTGTTACAAACAGAGACTTAATAGAACTCTCTCCAAAGCTAATGATACCTACTTTATATGATTATTGGGTTAACGATGTCGAAGTTCTAAAAGGAAAAGGAATATATAAACTCTATCCAAATAATCCTTACGAGACTGTCATAAATTCACGTCCGGCTATATCTTATTATAACGACAATAACCCTGACTGGCTGAATATTATGATTTTTTATCACGTCATTGCTCATATTGATTTTTTTCAAAACAATATTTTTTTCAAACATACTTGGAACGATGATTTCGTTGGACAAGCTTTAGCGGATAAACGCTTAATTGATGGATTAAGAAGCGAATACGGGCGTTGGGTTGATTATGTTATTGAATTTAGTCGCAGTATTGACAATTTAGTCGGATACTATGATATACTTTCTAAAACTAATTTACCAATTAATATGGGAACTTCCGAAAGAGTTGAATTCTATTTTGGGGAGTTCTTACAAGAAATTCACAAAGTTCCGGAAATGCTTCTTTTCAAGGATATAGAAAAATATAATTCATTAATAATGGAACAAGGTTCAATTGGTGAAACTTCTTTTTTTGCTGAAGTCAAAATTAAATATCCCGAATTCCAAGCTAAATTCGATAAATATCTCGAAAAACGAAAACCAAAAAACAAAGATCTAATGGAATTCATTATAGATAATTCACCATTCTTAAAAAAAGAAACAAATCGGTGGATGGTTTCAGTCATTAACATCATCAGAAACACTGCTTTATATTTCAGTCCTCAAAGCAGAACTAAAATTATCAATGAAGGTTGGGCCAGCTACTGGCACGATGAACTTTTCAGAAAAGATGAAAGAATCAAAGGACACGAAGTTGATTATGCAATTATTAATGCGGGAGTTACTTCGCTCAGCCGTGTTGGTTTAAACCCCTACGCAATTGGTCTAAGACTTATACAGTATGTTGAGGATTTAGCAGATAAAGGTAAACTTAATTTCAATTTTCAAAAAATCAACAACTACGAGATAATTGAAAACTACGACCTTAAAACTGGAACAGGAAAAGAAGCAATTTTTGACTTGAGAACAAATTTCAGTGATTTTATGTTATTAAATACATTTATTACACAAGAATTTGTCAATTTACATAATTTATTTGTTGTAGGTCAAAGAATAAATGAACAAAGAGGGACTGTTGAATATTATATTAAAAGTAGAAATGCTCAAGATTATAAGTCAATGCTTTTGGATAAACTGCAACATCCTCCAAAAATTACTATTGATAACAACAAAACAAATGAAAAAAATTTATATTTAGTTCATAAGTTCGAAGGAAAACAGCTTATAAAGGATTACATACCGGAAACAATGATTGGAATTGAATTTTTGTGGGGAGATCAGGTTCAATTAGAAACTACAGAAATTTACCAAATTCCACCTCGTTCTGAGGATGAGGAACCTAAGTATGAAAATCGTCGTGTTTTATATACTGTCAAAAATAAAAAAATTAAAAAAGAATATATCTAAATAAATTTATATCAAGAAAATGGAAAAAAAAGGGTATACTGAAGAAACAGATATTGATAATTTAGAGCAAAAAGGCAAAAGACTTGAACGCTTAATGAAAGAATTTTTGAAAGACCGATTAAGCGAAAGAAGAAATCCTATATCCTTTAATGACTTCTTGTATTTAGCTTCAAAAGAACCTGAAAAGGTATTTAGAAATATTTTTCAAATATTTCACGATATGATTCATTACTATGTCCCTGAAGGAATAGATGAATACAAGGACGAAGAATCAGCCGGATTTCTTAATTATGATATGACTAACCTATTCATTAAAGGTTGCGATAATCCTTTTTATGCTGATAGACTCTTTGCAAACAGAATAATAAATCTTTCCAAAATTTTTAAAAAAGGCACTCAAAACAACCAAATCTATCTTTTCGAGGGACCTCCCGGTAGTGGTAAAAGCACATTTTTAAATAACTTACTTTATAAACTTGAAGAATATACTAAAACGGAAGATGGAACTACTTATAAAATCAATTGGAAACTTGATTTAGAAAGATTAGGTAGTAAAAAGAAAAAAATTCTAAATGATGTTATAACCCAAAATCATAACAAACCTGAATCTAAAATATCTACTGACGAAGAGTCTTATTTAGAATTCTCCTGTCCTAATCATTGTAATCCAATTTTATTAATCCCAAAAATCTATAGAAGAGAATTTCTAAAAGAATTAATCGAAGATAAAACTAAATTACATTGCTTGCTTAATGATAGAGAATATGAGTGGGTTCTCCAAGATGATGTTTGTGGGATATGCAGTTCCATTTACAAAGGATTAATGGACAAACTCGAAGATGTTATGGAAGTATTCAGTATGGTAAGAGCTAAAAAGAATTATTATAATCGTCAGTTTGGTGAGGGAATTAGTGTGTTCAATCCCGGAGATGAAATTAAGAACATAGAAATTCGACAACTAAAACTCGAAGAAAAAATTCGTGAACTTATCGGAACTGAGCATTTTAGATTCGAATATTCATATCTTGCAAAGACCAACAATGGTGTTTTGGCTTTGATGGATATCAAAGAGAAAAATGTCGGAAGATTGAAAGATTACCACGGTATCATTAGCGATGGCATACATAAAGTAGAACTAACCGAAGAAAAAATCAGAACTTTATTTGTAGGCTTGGTTAATCCCGAAGACACCGTTCATTACGAAGAAGTTATGTCGTTCAGAGATAGAATCATCACTGTTAATATTCCTTATGTGCTTGATTATATGACTGAAGTTGCTATATATAAAGAACATTTCGGCTCTGATATTGCTAATAAATTCTTACCCGGTGTCCTTGAAAATTTCGGAAAAGTTATTATTTCTACAAGATTGGATAAAGAATCCAAAGCAATCAAGAAATGGTTAGGTGAAAGAAATAACTACTCAAATGTCATTGACAAAGATTATCTCTTATTGAAGATGGAAATCTATCGAGGTATCATTCCTGAATATATCAAGGAAGAAGATATTAAAAAATTTGTTCGTCCCATAAGAAAAGAAATTCTTGCTGAATCTGAACTTGAAGGTAAAAAAGGTTTCTCGGGTAGATTATCTCTTAATATTTTTAATAAATTCTTCAATCAATATTCTGCAAATCATAAATTGATAACTATGAGTAATGTTAAAAGCTTTTTTTATAATCAAAAAGATTTATCAAAAAATATTCCTGATGGATTTATTGACTCGCTTGAAAATCAATACGATTACCAAGTTGTTCAGGAAATGAAAGAATCTCTTTACTATTATAATGAAGAACAAATTTCAAAAGATATATTAAATTATATCTTTGCTGTTAACTTTGAAATTGGTGAAACCAAAAAAAATATATATACGAACGAAATGATAGATATTGACGAAGAGCTATTCAAATCTTTTGAAACAATGATTCTTGGCGACAATGCAACTGATTTCTCAAGAATAAATTTCAGAAATAGTATCCGTAATGAATATATTTCAACTACTCTTGCTCAGGAAATAAGATTACAAGGAAAGGACATAAAAGAAACAGATTTATATCAAAATCTTTTTGAAAAGTTTACTAGAAATCTTAAAGAATTTGCCCTTGTCCCCTATCTTTCGAACGATACTTTTCGAAGAGCTTTGTATGATTATGGAACAGAATCATTTAATGCATATGATAATAAGATTAAGAAAGATATTAACTTTATGATTGATAATATGACCAAGAAGTTCAATTATTCAAAAGAAGGAGCATTGCAAATATGTCAATATATACTCGAAAAAAATATTGGCAAAAAGTATTGATTTATTCAGATGTTTTCTTAAAAATATTTATTTTATTTTCTTTTATCTTGCAATCCTGTAGTTCTGGTATAATTGTAAGTGGTGTTGTTAAGGAATGGAATAATGCTTCACCTTGGATACGCTCCGATATTGTAAAGCCCGGTGAATTAAATTTACCTGATACTCTAATACCGGTACCTGAGGCAGAAATAATAATTTTACACTCAACTGATTTTTCAAAAGCTGACTCATTAGCTGATAATATTACTGTCTTTAAAACCAAAAGCGACATTAATGGCAAATATATAATAAAAATAAATCCACCTAAAGATAGTTCGACATCAGCTATAATAGCACGAAAAAAAGGATATATCTTTGGTTTCAAAAATTATATTAATTTCACTAAGATTGGAAATTATGAT
The DNA here is from genome assembly GCA_026418625.1 of Candidatus Kapaibacterium sp. Taxonomy (GTDB): domain Bacteria; phylum Bacteroidota; class Ignavibacteria; order Kapaibacteriales; family UBA2268; genus CALHRB01. Next base: position 149,260 of record JAOABA010000049.1, read on the forward strand.
TTTGACATTTATTTAGTTCCTGAGAGATTCAAATAATATGAAAATAAAATTATATCAAATTATTATTGTGCTTTTTGCATTGTTTACAGTCACATATTTTTTTATCAAGATGTTGGTTTATGAAACTAAGGAAGATGTTTACAAAATATTAGCTGAAACAGAATATTTAATGATTGATGGAGATTGGAAAGAAAATATTGACACAAGATATGATTATGATGAAGATGGTGATAGAAGCTCAATGACTGTTCTTAAATTTTCTAATGGGAATTGGGTTAATGATTATAAAGTTATCTATTTGTATGACGAAACCAAAACAATTATTGGAGAGCTTTACAAAACTTGGAAGAATAATCAATGGACAGACTCTTTAAAAATTGAAAATTTTAATAAAAATTCTGAAACTGGATACATCAGTTATGATTTAAGAACAGGGAAATTAATGCCATTAGAAAAACTGAGTATTAAGTTAGACACAATTAATAAAAGAAAAGAAGAAATCAAATACATTTACGAAAATTTTGATTGGAAACTGATTGAGTTAACTACTACAATATTAAATATAGAACTCAACCCTTTAGAGAAAACAGTCAAAAAATTAATCGACAATGCTCTCCAATACACAAATATGAGTAAATATCAATACAATGAGTTGGGTCTTGAAACCTCTGAAGAAATTTATCAATGGAAAGATTCAAACTGGGTTAAGTTTGAAAGGTTTTTAAACAAATATGATACAAGTAACGTTCAATTAACAAGGCTTTGGCAGAAATGGAATAGCAAAGATTGGGTTAATGGTTGGATTTGTTATTATGATTACGATGATAGACTGAACTTAACTACGCTTGTTTATAATATTTGGAGAGATAATTCTTGGTTTCCCGATGAAAGATATAGATATACCTATAACAATGAAGATATCGGCACAGCCCACTATATAGATAAATGGAAAGAAACTAAATGGGTTGACTCTCTTAAAAATATTTATACTTTTGGTAAATTCACTATCAAGAAGAAAAACAAATAAGAAAATTGAATAAGTAGCTAAAATTACTTTCACCCATTAAATAATATATATACGAAATTAATTTTGTGCTCCCTGAGGGACTCGAACCCTCGACCCATTGATTAAGAGTCAATTGCTCTGGCCAGCTGAGCTAAGGGAGCGTTGCAAAATTACGAATTTTTTTAATTTTGGTAAATTTTTATTTTTTTATTTAGTGCTTTTAGGAGTCTATTGTGGTCTTTAAACGCTCCAATTCATTATGTAGGGCTTCCCATTCGTTGAATTTTTCTTCGAGTTGATTTTTTAATTGATTATAAGTTGTAACTTTTGAGTTCATTAATTCGAAGTCATTTATTATCGCAGGTTTTGAAAAATCCTCTTCTAAATTGCTTATCTCTGTCTCTAGTCTGTTTATTTCGTCCTCTATTTTTGAAATTCTTTTGTTTGCTGAAGATATCTCACGTTGCAATCTTTTCTGCTCTTCCCTTGCTATTTTATCTTTTCCGGCAAATACTTTTTCCTCTGACTTATAGGATTCAAGGGATTCTTCTGACTTATTTAACTGTGCCAGATTATCAATACTATAGCTATTAATGAAATAAGAAATGTCACCAAGATACTCTTTTATGGTTTTATCTTTGAATAAATATGTTTTTGATGTTAGTCCCGAAAGAAAATCCCTGTCGTGAGAAACAACGATTAAAGTGCCACCAAAATCCATTAGTGCATTTTTTAAGACTCTTTTTGCTACCATATCCAAATGATTTGTTGGTTCATCTAATAGCAAAAAATTAACAGGTTCAAGCAATAGCCGAGCCAGAGCCAGCCTTGATTTTTCACCACCAGATAGGACTTTAACTTTTTTATATATTGTATCGCCGCTGAACAAAAAAGCACCTAATAAAGATCTGATTTTGGTTCTCATATCTCCAGTTGCAACTTTATCAATAACATCGAAAACAGTATCATCAGAATCCAGCAAATCAGCTTGATTTTGAGAATAATACCCAATTCTGACGTTCATTCCATATTCAATTTTTCCCTCATATCCTTCAAATCCAGCTAAAATCTTAGTAAAGGTTGTTTTTCCCTCACCATTTTTTCCAACAAATGCAACCCTGTCTCCCCTATTTAGCTCAAAGTTGATGTTACTCAAAATCAATTTTTCACCGTAACTTTTTGTTAGGTTATTTACTGAAACTACTAAAGCGCCAGAACGTGGGACTTCAGGAAATTTTACAACAATTTCAGATGAATCCTCTTCTTCAATTTCAATCAGTTCTTTCTTTTCAAGTTGTTTTATTCTTGATTGAACACGAGAAGCAAGAGTAGCTTTGTAGCGAAACCTTTCAATAAATCGCTCAATCTGTTCAATTTCTTTTTGTTGAGCTTTATATTGGTTCAAAATTTGTAGTTTTTGCTCTTCCCTTGCTTTGATAAACTCTGAATAATTTAAATTCATATCATAAATTCTACCCATAGATATTTCAATCGTTCTCATAGTAATATTATCCAAGAAAGTCTTATCGTGCGATACGATCACTACTGCCCCATCGTAATTTCTTAAATATTGCTCCAACCATTGAATTGATTCGATGTCCAAATGATTGGTAGGCTCATCCAAAAGAATACAATCAGGTCTTTTTAATAAGATTTTAGCAAGCTCTATTCTCATTTGCCAACCACCACTAAATTCATTCGATGGACGCCAAAATTCGTCACGGATAAAACCTAACCCTTTTAATACCTTTTCAATTTCCCCTTCAATATTATAACCACCAAGAACATCATACCTATGAGTGATTTCGCTCAATTTCTGCGTTAAATTGAAAAATTCCTCTGATTCATAATCATTTCTTTTTTCTAATTCTTTTGTAATATTTCTAACTTGTTTCTCAATATTAATTAATTCAGTAAGTGAAGATTTTACTTCCTCGAATAAAAATTGATTAGATAGAGTAATGCCCTCTTGAGGCAAGTAACCTATTATTAAATCATTTGGTTTTGAAATAATACCAAATTGAGGTTTTTCAATGCCATAAATAATCTTCAAAAGAGTTGTTTTTCCTGAACCGTTTCGTCCAATTAATCCAATTCTGTCATTTTTATTAATATTGAATGAAACATCATTAAAAATGAATCTTCCTGAAAATTCAATCGTAAGATTATTAATTGAAATCATAAATTACCAAGGTAATAATTTGTTCAGAAAAGTATCATCAATCCTTACAATTTGTAACTTATTCATTGCAGCAAAACAAATTACTCCATCAGACCTAACAGTTGGAGTTATATTTACCAAAGGGGCGTCATTCAAACTGATATGATTAATAATTACACCATCTTTTTTAAGAAAAAATACTGCAGTTAAATTATCTTTTATACCCAAGAATGCTAATTTATTTTGACTAATCATAATAGGGGTTTTAATTGTCACATCATAATATAATTTCCATTTTTCTTTTCCTTGTTCATCAAAACAATAAATAACACTTAAAGGCTCGCCAATACCAGAATTAAATCCAACAATAAAAATTAGCCCATCCTTACCTATTGAAGAATATCTTGGAAATAAATCTATTTTTTTTCTCCAGATTTCTTTCCCTAAGGTATCAATACAAATAATTAGATTGTTCTTATCGGCATTAATTTGTTCTACCCCAGTTAAGATCATTTGATTATTAAAAATAGAAGGTGATCTGAATAATCTTACTCCTTTAAGCTCTTTCTCAAAAATAATTTCTCCATTTTTATCTAAAGAAACAATTTTATCATTTCCTCCAAATTCGTCGTTTGTTAATGTAATAATTATTTTCCCTGTTTCGGAAATAGATAATGTCCTATTTATTGTTAAAGGAAATACTTTATTCCATAATAACTTACCATCAATTGAATATGCATATAGGTTTCCATAATTATCCGCAAAAAATAAAAAATTATCATATATCATTAATTCAGAAAATATTATGTTTTTTTTCAATGAGTCAGAAACATTATTTTTCCATTTTATTTTTCCTTTATTATCTAATGAAACTAATTCACCAGAAACAGAGATAAAATAAAAATTTCCATTTTTATCTGTAACAATTGATGAGACTGGAAAGTTTTCATCTTCCAATTTCGATGACCATTCTACTTGCTTTTCAAAAACTTTGTGTAAAGTGCCATTTTCTGTAAAAATGGCTATTCTTGAACCTGTAAGTGCCAAAGGTGGAATTAGAGCTCCGGAGGTATCTTCAGCTATTAACTTATCTACATAGGCATTATAACTGTAAAAACTACCGTAATCTTCAAATGAGAAATCCTTTTGTGGTCCACCAAATCCATTAATGTCGGTCCCCTCCAAAGGATCTTCTCTTTGGCAGGATATAAGAATCGTAAAAATGAACAAACAAAATAAAAGATTAATTTTCATAATTAAAAATTAAAATAGAATATTAATTGATGATAATATTTTTGAGAATCATTTAATCTTTGGCATTACGAACAAATCTAATCCCCAGATTTTTATAATTCCCATCATCGTAGTGACGAGCCGAAGAACGTAGCTTTGCAAAACCATCCAAAAATGAACCGCCTCTGTGAACCCTTTTTAAACCACTTTTTGGTCCTTTAGGATTTATGGTTTCAGATTGTTTGTAATAGTTTTCGTCATACCAATCCCAGCACCATTCTGAAACATTTCCGTGCAAATCATAAATACCGGCTCTATTCGGCTTCTTTTTACCTATTGGTTGAATTTTGTAACCAGAATTCTTGTTAAACCAAGCCAAATTTTCTATGCTTTCATCCGCATTATAATCTCCCTCATATCCAGCTTTGCAGAAAAATTCCCACTCGGCTTCAGTAGGCAACCGAAAACCGTTTGCATTAGTATCCCAAATTATATTACCTTTATCAAATACGTAACAGGTATCATAATCAAAGAGCTTTGATAAATTATTACAGAAAATAATTGCATCAAGCCACTGAATATTATTAACGGGAAGTTTTTCAGCGATTTCTGACGAAGGATTTGTGTCGCAAACAAATGAATATAAATACTGGCTGACTTCGTATTTAGAAACATAGAGATTATTTGGAATATTAACTCTATGAGCAGGTTTTTCATCATACCATCCATTATTTGAACCTATGTCAGCTATACCAGCATTTACAAGAATCATATGAATTTCCGGCAAATAATTAAAATTGATTTTTAGGGTATTACTAGTATCCTTATTATTAACAACCTTGATATTTCCATTAAATCTTAACTTGGGAAGCTTCAATCTAATGTATGTATTATTCCATTTTAGGCATTCTTTGGATAAAATTTTAATATTAGAATCTAAAATTACAAAAGAGCTATCTTGAGGTAAACCTAAATTCTTGCCATATATTGTTATAACAGTCCACACACCTGATTGAGTGGGTTGAATTTCCTTAATTTCAGGTTTAGATGGTTGTAATGGTATGTCCTCCTGACAACTATAAAAAAGAGCACAACAAAGTAATATTTTTATTATAAATTTCAATCAATACCACTTTTTAACATAAATACGAAAATCAAAATTAGCAAAAATTAAACCATAATAAAATGGTTAGATTCACTGGAAAAGGAAAAAGATTATTTTTGGATATTATAAAAATTTGACAAAAAGTTAAAAATAAGTTATTCACAATCATTTTCTAAAGCGAACTTTTTGGGGTATGAGCTATCTTAGAAAAAAGCTCATTGACTTTTAGCTCAAAAAAAATAGTTCAAATTTTAATTAGAATTGAATAATTCGAGCTGATTTTACTTCACAAGCCAAGGAGCCTCGTAATTTTCAGGTCGTTTTTTTACTATTGGTGTCTTTGGAACAAATGTTATTTCAATTTCTTCAAAGTTGTCTTTGGTTATTTTTATTAATTTTGATTGATTCGGTGGAAATACTAAATTAAATTTATGATTAATTGGATATTTATTAAATTCAAAAGATAATCGCATAGTGTCAGATTGCAGGGATTGTCCGTATTCCAATGGGAATTTCAAATTTTTTGATTTCGGATTTGCTATTAAAATATAAAATGTATCCAAATCTTTTCTTATCCAATGTGGTGGCATTTTTTCATCAGAATTAACTAATGAGAAGGCTCCTTTTGATTGAGGATGCCAATAGCTACTTACATTTTTATATTTAAACATTTCGGAAATTAGTTTGTCATAATCTTTATGTTTTTTATATCCGGGTTCTTTGGGCTTTCTTTTTAGGACAATATGAACTTTTTCCTTGGCTAATTCATTTAACCTTTTTACCACTTTATAATCTAAATATTCAGCATCAATATAAATAGTGTGAAATTCAGCATCACCGACAATCAAATTGCCATTTTTAACTTTACCTTTTTGTAAAAATTCATAATTTATCCAAGCGGGTGAAAATGAGCTAAGTTCTTCAGGGAAATAAACATACCTCATTTCGTAATATCCCCAAGCCCATTTGAACTGTTTTTCTTTAGGCATCACACCCTTCACCCAAGCATCTTCAGTTGGCAGATATACTGCTACTTCAGAGAAAGTAACACCTTTTTTCATCAAAGAGGATACTTTTTGCAAATATTGGTTGAAACCAATAATTTCATCTTTTAAAAGACTTTTATCACCAATGTGAGTGGTTGCATAGAAATTGACTGAATCAGAATTTTTGTGATTATGAGCTTTGCCGTGCCAAATAATATGATTAACACCATTAGCAAATAATGCATCTGCAACTAATTTCAAATCCGCTGTCTGTTCCTCTCGAATATAATCTCGGGGCCAGCCATAGATACAAGTGAAGGTTTCGGAACTAACAATTTGTTTGCTTGATAGTAATGCTGCAGAAGCTGGAATAGCACAGAACTCCGGCTCAAAAAGCATTGATTCACCTTCAGGAATATCTAACTTAGCATATCCTGAAATTAAATCACAAGGAGCTCCAGATACCTGCCCTCGTGAGAGAATCCCAGCAGAATTTAATGTTTTGTCAAAATTTTCATAAAACTTCAATACTTTGTCGGAAATCAAACTCATATAATCATACAAGAACATAGAATTTTCGGGTTTATATATTGAATCCATATATGGAGTAATGTCATATCCAAAACGTTTTTTGAAATCTTTATCAAATCCATCACACCATAATTTTTCTGTTTCAACCTCCCAACTATCAATAAAATAAGCTGTAGAAAATTTTGTTTTAGGTCGCGGGAAAGCTTTTAACAAGCGGTCAAAATACTTTTGATAATTTTTTGGATTTAAATGGTCAACAACATATCCAACCTTGGGATGTTGCCAAGATAATTTAATTTCCTGACGCCATTTACTATCACCAAACTTTTGGGTTGCTTCATCAAATTTTACATATGTATCACCAAAGGGCCACAAAGTTCCAAAAGTTAAATCGCAACCCATTCCTATCGAATCAGCATATTTAATTGCAAATTCTACGATTTTACCCCATTCTGGAGAAAGCCATTCCTGTCGTGGTGTATAGCTTGTATCAGAAGGATTAAATCTATTCAAAGGATAAACCCAAGCTATTTCAACGCCGCCAAATCCATTAGATTTTAGCCAATCAAGATTATATCGAATATCGTCTTTATTGATTAATGAAGCAAACCACCAGTATCTGGAATAAGGTTTGTCGTTTAGATTAATTGAGAAATTCTTATCATTAGCAATTAATTCGAAATAAAAGAGAGAAGATATCAGGATGATCAATAGAATAAACTTTTCTTTCATATTAAAATAAAATGATTGAAAAAAAAATACAAATTATGCAGAGTTAAGAAAAAAATAAATATTTCTGAATAAATTATATTAATAACATTAACATCATTTGGCTAAAGCCATTGATTTCTTTATTTAATATTAATCCACGATCTAAAGATTGTGGCTATTCAGTAGTGCTTAATTAATTGCCACGGGCTTCAACTCGTGGATCAAATATTTCAAAGGAGCCTCGGCTTTATAGCCAAATATTTATTATTATTTTATAATTATTAGCTTTTTTGTTAAAATTTCATTATCAACTTTTAGCTGATAAAAATAATTGCCAGAACCAACAAAAAAACCTTTAGAATTAGAACCATCCCAATCAATTTTGTGTTCACCCTTGTCAATAATTCCAGATAGCAATGTTTTAACAATATTTCCATTCAAATCATATATTGTTAAATCAACTTTATTGGTATTTTCAAGGGTAAATGTAATTGTTGTCTTATGCTCAAATGGGTTTGGGTAATTATTAAATTTTAAAGTATTAGAATTATAATTATCAACACTTGTTATTCCTTCAAAAATTATACGACTCACTTCAGATAGCTTAAATTCATCGATAGTCCCATCTTTCTTTTTCACATACATCACATCATCTGAACTTGTGCCTTCAAAAATGATTTGGCTGTTATTTTTAATTTTCAATTCTTCGCTTTCACCCATATTTTTATTAATGCTCAAATCAAGTTGAGCGAATAATGAAAAGGAAATTAGAATTCCAAATAAAATTAAAGTTTTCATAAGATAGACACCTTAAATAACAAAAAAACTGTTTTATATTATCAAATTAATAAAATCAAACTAAACAATTATAAATTTTCCTATAAATTTCCCGAATTTAATAAAATATAATCCTGCAGGTAAAGCGGAAATATCAATCCTTATAATATTTGCTTGATCCCCTCTAAAGACAGTCATCACGCATTCTCCGAATATGTTGTAAATTTTAATTTCATTTGTAGAGAAAGCTCCCAGATCTGCCTCAACATTATTACTTATTTCTAAATAATCAGATGCTGGATTAGGAAAGATTGTTGGATTACTGTAATTAATGTGAGTAAAATCAATATCGTTTACTGAATCATAAATTTTCCATGCGTGTAAAACTATTACTCCTTCAAGCTCCTCGATAAATTCAGTTCCGTAAAGTATATTATTTATTGGGTCATAAGTAGCATCACGTAAGATACGGTCTTTGCCAAAAAAACCAATATTTTCAAGTCTTAAAGCAGCATAAGGTTGTGGTTCGTATGGTTTAATATTACCTTTTGCCACTTCAGCAAGCTCATCAACATCATAAAATACTATCATTGGTATGACATTATTTGCTCTCCACCCTTTACCGTTGGGGTCAGTTTCGGAAAAATCCGGATAAGGTATATCATATAAAACCCAGTCATGATGCATATTTTCACCAGTATAACCATACCAATTTTTACCTAATCCTTTATTACCATAAAGAGCAATAGCTTTTTGTGAGCCAACTTGAAGCCAAAAACCAGCCCTAAACCAATCTTTGTGATTATAACATATAAAAGAATTTGGGAATTTATATCCATCAGAATTTTCAACGCTTCCGTATTGTAGAAGTGCCAGTTCTGATAATTCAGAATTTGGAGTAGGTGGGTTATAGTGATTAACTGGTGCCACAGCATATAGGGTTGGTCCTAAACCACTTAATCCCCCCTCACGACTTCTTCCGGTTATAATTGTTCTATTATTAGTGTTAATTTTAGCCCAATCTTCAGGAACCTTGAATAAATAATCATTTAATGCAGCATCTATTGGAGGAGAATCAGCTTTACCAATATACCAAGCTCCATATTTTTGACTAGATGATAAATTTTTTGCAAAACAAAATGACAATGATGCAGTTTTTTCTCCACCAACTTGGTAATAGTAACCCCAACTACTGTATAAAGCAAAATCATCTGTCCCATCTATTGGAATACAAGTCAAACCCATAATCCAGTTATCTACATAACTCCAATTATTAACATTTGATGGTCTAATATTTGTAAAATTTTGAATTATATAAGGTTCGTTTAAATCAGACAGATTAGAAGATAACTTAAAAGATGGTAAAGAAAATTCAGCAACAAAGTTGTCTTCTGGTGTATTAATATTTGAGATAAAAACAGAACCCGGAAAGCCATCCACCGCTCCTATACCGTTTTGTCCACCATCCCCATTTGGGTTATAAGCAATTCCCTCTCCTCCATAATTGATTGATTCAGGCATTTTTATTGCTCCCAAATATTTTAAATTATTTGGATTTATTAAATTATTTTTTCCCGTAAAATTATCTGTTTTAGTAGTAACAAAGTTTGATTTCGAGCTTTCATTACCAAAAGGATCAACCGCAGTTACTGAAAAAGTGTATGACTTTCCAGCCTCGAGTAAAGCAACAGTATAATTAGTATCCTTTGAATAGCCTTCAATCAAATCGCCATTATATATAAAATAACCTGCAACAACCGTATTGTCTTTGGTTGGTTCCCAATTTAATTTAATTCTACTATGTGATTTTACCTCAGACTTTAGATTTTTGGGTATTTCAGGAGCAAGTGTGTCAGCATCAAATAATATTTCAATACGATCACAAATGAGATATTGTTTCATCTCATTATTACCCCATTCTATTGCTAAATTAATATTGATAATGTTATATATTTTATCTGTTTTATGGACACCTTTGTTTTCAATATTAAAAACTGTTTTTGCGTTACTAAATGGTTCAATTATGCAATGTGTAAGACTGTAGTCTCCGAAATTTCTCATAGTAAACCAAGAACCACTGACTGGACCGCCATCTGGAATATCTGGATCGTCAAAACTGATTCGTGAAGAAAATGATATTGGTTCATTAAAATTATTATACCAAGTAACAACAACACGTTCACCTTTGGAAAAATTTCTATTTTTACCCTTAATCCCTCGAAAATCAGTTAAATCTCCAAAATTTGATGTTACATACACACCACCATTACCCAAATTTGTATAATTCTGATTAGAACTTAATAACACTTGGTTCCATCCATCAAGCTCGAACGAATTTTGACTTGCTGTTGATCCAAAATCTATCAAAATTTTGCCTTGAGAAATAAATGGTAATGAATTGGTTAGTATTAGCAATAAAACTAATTTTAACAAACTGAATAATTTTGTTTTCATTTTTTTCTCTTCATTAAAGTTGTTTTAAAAATTTATACTCTTAATTAATATTTTGATATTATATTTTAAAGAACTTTAAGGATATTAGAATTCTTTCTTCCTTCTAATAAAATTAATAAATCTTAAATTTCGTGGCATTTTGTAGTTTTAATTTCTATATACTAATCTAATAACAAAGTTTTATTATTTCTAAAACTCATTATATAGGGTTCACCATTCGAATACTTCTATTTTCAAATTTTGATAAAATTAAGCTTTTTATTTCGCCCTAAAAACTTAACAGAAATAGAGCTTTTTTCAACTGAATGTTATTTTTTTACAAATAACTGACCAATATTATCGATTGTTAAATAATAAACCCCACTCGTTAAAGTAGAGATGTCTATTTTTATCGGTTGTTCGCATCTTGAAATAGGAACTTCATGAACAATTAAACATTGCCCTAAAATGTTGTGTATTTTAATTTGACGGGAATCATCGTTGTAATTTAAAAAGTGATTTTTGGATATTTCAATGAATTCCGAAGCAGGATTTGGATACATAAAAAGCTGATTTTCTTTATTATCTGATTCGACAAAAGTTTCATTATCTTCCCAACCTACTAATTTAGCCCATAAATGCCAACTAGCTATTCCTTTCATAACACAGTTCAAGCTCTCCGAATGAGCACATTCTGAAACTAATTCACATATCTTAGCTAAAATATGGTCAGGATGAGATTGCAACCATTCAATCGCCCAATTTCCATATTCTCCACCGGGTTTCTGATAATTGCATCCATCGTCTGCAAAAAATTCATCATAATTAACAGTCCCATCAGGGTCGTATTTCTCAATATCAGCAAAATCATATAGAATCTTATTGTTATTAATGCAAAACTGTCTTATGTGGTTATTAGCTCTTTCAAGCGAGCCATTTGGTCCTTCTCCTTCAAGATGGCCAGTCATATAAACAAATTTTACTTTTGGATAGTCCTTTTCCAATTGATTCATTTTTGAAAGATAATGTGAATTTAAATCAACATCATTAACCTGTCCACACCAAGACCAGATAATAACATTACATTTAGGATTATTCTGTAAGTAATCCCGGGTTAAATCATCCCAACCGGGTTCTCCACAATCCCCATACAGAGTTCCATCTTCTTCTATTTTTAAATAACCCGGACCACCCTCACTACTCCAATTAAACCGACCATCTTCAAAGTAAGACATCAAAGCATTCATACCGGTGATAAGTTGGCTCCCGTGAGAAGTATGTCCATAACCAATGTTTAAATTATATTTGGCTTTACTGATGTAATTATTATTTAGTATTTTGCTCAAATCAACTGACTTATGGTTGATTATTATCGGTTTTTGATGTTGAGAGAAAAGAGCAGGGCAAACAAAAAGAAGGCAGATAGACAAAATGGCATTCAAAGTTTTCATCTCGGCTCCTTTGAAAAAGTTTTACTTACCCAAAAGTAATAAATTTTTTGATAAAAAAAAATTTTTTTACTAAAAAAAGAGCTTATTTAGATATTATTTAATAAAAAATTTTGAGAATATAGAGATTGGCAATTTGGTAGCTATTTTTATCAATATTTCCAAGAAAAAGACTTTTATTCAAACCTTGTTCAATATAATTAAATAAGTTTCAATTTAAGACTTGGATAAATTGATAAATTCTTTAAAGTAAAAATTTTATGGTAAGTTTGTTGTATAATAAAATTTTTTATTTACACACTTTTAAAAAAGAAAATACCCTATCATCAAAAGAAATGTAATATAAACCAACGGGTAAACTCGAAATATCAATCCTTTGTAAAGACACAGTATGCTGTGTCTCTACTGTAATCACACATTCTCCCAATATGTTGAAAATTTTGATTTCTTGAGTAGTAGAGACAGGTCTAAGGCCTGTCTCTACATTATTACTTATTTCAATGTAATCAGATGCTGGATTGGGAAAAACAACTAAACTATTTGCATTTTTCTCCTCTGCTAAATCTGTGGTTTGCATTATTTGGTTTAGATATCTCCAAATCTCATTACTGAAATTGGTAGAAATGAAAAACTGATTGTCAGGTCTTTCACCCATACGAACCCAAATAAGTCCCTTACTGGGTGAAATGTTAAGGCATTGGCCATCCTTACCAAGCGCTGCATAAGTATCAAACGGAGCGTCAGGTATAAGCATCGTATTGAAAACCCTCGTGCTACCGGGTATCATACAGCTTTCTTTTCCATTTAACCACCATAAATAACCATAGGATTTGTTTAAATTCTGAGATGTATTAATCATTTGATTAAGATATGTCTTATCCTTTATGATATTCTTATTTTCCCAAAATCCATTACTTGAAATAAGAATTCCAAACCTTGCCATAGATCTGGCATTGCTAAAATAAACGTTGTTAAATCCTAATTTAATCCAAGCACCGTTCATCCCAATCTGATTACGAATTTTTTGTGATGTATAAATATTATAATTCTGTCCTGTTGCTTTTTCTACAACTTTCTCCAGTAAAGTATAAGGAGCATTATGGTAATACCATTGTGTTCCTGCATCTGCTTTATATTTAAGGCACTCAGGATTTGTGCAATCCAAATCCTCAACATTGTAATCCAAGCCTGTTGTCATAGTGAGTTGATGTAGCACTTTAATTAAATCTTCTTTTTCTTTTGGTAACGAAGTCCAACCCTCACCGAGATATTTAGAAGTTTTTTCATTTATGTCTATCAATCCTTCTTCCTGAGCTATTCCAACCAAGGTAGCAGTAAGTGTTTTTCCTGCAGAAGCCCAATACCATAAACTGTCTTTAGTAAATGTATCAAAATATTTTTCAAGAACAATTCTTCCATCTTTAAGCAAAATAAATGCTTTAGAGTTTTTTTCATTTAGATATTCATAAAAGTCATTTATTTTATTTTCATTCCAGCCGAGTTCGGTTGGGGTAATACTCTCCCAAAAATCGGTGTCAATAGGAGGATAATATGGAGTTTGAGAATGTATTGCCAAGATAAAATTTATCCAGATTAGTAATATAGTAAAAATTAAACTTTTCATAAATATATCTAAAAAATCAAATAAATATTTGACTTAAAATAAATAAAAAAGATTAATAAATTTGGAAAAAATTTGAAATGATTTATATTAACCAAAAATAGATAAAATTAGTCCACAAATAAGCATAATGAAGGAGATTGGTGTCATAAACAACTTTTCATATTTACTCTTAGAAGCTAAATTACCAATTGTGTTCAACAACAAGAAAACAACAATAATCCACATAATTATTTTCGTGGTCTGGAAGGGTATTATTTCAGGCAAAATTTTAGAAGCAAGAAGATAAATAAAACCGATAAAAATTAATAGTATTGTTGCTATAACGCTTGCAACTCTAAGTTTTTTAGGTAAGACTTTATATTTGCCACCCCAAGATGCTTCGGCATAAGGAAAACCAAGCACAAGCATAACTTGAAACATAGCTATCAGGAATGATAACAAAGCTCCTAACGAAGATGCAAAATATATTATATCAGGATTCATTATAACTTTCTATAATAAAAGATTTTTAACGCTTGTAAAGTATGAATAGTGTTAATGAATTAATAGCATTAAATAAATTTTTTCTTAAGAAAAATTTTAGGAGTTATGATCTATCTTAAGAAAAATAAGTAATAGAGATAAACAAGATATGCTATGAGCAATAATAAACCTTCGAAGCGATTAACATAATAGCCGGTTCGAGCAAGAGGTAAGAATAAAACTGGCATACCCATCAGAACGTAGAGGTCAATTTTTGTGATACCGATCATCTGAATGGGATAAAAGATAGAAATTAAGCCCAAAACGAAAAGAAGGTTGAATATACTCGTGCTGAAAACATTGCCAATTGAAATATCACCTTGATCTCTTAATGCTGAAACAATTGCTATAACTAATTCAGGGAGAGAACAAACCAGAGCTATAGCCGTTAATGACATTATATAATCGGGAATAAGAAAGCTTTTTCCAATAATTTTAATGGAATAAATAAAAAAGTTTGAACCGATTGATAATAGTGCAATTGATCCAATAAGAAAAATGATACTTAAAATATTTTTCTTTCTCAAATTAGAATATTTTGCTATGTATTCTTTGACCACTTCTCTTTGTTCATCTTTTGAGAATTTAATTAGTAAAAAAGTATATAAAGCAAAAACAAGAAGTAAAATAATTCCATCAACTCTTGAAAGCTCCCTGTCATAAAATAAAGCTATGATTAGTATTGAAACAACAATCAAAACAAAAACGTAAAATTTAATTAAATGAGCATTTAGTCTTAATGGTTTGATTATTGCGCTAATACCAAGGATAAATCCAATGTTCATAATGACTGAGCCAACTATGTTGCCTAATGCAAAATCAAAATCAGAATTAGCTGCGGACTTGAAAGACACAAATAATTCAGGTGATGCAGCGCCCAAGGTAAAGAAAACAACTCCAGCTATGAGTGGTTTAAAACCTACCCTTAGTGCTAATGAGACAGTTCCTCTAACCAATCCTTCGGCACCGAGATAAAGGAATATAGCTCCTAAAATCAAAAGACCAAATGTTCCTAATAATTCCAAATTAATTCTATTTTAAATTATAAATTATCAAAATAAGATTCTACTTGACTAATCTTTCTATAACCTATGAAACCTTTGTCTCTGCGTTCAATAGCTTTAAGAGCAGAAGCGTAAATTTCTTTCCAAGTTAGACCAAATTTTTCCATTAATTCTTCAGGCTCTCCGCTACCGCCAAAACTATCTTTGACGCCAACAAACTCAATGGGAACAGGAAAATTCTTCGTAACGACTTCAGCAACTGCTCCACCCAGACCACCGTGAACCTGATGTTCTTCAGCAGTAACTATACAACCGCACTCAATTGCAGCATCAGTTATTGTTTTTATATCAATTGGTTTGATTGTTGCTGAGTTAATAACTCTTGCTTTTATACCTTTTCGTTTTCTCAATTCTTCAGCAGCAATTAAAGCTTCCCAAACAAGTAAACCTGCTGCTATTATAGCTACTTCGTTGCCATCCACAAGAACTTGTGCTTTTCCTATTTCGAATGGTGTATCTTCTTTAGTAAACATTGGAACAGCAGACCTTCCAAAGCGAATATAAGCAGGACCAAACATTTCACCAATAGCGATAGTAGCTTTTCTTGCTTCTTCATAATCGCAGGGAACAATCAAAGTCATATTTGGAAGTGTTCTTAAAAATGACAACTCTTCAAGCGATTGATGTGTCGCACCATCTGGACCAACAGTTATACCAGAGTGACCACCCCCAATTTTTACGTTGACATTGTTATAGCATACAGAAATTCTTAATTGGTCCGCATTTCTAAAAGCAGCAAAAGCACTATAACTCGAGAAAAAAGCAATTTTTCCCGATAATGCTAATCCAACCGCAATTGTTGTTGCATTTTGTTCAGCAACACCAATTGAAAAGAATCTTTCGGGAAATCTTTCTTTAAAAAAAGATGTCATAACTGAACCGGTGATATCGCCACCAAGAACAACAACGTTATCATATTTTTCGCCAAGTTCGACTAAACCTTTACCAAAGCCGTGTCTCGTTGGTTTTTTACCTAATAATTCGTATCCAAACATATTTATAACTTATTTATCTCTTTTTGCAAACTTTTTGTATTTATAAAATAATAAAAATCTGAGAGATTGCGATTTTTTTCCTCTAATCTGATACCTTCTATTTTCACAATAATTCTATTGAAAATTAAAGCTTCTAACATTCCAGATTCAGTAACCTCATCCCATCTTTGATAACCTACACCATCAGGAAGAATTAACTTTTGAATGTTACCTTCCTGTTGTTGACTATATTTTTTTATTAGTTGTAGATCTTCATAAGGTATATTATTATAAGAACCGTAATCGGTAATGATAATAACTATACCACCGGGTTTAAAAACATATTCAGATGAAGCTGAAGAAAATTTTTTATCATTCCATATCTGGAAACCACTATTTGAGGGATATTTTTCTGCTTTAGGAATGGAATTAGGCAAAAACTCAGCTAATTTTTCTGGTTCAATTAATTTTATATTTGAATTTGTTGCTATGTTTTTTGTGTTTGTATTATTATCATCTTTTTGAACTTTATCAATATCAACTTGTTTTTGATTTAGTTCTTGTTTATTGTCGTTATTACAAGAACTAAACAACATTAAGTTAACCAAAAAAAGAGTCAGAATAATATAATTTTTCATATCAAATTTAAAATTAAATTAAACCAATTCCTGTAATGCTTTGATTGCTTGTTCTTCATTAGGAGGAATACCGTGCCACTCATATTTATCTTCCATAAATGATACCCCTTTTCCCATAAAAGTCTTAGCAATGATAGCAGTTGGTTTACCAATATTATTTTGAAAATTCTGATTAAACTTATTTAATGCTTCAACAATTTCAGTATAATTATGACCATCAATATTGATTACTTCAAAATTAAAAGCTTCAAACTTTTTATCGATGGGATAAACGCTCATTACTTCATGAACTCTACCATCAATCTGGCAATCATTGTTATCAACAATAACACAAAGATTATCAAGCTTGAAATTACCAGCTGACATTGCTGCTTCCCAAACAGAACCTTCCTGAATTTCTCCGTCGCCAGTAAGAGTAAAGACTTTTCTGTCATTTTTATCAAGATATTTATCGCTGAGAGCCATACCAACAGCAATTGAGATACCCTGTCCTAAGGAACCGGTGCTCGCTTCAAGACCGGGCAAATTCATATCAATTCCCGGGTGACCTTGCAATCTTGAGCCATATTTTCTTAAAGTTTTCAATTCTTCAACTGGAAAATAACCTGCTCGAGCTAAAACTGAATATAAAACCGGACAAAGATGTCCCGCACTCAAAACAAATCTATCGCGACCCTTCCAATTTGGTTCTTTTGGATTATAACGCATAAACCCACCAAAGTAAAGAACAGTCATTACATCTGTGATCCCAAGAGGTCCGCCGGAATGACCGGATTTGGCAAGAAAAAGACTTTTAATTATGTCAGTTCTTATCTTTAAGGCAATTTCTGCAAATTCTTTTGGTTCTCTTGGCTTATTCTCAAACACTAAATCGTCAAATTCTATCTGCACTTTTAAATCAAATATACTTTATCAAACATCTCAAAACTACAAAATTTCTCAAAATTACTACTAACAAACTGAATTAATTTTAAAGAAAAATTAACAGATTTATAGGTCAATATTAGCCAGATTGTTGTAATGATTATTATTCAACTTAATTAAGAACTAATAATAAATAATCAATTTCTATAATTTGAATAAGTGAATTTCTATAAATAATTCAAAATTAAACAGATAATAACTCAAATTATCAATATCAAGGAAATTAATGGAAAAACATTACTGTGGCACAATTTTTACTAAATGATTTTTGATAAATAATTTTTATGATGAAAATAATTATGTAGTTAAAGTTTTCTATGAAAATCAAAAAAGTTCTTGTTTCATCAATTCAGGAAGGAATGCAGATTATCACCAAAGAACTTGGTGAGGATGCTATCATACTATCGACAAGGAACATTGAGTCGGAAACAAGCGATGATGAAAATAAAATAGAAATTATTGCAGCAGTGGATGATTCATTTTCAAAAGAAGTGAATGAAACAGGCTTAGATATTAAAAATAACGGACATACAAACAATATTAATACAAAATCCATTGAAAACACTCTGACAGACCCCATTGTTTATTCAGATGGTTTAAAAAATCAGATTTTTGAAATAAAACAGCTATTAAGTGATTTATCTCACAGAGTTAAGTTCAAGTTTAATAACGCTGAAAAAGAAGAATTAAAGACTATTCTCAGACTATTATTAAATTCAGAATTTAGTGAAGAATTTGCTTATAGAACCATTGATGAACTATCTGAACTAATAGATGAAAAGAACATAACTGAAAATAATGATAACAGTTTTAACTATTTAAAAGAAAAAAGCAAAGAAATAATTTTTAAAAATATAAAAACATTACCACCTGTTAATAAATCAGAGAATTGCACAATAATCTCATTCTTTGGAACAACCGGTGGTGGAAAAACTACAACGTTAATAAAACTCGCTATTTTATTTAAAATAATATTTAATGCGGATTCAGTCATATTATCAACTGATGTTAATAAAGTTGGAGCAATTGAGCAATTACAAACATACTCTTCCATTGCTGCTATTCCTCATTACGCCGTTTATTCACCTGAAGATTTAGCAATAGCATTAGAGGATAATAAGACAAAAGATTTTATTTTTATTGATACAACAGGATGTAGTCAGCAAGATAAAGAACTTCTTCAAGAAATTAAAAAGTATTTAGACATTGCAGATGAACACTATAGATTCTTGGTTCAGTCCTGTAATGTTGGCAAAGCAACTTTCAGGCAAATTCTAAAAGAATATTCAATATTGAATCCAAAGGGGATTATTTTGACAAAACTCGATGAGGCTGCAGCTTTAGGTAATATAATAGAAGTATTGGATGAAGAAAAACTTCCACTTGTTTACTTTACGAATGGAACAAGAGTGCCTGATGATATTGAACCGGCAAATATTGATTTTTTAAAACAATATGCTTTTATTTGATTTTTGGTAATTATGCTTAAGGTAAAGGAGAAAGACAAAAGTTCAGAAAATAACTCCTTCGTTATTACTGTATGTAGTGGCAAAGGAGGTGTTGGCAAAAGTATTGTTTCAACAAACTTAGCTTATTCACTAAGCGAAATGGATGCCAACGTTTTAATATTTGACGGTAATCTGAACTATCCTAATCAACATCTTATTTGTGGCATAGAGCCAAACTTCAGATTATTCGATGTTATTCATTCTCAATTAGATTATAATGATGCTGTTTATAAAATAAGCGATAATCTTCATATATTAGCTGAAAGACCAGCAACAGGAGAGATGGATAACTATTCAGCAGAAAATTTGAGAAATTTACTTACAAAAATAAAATCTGAAAATAAGTTCGACTATATTGTTATTGACACTCTTTCAGGTGCTTACCAAGAGCTTTTTGAGTTTTGCAGGATATCTGATTTAATATTGATTTTAATTAATGATGAACCAACATCACTCCTTGATGCTTATGGACTAATAAAAATTTTTAGAAAATATGTTAATATAAGAAAAATTGCTCTGCTTGTTAATAATGTTATAGATAACGATGATGCTAACGATATTTCGAACAAGTTAAATCTCGCTACTGAAAAATTTCTAAAATTAAAAATTGAGGTCTTGGGTTATATTCCCTATGATAGAGCTGTAAGAAATTCTGTTTTAATGCAAGAACCATTTGTCAAAAATGCTCCTAATTCTGATGCATCTAAAGCTTTAACGGGTATAGCAAAAAAAATTATGAAAAAGAATAAAAAATTAGTTAAAGTTTAGATTTTTTTTACCGATTAAAATAGTATTTCGAGGGTTTAATTTAAATATTTATGATAGGGTTTGATTAAATTTTGTAAGCTTAGGAAAAAAATAGAAAAGGAATTTCGTGTCAGCAAAAGAAAATAACGAAAACAATAGAGAAAAAGGAAGTAAAAATAAATCTACTTCTTCAAAGCGTTCTAAGGATACTGAAAATAACCTGAAAAAACAGGTTAAAGAATCCAAGAAAATGCTTAATAGAATTATAAATTATCCATTCAATTCCCTGTTTCAGATAGGTGCATTGATTGGAATTTTGTATTTTTCTTACAGTTATTTTGGTAACGAAGTCGAATTAAAACAAGCATTACTCAATTCTTTTCTTTATTTCACAGCAATTTATTTGGGATTAGGGTTATTATATTCAATCGTCATTTACTTTATTGCACATTATAGAATTAAGGATGAAGAAGAAAAAAAGAGATTAAAGGAAGAACAAATGAATTGGGAACGAGAAAAAATGGAATTACAAAAAAGTAAATATCAAGAAGAATTACGTATGGCAGAATTACGAAGAGAAGAAGAGCTAAAGAGATTTAGAGAATTAAATCAGAAAAAAGCAAATGAATTGCCCCCAAGAGAAGGAATTAGTTATAATGACTTTATGAGCGGAAATGATGATGGGGGTAATTATGATTACCAAA
This sequence comes from Candidatus Kapaibacterium sp., assembly GCA_026418625.1. Classification (GTDB taxonomy): domain Bacteria; phylum Bacteroidota; class Ignavibacteria; order Kapaibacteriales; family UBA2268; genus CALHRB01. Next base: position 170,356 of record JAOABA010000049.1, read on the forward strand.
ATCAAGAATTAGTTACGGAAGATAATATTTAGGCATGAAGCCCTTATGAAATCTTTAAAAAATGATATGAATCATTGCAGGGCTTATGATAAGTTTAAATGAAAGAAAAAGTTTTTTTTATGAACTTTTAAATACAACGGAAGAAGAAATGACACACTTAGATAAGGATATCTACTTAGTTTGGAATCGCTATAGGAAGACAAGTGCCATTGAACTAAAAAACAAGTTGATATTACATTATATCTGGCTTGTTAAATATGTTGTCCAAACTATGAATTTACCAAATAATTCAATTCTCAATGATGAGGATTTTCTAAGTATAGGAATTTTAGGGCTTCATGAAGCAATCGAAAGATTTGAAATAGACCGTGGAGTCAAATTTGAGTCCTATGCAATACCGAGAATCAGAGGAATTATTCAGGACGAGCTTCGTAGGCTCGATTGGCTATCGAGAACTGCAAGGAAAAAAGCTCACGAGTTCTTACAAGCAACCGATGAATTAAGAAAACAAACAGGAAGAGAGGTCTCAGCTGAAGAGATCCGCCAAAAATTAAATGTAACACCCGAAGAATATAATTCTTACCTTTCTGCAGCTGCCGCAGCAAAAGCATCATACACTTTGAACGAAGCTTCATCACAAAACATATCTGATGATGATGAAAGAGATATTATTCAAGAAGTCCCTGATAATCAAAATGTCAGTATCCTCGAAAAAATGGAAAGTGAGGAAAGAATCAACTTCATAACGAATTTTATCAAAACACTGAATGAACGAAAAAAACTTGTTATGACTTTGTATTATTATGAAAATCTCACTTTCAAGGAAATTGGAAACTTGATAAATGTTTCTGAAAGCAGGGTTTGCCAAATTCATAGCCAAGTAGTTCAAGAATTAAAAGAGAAACTATTAAAATTTGACAATTCCTGAAAAAAAATAAATCATTCCGAAAAATATTAAGAATTTTTTTTGAATTTCAAAAAATTTTTATAAATCTTATTGCATAAAAACCTTACTTAGATTTATTTTTTAATATAAATCGGCCTAAGGTTTGCCAAAAAAAATTTATATCAGGAGTTTTTTTTTCCAAAAAATATTTCTAATTCTTGCCCTTTTCATCTTTTGCTCTTCAGTTATTGACTTGTCATCAAAATGTGATGTAAAAAATAAGAGCAAATATCTTGGAAAAGATGAACAATTTGGCGAAATGATATTTGATACAAGTCTTCCATTTGGGGAGGAGAACAAATTCAAAGGAATAGCAAAGACTTTTACTTGGGGTGAATTTGATCACCTAGAAGGAAGAGCTTATTTTCCTTGTAAGTTTGTTGATATCAAAAACAGACTATTAAACGAGGTTGTCCAAAAAGGGATTTTTACAAATCCTTATATCAATAGCTAAGGTTGGGAAATGTGGATTTACGAGATGAAGGGAGATAAAATAGGAGAACAATTAGCTTATGCAGGTTCGAAAATTGAAGATATGGAAAATGATGATGACCAGCTAAGCTTCTGGATTTATGATTCTAAGGAGGTTTCTGATTTCTATAAAGTTCCCAGAAAATCATATCCTCCCGGTGTAGAATTGCCTTTTCCAGACATTTTCAAAAATAAACCCGGAAAATATCATATTCAAATCCAATTTTATGTTCAAGTTAAGGGCAATACAAAGGTTGGAACTTGGTCTCAAGGGTCTTCAGGCAAATGGACTTTTAATCCTGCCGAAGGTTATGTTAATGTAGGAATTGCTGGAGGGGAGTTTACCCTTATAGTTCCTTAATTTCTATTTCATAATGATTATTAAAAATCCACATCAGTTGTGGAGAGATATTTTATTGCTTAATGAACTCCTTCTCACTTTTTAATATCTACCACAAATTTAAAAAAATCAATAACTTAGAATATTTGTAACAATTAATAAAATTTTTAGTCGTTTTTCAAATATTTATTAACTAAATGAGAATATTATGAAAACGATTATATATGTAATTCTAACAACTTTTCTAAGCTTGAATATCTTGGAAGCTCAGCAAGGTTCCATTCCGATGACTCCTAAAAAAGAATTAGGATTAAAACCAGTTAAAGTGTTAGTCCCTGACAAATTCAAAGGCATAATATCAGAAAACCTAACCGTTAATCTTCCTGAAGGCTATAAAGCACAAATTTTTTACACTGGTGGACTACAAAAGCCAAGATTTTTTTCTTGGAGCCCAGATAGTATTCTTCACTTGGTTGATATGAATTCAGGAAAGATTATCGCTCTTCCTGATTTGAATAAAGATAAAATTGCTGATACAGCGATAGTTGTTGCTGAAAATGTTAACGCACACAGCATTGAATTTTACGAAGGAGATATTTACACAGCCTTGACCGACAGAGTGTTGAAACTTTCTGATGAAAATAAAGATGGAATTTACGAAAAAAGAACAGTTTTTATATCTGATGTTGGTGGTCCGGGCGGTCCGGGTGGACATATTACAAGGACAATTGTAATTGATAAAATTAATAAAAAAATATATTTATCAATTGGTTCAAAATGTAATGTCTGCAAGGAAGAAAAGGTTGTCGAAAATCAAGAGCCGAGGCGTGCTGTCATTGAACAATATAATATTGATGGAACAGGACGAAGAATATTTGCCAAAGGAGTTAGAAATGCGGTTGGAATGACACTTCATCCAGTTACTAACCAACTTTGGGCTAATAATAATGGTAGTGATTGGCAAGGGAATGATATACCACCGGAATGGATAGACATTGTTAGGGATGGCGGATTTTATGGTTACCCTATAGCTCATTCTTATCAAATGTATTTTTCAAATTATAATATTAACAGTGACTATAAAAGCTTATTACCCATAACCCCTTACGATAGTAGCTTAGTGCGTTCAATGATAATGCCAGCAGCTTTGGTTCAGGCTCATTCTGCACCAATGGGAATGAAATTTTCAAATAGTTCCTTTGAAAAAGAATTTCAAAATGGAGCTTTTGTTGTTTTCAGAGGTTCTTGGAATAGATCACCTGCTACAGGTTACAAAGTAGTCTTTTTAGGCTTTGATAATGATTATGATACCACAGCCAATTACGTAGCTGACTTTTTAACGGGGTTTCTGACTGACTCCATTTCAGGAGCTAATTGGGCTCGCCCAGTTGGTCTTGAGTTAGATAGTCGAGGAAATTTATATGTTGGTTCCGATGCTAATACAACATTTGTAATGATTGTTTACAAAGATTCACCAAATTCCATAGAGGTTAATCAAAATTTAATTCAATCAGATATTGAAATATTTCCAAACCCAGCAAGTGATTATGTGTCAATTAAATTTCAAAATCAGATTTTGAAGGTAAACAATGATATAAGTCTTTCAATTTATGATTTACTTTGGAAAAATATTATGTTTAAAAAAATTAGCATTGATAAACAAGAAGTTAATTTAGATTTGAGTTATTTACCGAATGGTTTATATCAATTAATTTTGAAAAGTGAAGAAAAAGTATTTAACAAACCAATAATTATTTTAAGGTAATAAATTTAACGATTTTATTTGATAATACTTTTGAAACCAGATTTGTTAAGTGCTTGTCTTATATATGGTTCAAATAAAAATATTAGAACGACAAGCAATAGTCCTGCAATTATATCAACTACGTAGTGATATCGTAGATAAACTGTTGATATGATTAGTAAAATTGTAAAAATTAAGAAAATCCACCTGAATTTTGATTTAAATTTAAATGCACATATCATATTTATAGTAGTAACAAGCGTGTGGCCGCTTGGCATACAGTCCCTGTTTACAAAAAATGCCGGATTAAGATCTGATATTCCTTTTAGAATATCAATAGGTATATTTTCGCCTGAATTAATAATAAATCGGATATATTCAGTTAAAAACAAACCGGGTAACTCAATATTAATTGAACCAAAATCGTGCAAAACAAATCTTGGTCCGATGGCAGGCATAATAAAATACAGAATATACGATATGTAGTATGAAAAAATGAGATAACCAGCAAATTTGTTGAACGAATCATTATTTTTAAAATGCAATTCGAGACCTAAAATTATAGGCATTATAAAATAAGATGCATAACTTATTTGAAGAATTTCAGTAAATATTGGGTTTGCAAATTGATAGATCCATTCGGTTGGATTAACCCCAAATAAAGCATAATCCCATTTTATCAATATATCATCATAGTCAGCGGGGTTGATTACTTTTATATAATTTTGAACTTGGTCAAACAAAAAAAGAACAAGTGGAATGACATAAATTCTACGAAAAACCATAAACCATTTATTATCATTCAGCTTTCCTGAAAGGACAACAATAGTTAAAATGCTAAAGATAATGAATATGTTAGTTAAAATTAAGTTAAGTGACTTGGGAATTTGGTTAAAGAAAATAATTGCAAGAGTAGTATAAATAGAAAGTTGAACTATTGTATAAAAATCAATAATTATTATGTTTTCTTTGATTTTTAGGTCTGAAATAACAATTTTTATTTTATTGATTTTCTCTCTTAATACTCTTAAAATACTCATATAATTCCTTAAAATCCAAGTAACTTAATTCTTCAGGTCTTTTATTCAAATAATTTTCAATGAAATCTTTATTTTTTTCGCTGAAATTCTCATTAGTTTTTATGAGAGAAAAATACTCTTTTAGAGAATTTCTCAATATTTTTCTGCGTTGATTAAAAGCTTTTTTTACTAAGATCATTATTTCATCAAATTCAAATTTAGTGAATTTTCTTTGAAGATTTAGTTTAATTACCGAAGAAATTACTTTCGGAGGGGGATGAAAACACATCGGGGGGACATCAAAAAGTAACTTGGGTTCTCCTGATAGTTTAGCAGCAATTGAAAGTATGCCATAAATTTTATTTCCCGGTGGGGAGACAATTCTAAGAGCAACTTCTTTTTGAACTGTTAAAACACATACATCAATAATATCAGCGTTTTCAAAGATTTTGAATAGAATATCACTGGTAAGATAATAAGGTATATTGCCAATTAATTTTATTTTCTTTTTTTGTTGCGAGTTTAAATTGCTAAGATTTAATTCTTCTGAATTTTTAAAAAAATGATTGACAACAGTATCATTTAGATTAAGTTTTGAAAAATCATTTTGTAAAATAGTTACATTTTTTAAATGCCCAAATTTTTTGTTTAAAATCTCAACGGCTCTAACATCAATCTCAATAAGTATTAGTTTAAAGCATTTTTTAACCAAAAATTCTGTTAGAGAACCAGTCCCCGGACCAATTTCGACGACAAAATCATCTGGCGAAATTTCCAATGAATCAACAATTTTTTTTGCAATGTTTTTGTCAATCAAGAAATTTTGTCCAAGGGACTTTTTGGGTTTGATATGTTCCAATTTATTCGATTTTCTCTATTTACTGTCAATAATAAAGGGAACTCCTCCTTTAGAATTGCCGAGTATGATTATTTTGGAATTAGGTGAATTTACAAGTTCTTTTTGGACTTTAATCATTTCAAACTGAAGAATTTTGTCTGAAAGCCCCATATTGACAATTCTTTGAGCATCAGCTGTTCCTTGGGCTTCAACTCGTTTTCTCTCTGCCTCCTGACGTTCTTTTTGCAGAACGAATTCCATCCTTTGAGCGTCTTGTATTGCAGTAATCTTCCTTTCTATACTCTCTTTGACAGAAGCAGGAAGAGCTATATTACGCACTAAAAGTTGCTCTAATAACAGACCACGTTTTCTGAAATCCTCGGTAATTTTCTCTTTAATTCTGGATTCAAAATCTTCTCTCTTCTCTGCAAATAATGCGATTGCGTCAAAATATGAAGCACTTTCTCTTATACCGGTTCGGGTGATTGGTCTAATAATCTTATCCTGATAATTTAGTCCTACCTCTCTATACAGACGAGGAGCATCCGTGGCTATAACCCTATAGAGAACTGTTAAATCAATAATGACTTCGAGTCCATCTTTGCTAAGAACTCTAATAGCATCATCACCCTGACGCTCACCTTCGTTCGCTGTGCCGGACATAGTATAATTTTGAGTCTGTATGCTAATTTCTTTTACATCAACTAATGGATTAACTAAATTTAGCCCTTCATATAAAATACCTTCTTGGACTTGACCAAACAGAACTTGGACTCCTACGTGCCCTGCATTGATTTGCCTTAAAGATGCTGTTAAAGCTCCAACGATAGTTACAAGAACACCAGCTAAGATGATGAGGCTCTTAAATCTGCCTAAGGGTGAGTTCCGACCGCTAAAAGCTCCAATAAGGATGACAATTAAACCTAAAATGATGATAGTCATATAAAACCTTTCTAATATAGATGAAAATGATTATTAATTTAACTTACTTTATTAATTAGATTTATTCGATTCATCAGGATTATTGTCATCATAATCAAGCGGAAAATTTTTGCTATCTTCTATCATATCCTGAATCTGAATATCAGTGTTTAATGCATTGCTTTGTTTAGCAAAAAATCCATTTTCTCCAATGGTAAAGATTTCATTACCATATTCATCGGTAATGAAAAAATTACTGCAATACAAATTATTTTTAAACATTAAATCACTCCAGAGGTAGATATAGAAAGCAGACTTATCAAAACCGGGGTATCCATAATGTATAGGCTGGGAGGATTTTAAGTGTTTCACCTGATTTAATTTAGTAATTTTTTGATTGGGTCTAACAAGAACTCTTTTCGATCTTTTGATAACATTATCAACGGGGATATATTTTTTGGCTGCAATTTCGACTTTATCCAAAAAATTGTTAAACTTCATTTTGTTTATCTCAAAAAATTCATCAAAAGATTCTTGATTAGAGAATCGTGTTACAAGGTTTTGGAATAATTCTTCTTCGCTTTTGTAATGAGATAGATTAAACTCTTCGAAAACACAATTAATATCTATAAATATAGGATATTCTCCAACTTTGTGTTTTCTTTTTACATCAACTTCGATTAAAAAATTTAAATTATCTTCCCTATGTTCAAGAACAAGATAAATTGTTTCAAATAATTCTGATTCAATTGGATCAACTCTTGAAGTAAAAGAAAATACAGCTTTATCAAGGTCATTTTCTTGACCGGTTTCATCTAAATAAAAATCATAATTATCCATAGATAATCGGATAACATTGTTTATCCCAATGGAATTAAACCCATCATAAATTTGTTGAAGAATAGATGTTGCATTAAAGGTTTCTAATTCCTGTTTTGGTGATAACTGACCAAAAGAGACAGCATTGAGGAATTGAGTAATAAAACCCTGTTTTTTAATAGGTTTAATTTTAGTCAATTGTGATGGATCAATCTCGAGAGTGCCAATAAAATACATATAACCCCTTTTTTATTATGCTAAGAATTTTATAAAACGAATAAATTAAGAAAGAATTTAAATTGAAAAATTCAAAAAATCTATTCTATTACAACAAATTTTACTATATCTGTTTTGGATTTTTGTTTTATAACAGCAAAGTAGTTTCCTATAGCAAAGTTATTGACTGGCAACAAATATACAGCTAAACCGGGATCACGAATTGGATAATATTGATTATAAACTAATTGACCAGTTAAATTATACACTTTTATGTAAGTATCAGAAGGCTCCTGAAGCATTATATTAATTTTGACATAATCAGAATTTTGCATAATTATGGAGGGATAAACAAAAGCTGAAATATTTGGATTGTCAAATCTTGGCAATTTTGTGAAATCTACCCCACACTGAATTATCTCAGATTCAGGATAAATCAAAACACCCATCTTTGAATTGTATGGATATGTTCGTTTAGTGTAATTATCTTCAGCAATAATAAAAACTTCAGCTGCTTCATTATTAAACAATGATAAAGGTATATCGGTTGTATAAAGATTTTCATTTGATGATTTATAAAGCTTGAAAGATTTGAAATCTTGCTGACCTTTGAATTTTACTAAAAGTTCAGATTTCGTAATTGAATATTTTGAGAAAATAAAAACTGCAATTTTCTGAAAATTTAGCAGTTTATAGGTTGAAATAGGTGATATGATGATACCATATTCAAGGGCAGCTTTAAAAAAATCTGGTATACCCCACCCTAAAATAGGATCAGGATTATTTGACTGAGAAGCCGTTTTTTTAAGCATTTCTCTAATTTCATAAGGTTTTAGTTCAGGAAATACAGATAAGAGAAGCCCAATTGAACCAGAAATTAAAGGGGTTGCCATTGAGGTCCCATTTGCATTAATAAAGCTATCCGTTTCATTTGGATTAATTGTATAAACTGTATTCCCCATTGCAGACAAGTCAGGTTTGATTACTTCATCATATCTTGGACCTCTGGATGTAAAATTTGCAGGTGTTTTACCATCTGGCATTGTAGCACCAACAGCAATAACGCTATCCGCATCCGCAGGTGTAATAATCGTTTTTGGGTTAGGACCTGCATTTCCTGCAGCCGTTACACAAACTACACCATAATATACAGCTTTGTTTATTGTTTTAGCTGGAAGTGTAGATCTTCCATCAAGATTTGAATAAGAATACTCAACTTCAGTTGAATCAAAATTAAAATAACCCAAAGAAGTTGATATAACATCAACGCCCTGCGACTCGAGCCATTCTATGCCCGCAGCATATAAATCTTCTTCAATTCTTCTTTCACCGCTCATATCTTCGGTTTTTCCCAAGTAAAATGATGCACAAGGGGCTACTCCAATCAACTTTCCATTGTAGAATGAGGAAACAATTGAGAATACTATTGAGCCGTGACCATCTTGATCAGGTCTATCCCCTTCTTGATTTGCTGTGATGGAATCACGATTGATAAAATCATATTCAGCTAATACTTTGGAATTTTTAACACCATTGTGAATTTTCCAGCGAAACCCGTTATCCAAAAAGCCAATGGTTACACCATCACCATTGATGCCCATCTCGTGAAATTTAATGACATTCATTAAATTAAGCTGCTGGAAGGATTTTCCATATTCTATGACCCCGCAGTTTGAACATTCATCTAATGAAATTAGGTTTAGAATATTTTTTTTTAGTTGTTGGTTATTTTCGTATTTCGACTGTGAAAATAATGTTGAAGATGTTTCCTGAACTTTTTTAACAAAAGGAAAACTTTTGATTTTATTGATATTGCTTTCAGTTGCTTCGATAACAATATAGTTGTGCCAACGTAAAACTGCTCTCAATTTTGGAGCTATTTTAAGAACTGCATCAATGTATTCATTATAAACTGGAGCATCATCATAAAAGATTGGTGTTTCAATGTTAAGAACTTTTTTTCTTCTATCCAAAGCTTTTTTTGAGATGATATTAAGTGTCTCTTCAAAAATTTTTGTACCTGTTTGAAATTTTTCAGGACCTTTGTCCTTAAAAAAGACTCGATAAGTTTTAAAAATTTCCTCAGATTTTAATAAAGACTGACCTAAAGTCAAAATCATCAATATCAAAATCACCTTAAAAACTATTAAGCTATATTTCTGAAAAAAATTTCTTTTCGATTTTTTTAATTGTAACGATTTTATTATTTTCAATTTTATTTCAATTTTTATTCATAATGATTTTAAAAAAACAAATTATTAAATTTTTTTTAATTCTAAAGCAAAAATGATTGTATTTATTACAGGAAGCGGTAAAAGATTAGGAAGATCGTTAGCTCTCAGTTTCGCAAGGAAGGGTTGGGATGTAGTTATACATTATAATGAATCCGAAGAAACAGCAAAAAAAACTAAAGATGAGATTATTGCTTTCGGAAGAAAAGCATTTTTAGTTAAAGCAGATTTGAGATCACATAGTCAGATAGAAACTGCTTTCACCACAACAGTAAATGAATTTGGTATTCCAAATGTATTAGTAAACAATGCAGGCATCTTTCCAAAACCAAAAAAAATATTTGAAATTTCAAAGGAGGATTGGGAAGAAACACTCCAAATCAATTTATCAGCAAGTTTTTATACATCAAAAATATTTGTAGAATATGCAAGAAAAAATTCAAGAATTGTGAATATATCATCATTGGGTGCATTAGAAATTTGGAAAAATCGAATACCATATAACGTTTCAAAGTCTGCATTGATTCAATTAACTAAAGCTTTGGCAAGAGAATTAGCTCCTTATATTAGTGTTAATACTGTTTGTCCGGGTGCTATATTATTCGAAAATGAGCCTTCTGAAAGCGACTCTTCAATGATTAAAACAAACAGAATACCAATGAAAAGGTATGCCACAGCCGATGATATATTTGAAGCTGTGTATTTTTTTGCAACTTGTAGCAATTACATTACTGGGCAATTTTTATGTGTTGATGGTGGTGCTTCGCTTACTAAATAATTATATGTTTCACAATTAGAGTGTTGAAATGTCAGTTCAGATTAAAGAAGTAAAAACCAAGAAAGAGCTTAAAGAATTTGTAAAATTTCAATTCGAAATTTTCAAGGGCAATCCTTATTTTGTGCCACCCATTATTGATGATGAAATTAGCACATTTTTACCTGAAAAAAATCCAGCTTATGAACATTCAGAAAGCAAGCTATTTTTAGCAATAAAGGATGGAAAAATTGCTGGTCGTATTGCCGCAATTATCAGTCATATTGCTAATCAAAAATGGAAAATGAATAATTTGAGATTTGGCTGGATTGATTTTATAGATGACTATGAAGTTGTTAAAGCTCTTTTCAATGCGGCAGAAAGCTGGGGAAAGGAATGTGGACTGAATACAATTACCGGACCCCACGGATTTTGCGATTTTGATATGCAAGGTTTATTGGTTGAAGGATTTGATAAATTAGCTACTATTGCCAGTTACTATCATCATCCCTATTATCAAAAACATATTGAGAATTATGGTTTTCAAAAAGAAGTTGATTTTGTGGAGTTTTTGTCTACTCCCCCCTACGAAACTGGTATCCCAGAAAAGATTCTTAAAATTGCAGACTATGTTAAGGAAAAATATAAATTCAGATTACCACAATACACAAATAAAAAAGATATTATCAAAAGAGGAAATGAAATTTTAAAATTGCTTGATGAAACTTTTGAAGAAAATTATGGAACCGTTCCACTGACAGACAAGCAGAGAGAATATTATACAAAAAAATATATTTCGTTTATTCATAAAGATTTAGTGAAATTAGTTGAAACTCAGGATGGAGAGTTGATTGGTTTTTTAATTACTATGCCAAGCCTTTCGAAAGCATATCAAAAAGCTAATGGTCACTTATTTCCTTTTGGAATATTTCATATGCTAAAAGCTTTGAAAACTTTTGAAATTCTTGACTTTTATTTTGCAGGTGTTAAAAAAGAATACAGAGGTAAAGGTGTTGACCTTCTTATGACAGTAGAAATAGTTAAAACAGCGATGCAATTAGGGTTCAAATACGCTGAATCCAATCAGGAACTTGAGACAAACACAAGGGTTCAGGCAGAATGGAAATTTTTTAATCCAGTTTTACATAAAAGACGAAGAATTTATAAGAAAGAAATAAAAGATTGATTTAATTGATTTTTTATCAATTTTTTCATAAAATTTTTAAAATAGGTTGATGAAGAATTTACTTAAAATAATTATTATTATCATTTTTTTTCAATTTAATGCTTGTGAACTATTTGAAACTAGAAAACCTGAGGAACCAGATACCAAAAAAACAAGTTTTCAACCACCTACATCCCCCTCTATAACAATATCAAATTTTATAAATTCTATAATTGAAAAAAATCCAGACAATTATGCTTCTTGCTTTTATAATGAAAGCGGAGAATTAGCTAAATTTTCTTTTATTCCATCAAATGATGTTAAATCAGCTTACTCTGCATTATTTCAAGACTGGAACATACAAAAAGAAAGGATATACTTCTATTCACTTATCAACAATTTACCACTTGACGTAAAACCTGATGTAAAAATTGAAATAGTTCCATTTGAAGTTCTTACTCCAGATTCTGCAATCTTTAACACAAGTTACTTTTTATATTTTAACCATAATATTGAGAATTATCCAAAAGTTTTTAGTGGTAATTTGCAATTTACTATTGTTCCAAATAAATCTGGATTATGGAGTATTTTAAGATGGATAGACAATAAAAACGAGAAAGATACGAATTTCACTTGGAGTGTATTAAAAGTTCGATTTAGTAATTAAAATTCAATTTCTTAAGTTGAAAAAAAAATTGTTTAATATTTTTAGAAATTTTAAAATGAAATACTTCTATCTAATTATACTACTTTTCCTTGCTTCCCAATATGACGGCTTTTCTCAATGTGTTTCCGGTGATTGTAATAATGGTAAAGGAGTAAAAAAATTTGATAATGGGGACCGATACGAAGGTCAGTTCAAGGAAGGACGTTTCAACGGAAAAGGAACTTATTTTTATGCTGACGGCGACAAATATGTTGGGGATTTTGTTGATGGTTTTAAAGAAGGAAAAGGAAAATACTTTTATAAAAACGGAAAAGTTTATGATGGAGAATGGAAAGAAAATAACAGAAATGGACAAGGAACTGAAACATATCCCGATGGTAGCAAATATACAGGTGGTTGGAAGGATGGACGACAGCATGGTTATGGTGTTACTCTCTTTTCTGATGGTGCAAAATATGAAGGTGAGTGGAAAGATAACTTACAAAATGGACAAGGCACATATATTTGGGCAGATGGTGATAAATATGTTGGGGAATGGCTTAATGGAAAAAGGCACGGCAAAGGAAAATATACTTGGGCTTCCGGAGCTTCCTATGATGGGGACTGGAAATTTAACAATCAAGAAGGTTTCGGAACTTATATTTGGCCCGTTGGTGATAAATATACGGGGGAATGGAAAGACAACTTGCATCACGGAAAAGGAAAGTTATGGTGGGCTGATGGGGATTATTATGATGGAGAATGGAAAGAAGGCTTTCGAGATGGTTATGGAACTTACATTTTTGCAAATGGTGAAAAATATGTTGGAGAATTTAAAAGAGACCAATTTCACGGTAAAGGAATTTGGTATTACAAAGATGGGACAAGCACTGTTGGTATTTGGGAATATGACCAATTTCTCGAAAATACAAGCATAGACACTGATATTGAAGGAGAAAAATCAAAAATTTGGGCTATTGTAGTTGGTATTTCAAAATACAATCATAATAAAAGCTTAAGATACACAAAAGATGATGCTTACCGCTTTTACGCTTTTCTTAAAAGTCCTGAAGGTGGTGCCTTACCCGATAAACAAATAAAATTATTGATTGACGAAGATGCAACCAAACAAAAAATTTTAAGTTCTATGAGACAAATTTATAGCCAAGCTGGCAAAAATGATGTTATTATGATGTATTTTGCAGGGCATGGCGTAAACGGAGCATTCCTTGCCTTTGATGGATATGACCACGATAATCTTGTTCCCCATGGAGAAGTAAATCGTATTTTTGCTGAAAGTAAAGCAAAGTATAAGTTATGCATTGCTGATGCTTGTAATTCTGGTAGCCTTGATATGGCTCAAAGGGGAGAAAAAGATCAGTTAGAATTGTTTTACAAAGAAATAACAAAAGGTGCAGGTGGCACGGCTTTGATGATGTCTTCAAAATCAGATGAGACTTCGGGCGAATTCGAGGGTTTGAGACAAGGTGTTTTTAGTTATTACTTAATCAAAGGTCTTAAAGGTGAAGCCGATAGTGACGCTAACTCTTTGATAACGATTAAAGAATTGTTTGCCTACGTTAAAAACAATGTAAGCAATTTCACAAATTACAATCAGAATCCAGTTCTAAACGGTAATTTTGATGAAAATATGCCAATCGGAGTAGTTATTAAAAAATAAAAAGTCACTATAAAAATAAATAAGGGCTGTCAAAAAAATGACAGCCCTTATTTTATTTGCGGGGCCGACGAGGCTCGAACTCGCGGCCTCCAGTGTGACAGACTGGCGCTCTAACCATGCTGAGCTACGACCCCACGTGGACCTAAGGAGGATCGAACTCCTGACCTCTTGAATGCCATTCAAGCGCTCTCCCAGCTGAGCTATAGGCCCCCTCTAAAATTGTTTTATAGAAAACAATTAAATAAGGATTACAAATATACAAAAAATTATTATTTTTTTTCAATAGTATATAAAAAAAATATTAGCTAACAAGATTTTGTAACAAATTTCTATTTTAATTGTTATATTGTAATTATAATGAAAATGTTTTTATTAAAGGGGTTTAATTATGAAAATTTTATACAAAATGTCTTTAGTGGCAATTATGCTTTTAGTTTTTACAAGCATATTAAGTTCAAAAATACCTACACCTGAACAAATGCTTTTCAATTCAGCTCAAGGTAGAGAATTTTACATTGCCATACCCCCCAATGAAGCTGACGGACAGCCTTTAGGAAATACACAAGAAAGATCTATTGATATTTATGTTACTTCAAGCAAAAATTGTAATGTAACAGTCGAGATTCCCGGATTAGGATATAAGCTCACTAAACCAGTTCAAGCAATGAAAATCACAACTTTTAATACCTTTAGAAATGAAACAAGTTTTCAATGGGAGGTTAGAGAAAGTGAAAAGGTTCTTGATCTTGGTATTCACATATTTGCGGATCAACCTATATCTGTTTATGTAATGAATACAAGAATGGTAACAAGTGATGGTTTTTTAGCTATACCGACCTCAGCTTGCGGAACAGATTATATTCATCTTGGTTATTATGATTTTTATGAAAATATCACTGGAGGTGGTGAAAGAAGAGGAGCAGGATTTATTGTCTGTGCAACTGAAGATAATACTCGTGTAAGAATAGTTCTTAAGGGTGTCGGTGGTGCTTATGCAAAAACTCTCGGAGGAAGAAAAATTGGTGAGACTTGGACAGTTACATTGAATAAAGGTCAAATATATTGCGTAATGGGAGATGGTCTAACACGTGGACAATTTGATATTTCTGGAACAAGAATTACTTCTGACAAGCCGATTGGAGTTATATCTTTCCATATGAGAACACTTATTCCATCTTATGATTTATGGAATGGTAGAGATATGATGTGCGAGATGATACCACCTGTTACAGCTTGGGGTAAAAAATATTCAACCGTTGAATTCAAAAGAAATGACCATGGTGATTTCTTCAGAATAATCGCTGCACAGGACAATACAACTTTTACTGCAAAATGGTATAGTCTGACAGATGGAAGATTGATAGGCCAAGCTGGTCCACATAAATTAAACAAGTCTGGTGATTTTATGGAGTTTATCGAAGCTTATGTGGAAAGAAATGTCCCAAATACAATCGAATCCATTAAAGGAACATCTGTTTGGGAAGCTGATAAACCAGTTCTTGTTATGCAGTATTCTTACTCTGCAGATTGGGACAATGCAGCTGAATTCGATCCATTTATGGTGTTAGTTGTTCCTACAGAACAATTTATTCCATCAACTGTATTCCAAACACCAGAAGGAGGTGCAGAATTTAATACTAACTGGTTTAATATCATTGCTGTCGGAGATCCAAATGACCCTAATAAAGAGCTACTTAAAAGTATTATTTTAGATGGTAAACCCGTTTGGTCTATCGTTCCTCAATTTCTCTATAACAGAATTCCAACAACAGATTTGTATTGGGCAAAGATACCTATGACGAAAGGTGCTCATGTCATCAAAGGTAATACAAAATTTGGTGGATATATTTACGGATTTAGTGAATATAATTCTTATGGTTGGCCCGCTGCTATGGCTATTAATAAACTTGACGAAACTGATACATTACCTCCAGAATACTATATCACTGGTGAATGCGGCGATTATAGAATTAGGACAACTGAATTCAGGACATCTAAGAATCCAAATGATGATCCAAGACAAGTTGATCAAGGTATTGCAGATATTTTCCTTCTTGATGATAGTTATAATTATGAACTTGATTTAAATAACTTTAAACCATTTCCTGTAACTTATGATCATACATTTTTCTTAAGAGTAAAAGATAAAACTAAAGATGGTAAAGCTATTTTCCAAATTACTGATAGAGCTGGTAATTTTTCAGTAGATAGTGTATTTTACAAAGCAGATAGATTGACTTTGAACCCAGATTTGCTCGATTTTAAAACTGTTAGATTAGGTAATTCCAAAACTATTAAAGCAATTTTGACAAATACTGGTGATAGCGCAGTGGTTGTCAGAGAGATTAAACTTAAATTAGGCGGAGATTTCAAGATTACTAATATGAGTAAAACTCCTGAATTTACTCTTCAACCAAAAGAGTCAATCGAAATTGAAGTAACTTACACTCCTTCAAAAGAAGGTTTAACCCCAAATAATAAGGACAGAGATTCAATAGACATAACAACAAAATGCGCTGATTTCTTGTGGCCCCTCGAAGGTCGCGGAGTTGTTCCAAGAATAATTGTTCAGGATTGGAATTTTGGTGCTGTTGTTGTTGGAAAGAAGGCATTCAAGAAAGATCAATCAGGGGAAGGTTTACAAATTCAAAATGTTGGCACAGACGTTCTTACTATCACTGATATCATTGATATGACTGCACCTTTTGAATTTAAACCAAATTATACACCTTCGTTACCAATAGTTTTACAACCAAATGAGATGGTCTATCTTGAAGACGTAGGTTTTGCTCCAACGGCTACTGGACCATTTGAAATAAATGTAAAATTTGTTAGCGATGCAGTAGGTATAGATGATATTGCCATTCTTAAAGGAGTTGGAATTATTCCGGGACCAAGAATTACATCAAAAGACTGGGAAGAAAGAAGAGTGAAGACAATTCACGATTCGGTTATTCATATCTATAATGAAGGAACATCAAAAGTTACTGTTACTGGTGTTAATCTTGGCTCACCAAGTCCACATTTCAGAATAACCAGAGTGGTTCCTGATCCAAGTATTACCCCAGTTGCATTAGAACCTGTTGGAAATCCAACAGGAGTTACTGATATTGTTGTTTTTGTTCAATTCGAACCACAAATTGAGGGACAGCTTAATGCTACTGTGGTTCCGGAATTTGATCCTGATGATAACATCACTCCCGGCTCAGTAGTCGGTAATCTCGCTGGTTTTGGTATTCTTCCAAAAATTGAAGTTAAAGGAGATACTCTTAGGCCAGCGGTATTAGTTGGAACTCAACATCCGAAGACAGCCTATGTTACCATAAAATCAACAAGCACAACTGCTGATTTATTTATAAGTGAAATAAAGTGGAGCCCAACATCCAAGCATCCTGGAGATTTTACTTGGGTTAATCAGCCTCCTTCTAATTTTATACTCAAAAGAGGTGATAGCTTAAAGCTCCCTGTTTATTTCACACCTTCCTTTGTAAACGAAAGAATAACTACAGTTGATGTTAGTTCTGATGCTGTAACAGGTCCTGAACCTATTAATTTTGTTACTACCTCAGATTATGTGGTTGGCTATGGCTATGAAAGTGGAATTGTTAATGATTCAATTAATTATGGTTTGGTTTTATTATGTGATGAACCAGTGAGACCATTTAGAATAACTAACACAAGTTCTACAACTGACGCTGTAATTGACAGCGTTGTTCTATACTCTGGAGATATTAATAATTTCAGCATAGAAGCAAATTTCCCACAAACTATCGGACCAAAACAAACGAGCACTTTTAATGTTAGGTTTAAACCAGACAGAACTGGAAGTTTTAGTGCTTTAGCAAGAATTTATAGTTCAGATGAGATTGGCGATGATCATTATGTTTTGTTACAAGGTGTAGGATATACAGTTCCAATTTCATTAAAACTAAAAGAATATACAGCAAATGATAATTTAGCACCCGGCTTAGTCATACCAATTGAGGTTACCGCTACCAGTGGTAATTGGAATGAAGCTAATGTAAGAGAGATTCAATTTGATATGATTTATGATAGTAAATGGTTAAAATTTGGTAATGTTGTAAACCTTGGCAGTAACCTTGATAATAGCTGGCAGATTGTAAGTGCAACAGAAACAAAAATTGATGCTAATAAAAATAAGACAACTGTTAGAGCAAGAGGAACTAACCCTATTTCCGGTAATGGTATTTTATCTTTGTTCCAACCAAGATTCCAAATTATGCTATCTGATATTAAAGAATTTCCTGTGGATATAGATAATATTACTACTTTTTCAAGAGATGCTTGTGTTACAAGATCTGGAGATCCCGGTAAAGTTGTTATAAACACTTGTGTTGTTAATTTAAGACCTATTGTATTTAGCAAAGTTCAATATTCTTTACATTCTATAGATCCAAATCCTGTTAGCGGAGAAACAATAAAGATAACCTATGATGTTGCTCTTGATGGATTTACAAGGCTCGAGATAATAAATTCTATTGGTGAGCTAATAGGAGTTCCAGTCAGCACTGAACTTGAATCTGGGAGATATGAAGCGATTGTTCCTATAGAAAATTTAGCCTCAGGTGTTTATTATGTCAGAATGACATCAGGACCATTTACTGATACTAAACCCCTTGTTATTGCGAGATGACAAACTAAAAAATTAATATTAAAAAGCTCCCGCACTTAAAAATGCGGGAGTTTTTGTTATATATTACCTAATTGAGGTTTAACAATTATTTGTTCCGTCATCAATCTTGGATTTAGATTAAGATATATTGCAGATAAAACTACTTCGGCAATATCTTCTGGTTTCATCATTCGATGTGAGTAGTTTTCAAGGCTATCCTTATCCCAAATTTCTGTTTCAGTAGCACCCGGAAGGATATCAATAACTTTAATACCAAATTGGCGAACCTCTTCTCTTAAACTATTACTCATAGAGCTTAGTGCTGCTTTAGAAGCACCATAAATTGTTCCAGCAGGAAAATTGCTGATAGCTGCAATTGATGAAATATTTATTATCATCCCAAATTGATTTTTAATCATTTCTGGTAATACTGATTGGATGCAGAAATAACTTCCTTTAAAATTAACTGACATTGTTTTATCAAAGTCCTCAGGTGTTATTTCAATTAATTCCTTAAAAATTCCGATACCGGCATTATTGATAAGAATGTCAACTTTTCCAAATAATGAAATTATTCGGGAATAAATTTTTCTAATTTCATCATAATTTGATATTTCGAAAGGAAAGAACAACACATTTGAAAAATTTGAGAATTCATTAACCATATTCTGAAATGACTCTTTGGTTGA
Source organism: Candidatus Kapaibacterium sp. (assembly GCA_026418625.1). Classification (GTDB taxonomy): domain Bacteria; phylum Bacteroidota; class Ignavibacteria; order Kapaibacteriales; family UBA2268; genus CALHRB01. Next base: position 189,469 of record JAOABA010000049.1, read on the forward strand.
GGCACTTAATATTAAATTAGCATTAGTAGAAACTAATCTCTCCGCTACTGCTTTCCCAATACCTCTACTTGCACCAGTTAGCCAGATTGTTAGTTTGCTTAAATCTAAATTCAGCATAATTATTGATAAATAAATATTTTGTAAATTGTTACTGCAAAATAACAAGTTTTTTTTAAATGAATTTTGTAAAAATATTCAGTTTACGGCTTAAAACTAAAATATTGATAATATTTTTTCTGTTTTTTAATTATAATAGTTATTCAGAAGACGTAGACTCAGTAAAGAAAGAATATCCTAAAATTGGCTCAGTCCTAAATGTCTCTTATAATTTTAGCTTTGCCGACATAAGATTATTACCATCAATTAAGGATAGTATACCAAGATTTGCTTTTGGTGAGAATTATGGTATGATTTTAGGAGTATATTACGAACATCCATTTAATAACAAATATGCTTTAATGTTTCAGGGTTTATATTCTGTTCATTTTGCTGATATCTATACTAATTTAGCTTCAAGTATAATTTTAAATAATCAAACATATAATTTTGCATCTCGGCATAAATTATCAACAGATCTGACATCCTTACTTTTTGAGCCTTTGCTTAAGGTTCTTTTAGTCGATAAATTATCTTTCCTTGGTGGATTTAATATAGGTTTGAGATTCGAAAGAATTGTTGAACATGAAGAAACAATAATAAGTCCAGAGGGTTTTACTTTCCCCGATGGTTTCAAAACAAGAAATCACGATAATAATTTAATACCAATTGATGGTTTTAGAGCTGCCTTGGTCGCAGGACTGATATATGATATACCTATTGATATTAATGAAAAATTTATTGTTTCACCTCAATTCACTTTTAGTTATGGTTTTTCTGACGTTGCAAAAAATTTTTCTTGGGATGTAAATTCCCTACGAACCGGATTAGTTTTGAAATATGTTCCCTTATCTGAAAAAAAATCAAAACCAAAACCTGAATTTCAGATTGAAAATATTGAATTGATTGATACAATTAAAATTAGGTTACCTGATATCGAAAATAATATATTTGTTGAAGGTAAAATCAATAATTATCTTGATACAATTATTGTTGGGAACATAAAAAAGATATCTGCCGTGGCTTTGAAAGTAGATACTTTATTTATACCTGATACATTGAAAAAGAAAAAAATAGAAGATGAACCATTATCAGTCTGGGTTTCAAGCGAATCATCTGGTATCTTCCCTATCAGCGAAATTAGAATTGAAGATTTCCTCTCAATTATTGTTCAACCATTACTTAATTACGTCTTTTTTTATGAAAATTCTGCAGAAATTCCAAATAGATACATAAAATATACTAAAGAAAAATTAAACAAATTTAATTTTAAGGATTTAACTAATAAACCCACTTTAGAAGTATACAATAACATTCTAAATATTTTAGGTTGGAGATTAAAGAACAAACCAAAATCCAAAATAACTCTCACTGGTTGTAATGCAGGAAAAGACTTTGAAGATCCCTCTATTTCTGAGAAGAGAGCAAATGCTGTTAAAAACTATTTGGTGGATGTCTGGGAAATTGACCCAAGACGAATCCAAGTTAAATATCGAAACCTTCCCCTAAAAAGTTCTACTCTAAACGATACTGACGGTGTTGCTGAAAATAGAAGGGTTGAAATCACTTCTGATGACTGGGATTTAGTAGCTCCATTGTTTCTAAGTGATACACTAAGATTTGTTTCTCCATTGTTTTTAAAATTTAATATAGATTACAAAAAAAGGTCAAACATAGAGAAATGGTCTGTTTCAATCTTTAACGATGATAAAGTTATAAAAAAATTCGAGGGTAATGGTAAATTGCCTGATACAATATTATGGGAAATGAATGAAAGGCAGGATGTAATTAATGATATCAAAAAGGGGTTTTACTTTCAAGTTGAAGCAGTTGATAAAAATAACAAGATAATTAGAAGCAACGTTGAGAATATTAATGTAGATCACATAACTGTTTATAAAAAGTTATTAATTCAAGAAGGTGACAAACGAATAGATAGGTATAGCTTGATATTATTTGATTTTAATGCAGCTAATCTTGGCACTACAAATTCGAAAATTATGGACTATATAAATTCTAATATTAATGATAATTCTACTGTTCTCGTTGAAGGTTTTACTGATAGGGTTGGCGATGAGGATTATAATCTTGAATTATCAAAGAGAAGGGCTCTGACAGTCTGGAAATTAATAAATGCCAAGATAAAATCTTATATGGGCTTTGGTGAGAGCAACCTCCTATATGACAACAATTTACCTGAAGGCAGATTTTATAGCAGAACAGTCAGAGTAAATGTTGAAACTCCAATAATGAATAATTTTGAATTCAAGTAAAATAAATCCAATTTATTTGAATTATGCAGGGTTTAAAATAAAAATTATTATAAACAATAGGAAAACAGAACCTATTACCAGTCTGGCTATTTTAATGTCTTTTTCTTTTATTGCCTTCCAAGCATAGGCTAATGCATAACATACTATCCACAAAGCAATGATAATTAAGAACGCACCGAACCAATCAAGGCGATTTCCAACGAAATATTTCATTCCAAAATTTGCAACTGAACCATAAACAACTAATAAATGAAAAGTATAAACAAAAAGCGATTCTTGACCGAATAGACGGAGGGTTTTTCCTATTTGATTATTTTTATAACTATTCTCAATCAAATATAGGAAAGAGAAAACCCAAATAGCACAACTCAATCTGAAAAGAAAATGAGCCGGGTTTGAAATCCACCATTCCTTAAAAGAATTAGTGTAGTTTGTTAAATCCCTTGTGAAAAACAGAATAAACATTAAAACAAAAAATATTGAAAAAAGCCAGATGCTAAGCTTTTTTTTGTTTTCTGAACTCATTAAAAATGCCGTCAGAGCTGCTCCACCAAAAAAATACCCACTCCAAGGAAATAATGGAAATTTTGATACAGGATATTTCGCAAAAAGTGTTCCAATAAAAGGTGGTAAACTTGCCATTGCATCCCAAGATAGAACTATAGGAGCCAAAAAACCAAAGAAAATACTTAAAACCAAAAATATATACGGGAGAATTTTGAAATTTGGGACCAAAAATACTATGATTAAGGCTAAAAGAGATGAATAAACAATTGTCTGTAAAATGTCTATTTGAAAAAAGCTTATCCAGTTTTCTGGAGTTAATTTATACAATCTTTCCAAAGATAATGCTGGAAAGTGGAGCCAATAAGCTATTACTAAGATTAGACCAAGTCTTCTTAAATATGCCCAAAGAGGCGGTTTAAAACTTCTATAATCATTCAACTTTTTCATTGACGCTAACCAAAAACCAGCACCGGCACAGAATAAGAAACTGACAGCGACCATTCCATTTGAAATATTTAGAAGAGTATAGAAACTTCCAGCTTTGTAATGATTTGCCAAAACAACATCAATGACGTGAGTTTCGACCATCCATAATACAGCTATTCCCCGCATTACATCAATAAATGTAAGTCTTTCCTTTTTTGCTTCTATTACTGTTGAATTCATAAATCTTGAAAAAAATTATTAAAATAATTATGAATTTTTTAAATTAATAAATCTTAATCAAAAATTTTAAAATTATTTTCTTTTTATAACCTATCCATACTACTTTACAAAAAAATTCCGAAACTAAATTATAGCAAAAAACAGGAAAAATTTAATTAAATATTCCCATAAATCTTAAATTGCTCTGAAATAAGCACTATAGTTACATTAATTAATAACTACATTATTTTATAATTTGAAACGTGTTTCTCTTTCGTTTTAAAGTCAATTAGTATAATCATTTATGAGTAGCTTAATCAAACTACTCAATTTTTTATTTTAAAAATGGTATGAGCAAAGAAAAAGAATTAGTAGAACAAAAAGCAAATAATCGAAAATTAAAGGATTATATCAGAATTTTTGGTGTTGGGGTAGCAATGGGCTCGGCTGATATCGTTCCGGGAGTTTCGGGTGGAACGATGGCTTTTATTCTTGGTATTTATGAAGAATTACTAACAACCATTAAATCATTTAATATTAAATTTCTTAAGCTATTATTTTCTTTCAAGATTAAAGAAGCTCTCGAACACGTAAATTATAAATTCCTAATTTCTTTGCTATTAGGTCTTGGCGGTGCATTGCTTTCATTAGCTCATATCATAAGTTGGCTTTTGGAAAATGAACCGGTTCTGATTTTTTCGTTCTTTTTTGGTCTTGTTTTAGCTTCGATAGTTTCTGTTAGCTCACACGTCCGATGGAATATTCCAATGATAATTACGTTCATTGTCGGAACTGCAATTGCTTATTTTACTGTCAGACTTATGCCTATGAATATGCCAAATGACCCGCTAACACTCTTTTGGACTGCCAGTGTTGCTATTATGGCAATGATTCTTCCCGGAATTTCAGGTTCATTTATTCTTTTCATTTTAGGTCAGTATAAATTCATTCTTGATGCTGTCAAATCATTTGACATAATTACTCTTTTACCAGTTGCCGCAGGTATTTTGGTTGGTATAATGACTTTTTCAAGAATTCTGACTTGGCTTCTGAAACACCACAAAAATATAACAATCACCCTCCTTGTTGGATTTATGATGGGTTCTCTTTGGAAAATTTGGCCCTTTCGTATAGTTCTCGAAACAGCCACAAAACCAAATGGAGATATTATACCTATAAAAGAAACAGTGATTTTGCCTGATATTAGCTCCGGAATATTTTGGATTGCATTATTTCTATGTATTATTGGAGTAATTTTGATCAGTATAATTGACCATTTAGAGTCAAAGAATAATCCAATAATCAAGATTTTTATCAATAATAAAGCTAAAAAGTAACAAATTTTTATTTGTTAAATTTTAATTCCCTATTTTTCAACTTCCGGTAAGAAAAAATTTACCCACCTTTGTTACAATGAAAAAAATAATTATTATTTTTGTTTAGATATTTTTTATTAATAATTAATTACTATGTTCATAAGAATTTTTGTTACTGGTGGCACATTCGACAAAGAATACAACGAGCTTGATGGGTCACTTTATTTCAAAGACACACACCTTAACGAAATGCTCAAGCTTGGAAGATGCAGAGTCCCTATTGAAATCAGAACCTTAATGATGATGGACAGTATCTATATGACTGAACAGGATAGGGAACTAATAGCCATAAATTGCCAGAAAAGCGAGACTGATAAAATCATAATTACACACGGAACCGATACAATGGTTGACACTGCAACTGTTATCGCTCAAAAAGTTAAAGATAAAACAATAGTCCTCACTGGTGCTATGATTCCATATAAATTTGGAAGTTCAGACGGTCTTTTTAACCTTGGTGCCGCAATTGCCTTTGTTCAAACTCTACCAAAAGGTGTCTATATAGCAATGAATGGCAGATATTTCACTTGGGATAACTGCAGAAAAAATAAGCAGATCGGTGAATTCGAGGAGATAAATATAATTCAATAAATAGCTTTGATTATGTCATTTTTTAGAATTTTAATATTATCATTATTGAACATTCTAATTCTGTATTCATCAGAGCCGAAAATCCTATTTATTGAAACTTTCGAAGATAACAATTTCGCTTCCCGAGGATGGTACGATCACCTTAGAGGAAAAATTACTTCAGATGAACATATTGAAGGAAGCAACTATTCTTTAGAGTTAAAATTCATAAAAGGAGAAACAACACCGGAAGGTGGAACACCGGGACGAGTTTTGTTTGAAGAAACCGATGAAGTTTGTATTTCATATTATGTTAAATATAGTAAAAACTTTATTGGCTCTGGTAAAAGCTACCATCCTCATGAATTTCATTTTATTACAAATAAAGATAGTAAATGGGTTGGACCAGCATTTACTCACCTTACAACTTACATAGAGCAGAATAATGGTTATCCCCTGCTTGCTATCCAAGATGGAGAAAACATTGACCAATCAAGAGTTGGTCAAAATCTTGTAGGAATTACTGAAAATCGTTCTGTTGCGGGTTGTAACGGCTCCAGTGATGGCTATCCGGACGATTGTTATAAGTCTGGTGATAGATATGTTAATGGTAAACAATGGAAAACAAAACAGAAATTTTTCTCTGATGAACAGGGAAAATATTATAAGAATGACTGGCACCATATAATAGCCTACTTTAAACTTAATTCAATTCTCGATGGTATTGGAATTAATGATGGTATCTTAAAATACTGGTTCGATGGTGAGTTAATTCTTGATTACAACAATGTTACATTGCGAACAGGGAAGCATCCCGATATGAAATTCAATCAATTCCTTCTTGCTCCTTATATTGGTGATGGTTCGCCTATTGACCAGACAATGTGGATTGATAATTTAACCATTTCTACTAAACCAATTATATCGTCAGTAAAAAATAATATTTTTGTTCCACAAATACTTATCTCCCCCAACCCTGCTTCAGATTATATCGAAATAAATTGTGATGTAGAGTCAGGTCTTAGACCTGTCTCTGCTAACGAAATAAATATTTATAACATCCTTGGGGAATGTGTTTTATCCACCCCGGCACTTCGTGCCACCCCTCATGAGGGGATTTTTAGGATTGATATTTCGAATTTGCCCAATGGCTCATATTTTATAAATGTTGGAAATTACTATGGAAAATTTATGGTGCTGAGATGAAAATAAATTGCCGATTAATTTTAATTGATTTAAATATTTTTAATTGAATTCCTGTGTTTAATATACTTTGAATTAAAATTACAATTACTTTTTGTTGAGGTAATATGAAAACTATTATATTTTCTTTCTTAATAACCCTCATAGCATTAAGCTTTTCTTTCTCACAACAAAAATCAATATACTTTGATGCAAAAGACATTAACAAAAAAATAAATTTAATTGTCGGAACTAATACTGGTCCTGAGTCAATGGGAAATGTAAAAAAAGATTATACAACTTTTTTTAAAGACATTGGTATTCAGGCTATAAGAACTCACGATTATTATGGACCTTGTGATTGGTGGACTATTTTTCCTAATTGGAATGCCGATCCAAACGACCCAAATAGCTATAATTTTACTGAAAGCGATCAAAAAATAATAAAAATTTTCAACTCGGGATTTGATATTTTGTTTCGGTTAGGAACAAGTTGGAAAGGTAATAATACTCTGCCAATAAATGAACCTCCGGGAACCATCAAGAACAGTAGTGGAAACATTACCCATACAGCTGATACAAATGATTTTAAAAAATTCGCAGAAATTTGCCGACATATTATTATGCATTATTGTGACGGCTGGGCAAATGGATATCGTTTAAATATAAAAAAATGGGAAATCTGGAATGAACCAACACTAAAAGAACAATTCTGGGCTGGAACTAACATTCAATTTTTTCAAATGTTCAGCATCGTTGCAAAAAAAATAAAGGAGTATTATCCAAATATTTTAATAGGAGGACCTGCGCAGGAAGGTCAAGTCTCATATAAATTTGAGGTGGATTTTCTTGATTATTGCAAAAAAACTAACACTCCTTTGGACTTTTATTCATATCATTCTTACGGGGGTTTAAAAGAAAGTCCAAGTCCTTGGCAAATACCTCAAAGAGCTATACAAATAAGAGATTTATTAAAAACAAATAATTACAATAATACTTTTGTTATTTGTGATGAATGGAATGCTTTGGTTAATCAGGATAATTTTGCCGCAAGGGGAAAAGGAGCCGCCTTTTATGCCTCTGCTTTAATTTATGGGGTTTATTATGATATACCTGAAATGTATCAATATCGCGCTGACAATCATCCATTAGGTTTAATAAATGATGATGGAACTCAAATTAAAATTGCCGCTGAAAGCATGAAAGCTTGGAAATATTTAAACCAAAACCAAATATTATTAAATTCTATTGGATCTCACGATACATCAGGGTTTGCCTCAATCGCTACTATTAACGAACAAAAAAGTAATATCAGAATTCTTGTTTCAAATTATGTAAATATAAAAAAAGATCTGTATTTATCCATCAAAAATCTAAATATTGAAAATAATACCAGATGGAAAGTCATTCAAAAACTAATTGACAATAAAAACAGATTAGCCATAGTTGATTCTTCAATAGTTAATCAAAAAAATGATTCATTGATTATTACTCTACCAATAGATGGCGAAAGTGTAAAACTAATTGAAATTACAAAAATTATTCTTTCGCTACCTCAAAAAGTCACTCTTGTTAAGCCTCAGAATAATACCATTTTAAAACTTGATACAATTGACCTTTTTTGGAACCAAAGTAATCCAAATATTGATAAATACCAGATAGAAATTAATTTGGGTAATAAAAATATTATTTCTGATTCGAGCCTAAAAGATACTACTTTCAGATTTATTGCCATAAATAAAGATACATCCTACACTTGGAAAATTAGGGCTAAGAATCAGACTGGGTGGAGCGAGTGGAGTGATTTATGGACTTTCTCAATCGAAGATGAACAAAAGATCCTTCCTTCGAAAGTAATTCTGATATCACCTGAAAATGATGAAAAAATAACTGATGAAGAATTTTTATTTACTTGGCACAAAAGCAATCCAGATGTGATAAATTATCAAATTGAAATAGCTAAAAACGAAGGTCCCATTGTTTTAGATACAACAATATTGGATACTACCTTAGTTTTAAAAAATATGGAACGAGATATTAAATATGTGTGGCGAGTAAGAGCTAAAAATTCCAACGGATTTGGAGAATGGAGCGAAAGTAGAATTTTTTATATATTAATTAAATCAGATGTTGAAAATAATTATTTTAATAAAATAACTTTAATTATCTCCCCCAACCCTGCTTCATTTTATATCGAAATAAATTGTGATGTAGAGTCAGGTCTTAGACCTGTCTCTGCTAACGAAATAAATATTTATAACATACTTGGAGAGTGTGTTTTATCCACCCCGGCACTTCGTGCCACCCCTCAAGAGGGGAATTTTATGATTGATATTTCAAATCTGCCTAATGGTTTATATTATATGAAAATAGCTAACATAATAAATAAATTTATGGTGATAAAATGAAATCCAAAATTATTTCACTTGTTGTTTTTTTAATTTCATATAGCTTTTTAGTCGCTCAACAGGGTATTATTAAAATTTATCTTCAGGATAATTCATTCAAAATGTATAATTTGGATGAAATTGAAAACATTCAATTTAGCAAAAATCAAAATAACAATGTAATGAAGATACATTACCAAGATACCCTTAAAGCACTTTATCCAGTTATTAGCATTGATTCCTTGACATTTAGTAAGGATTCAAATAATATTCCAAATCTAAATGTTTATATTTTTGGCAATCCACGAAGCTTCATTGTGACCGAAATTGATAGTATAATCTTCTATGAGTTAAAACCAAAACTAGCTGAAGGAGTATTTATAGTTGATTCTTTGAGTGCAAAGGAAATTTTAAAAGTTGACAGCAATTATGTAGAATTTTCACTCCAGTCACAGCTTGGACAAAATCTGAAAGTTGGAAATGTAATTGTCAGTGGTATCACCGACAAAGCACCTTTTGGCTTTCTTAGAAAAATTCAATCTATTTCGATTGAAAATAATAAAATAATTGCCCAAACAACTCAAGCAAAACTTACCGATGCAATAGTTAACGGTATGTTTGTTTACAAGAAAACCTTCTCCCCAGAAGACACTTTAAAGAATTTCATAAGAACGGATAAAGAGGATAAGCCTCTAAATATACAGTTTAGTTACGGTATTGTTGATATACCTTTAGCTCCATATATAACGTTCGACATTAACACTGTGTTCACAGTTGATTTAGTTGTTAGCGAAGTAATCGAATATAATGAAGAGAAATACTTTATGATCAGAATGGGGCTTGAAAAAACACAGGAACAAATTTTTCATGCTAAAATCGAAAAAGAATTCGAAATAAAGAAATACCTAAGAGATTTAATAGGTTCACCATTACTTAGACTGCCTCCAATTACTATACCTATTCCTATTGGTGAAATTGCTATTCCTATTGTAATAACACCCAATATTGATTTAATAGCAGGAATATCAATAAAATTAGAAGCAGGGGTTTCTGCGGGTATTGGCTCAATATCGAACACAATTAGTGGGGTTGAATATAATAATGGGTTATGGTCACCTATTATATCTGTCGAAGAACAATATTATAAAATACCTCCTCAACTAAGCATTGGTGGGACAATTAAAGGTTACGTGGGACCTCAACTTAATATAAATTTTTATGATCGCCAGTCCTTTTTTAATATATACATTAATGTATTAGGATTTCTTCAACTTGATGTAGACCTCATAAATAGACCGCTTTGGAGTCTTTATGGTGGGATCGAATCTAATGTTGGTATAGAATCAGAAAAGTTTGACTTTGATAAAAAATTTCCCTTTATCATCGAAACAAAAAAATTAATAGCGAGATCTAAAGATATGATTGATGTAATAAATCCCAAAAGTGCAAAAATGGGTGATACGATAACAATCGTTGGTGAAGGTTTTGGTGATCGTCAGGGATTAAGTTTAGTTGGCTTTACTGCTGGTAAATCACTAATAGATAATGAAGGTGTTATTTTTGCAAAAGATTATGTCAGTTGGAGTGATAATGTGATAAAAGTTGTTGTGCCTTATGGTTTAAATATAGGATCTACAAAGGTTTTGGTTAGAAAAGATGGTTTATATTCTGAGATGAAAAGCCTTAATATAGAAGAACCTGAATCCGTCCAAATCGGAAATCAAAAATGGATGTATAAAAACCTTAATGTATCAACATATCGCAATGGTGATCCTATACCCGAGGTAAAAGATCCTAATGTATGGGCAAATCTAACCACAGGTGCTTGGTGCTATTATAATAATGACCCTGAGCTTGGTAAAATTTATGGAAAATTATATAATTGGTATGCCGTAAACGATCCTCGTGGACTTGCCCCAACCGGATGGCACATACCTACATATGGAGAATGGATGGCCCTTGTTGACTTCGTTGGCTATACTGGGTCTGGAAAATTAAGAGAGAAAGGAACTCAACATTGGATCTCTGATTCTTCGTTTGTAACAAATGAAACTAATTTTACAGCACTTGGTTCTGGCTGGAGAAACTCTTTGAATGATTACGATAAAAATTGGAAACCCGGTTTATTTTATGATTTAAATTTTATAGCTACTTGGTGGTCCTCGACTGAGTTTGATGCAAAAAGTGCCAATTGTGTCTGGATTATAGCTTCAATGCAACAAATGAATTACGGCGAATGGCTTAAAGGAGATGGCTATTCTGTGCGTTGCATAAAGGATGAATAATTGTACAGACAGACCTTGTTTTGACAAAACTGTTGAAAAATAATTATAACCTAATCGGTGAACGCGTTATATCTTTAGAGACGCAAAATATTGCGTCTCTACAAAGGACTGATACTTTGCATCTGTCCGACGGTTTATATTATGTGAAAATAGGTAACATAATTAATAAATTTTTGGTTATGAAATGAAAATAATGTTAGTGTTGTTTGTAATTTTTTATTTCTTAAATAATCCAATTTTTGGTCAACAAGGATTTTTTTATAAATATCATTTAATTCCTAATGCTTATAATGATAATATGACTTATTGTTCTTCAAAATTACAAGATATACATCAAACTTATATTAAGAAGTTTAAATATAGCGTTATGAATTTAAACAACGAAAATTCCGATTCACTTAGAATTAAAAAAGCTCACCTCGATAGTATTTATTCTTGGCGAAATTCAATTTACTTGGCAGTTGGTTGGGGATTACCTCAAGGAGCAAGGTTTGAACTGGGATATAACTTTGGTGAGATCCTGTCATTTGGAATATCATTTGGTATAGGAGATAATTGGTCAAGAGATCCTGCTGAGGGAACTTTTGCAATATTAGGATCACTAAGATTTCCCATTGAATCAAGTCCCATAAATCCATATCTTCTAATTTGCTCTGGTGGAACATTTTCAATTTTTAGCGGTTCAGATTCATATATCCTTGTTTATTTAGGTAGTTTAGTTAAGTTAAGTTCAGGTATACATTTACGTCCTGAGATTGGCTTAGCTTTGACATCGAAATATATTAGCGGTGGTAAGAATATGTTTGGAGGTTCATCGCCACTTATCACAGAAGATATTTCGAGGCTTGGAGTTAATTTGTCACTGGAGTTTGATTTTGCTCATATTTTCTAATTATCAACTAAAACTAACTTTAATATTTTTTGGTAAACGATTAAATTATTAAATGGTTATGATATTAATTCATTATTAAATTTTGTTATATGGAAAGATTAACTTATAATATCAAGTCCTTGCTTTTTGGCGTTGCAGTTGGTGATGCCTTGGGAGTCCCTGTTGAGTTTGAAAGTCGGAATACATTTCGCCTAAACCCTGTTAAAGATATGATTGGTTATGGAACTTACAATCTGCCGCCGGGAACTTGGTCTGACGACAGCTCTTTGACGTTTTGCCTTGCCGAAGCATTAACTCAGGGATTTAACTTAAACAATATCGGGCAAAATTTTGTCAAATGGGCTTATGAAAATTTTTGGACGCCACTAGGTGAAGTATTTGGCATCGGATTAACCACAAGAAAGGCAATTAGCAGACTGAAAAATGGTGTTAAACCTGAATTAGCGGGTGAAAATAGTGAGTCTTCAAACGGAAATGGCTCTTTGATGAGAATTTCCCCTTTAGTCTTTTATTTATTGGACAAACCTATTGAAGAACGATTTGAAATAACCAAAAAGGTTTCTTCGATAACACACGGGCATATTCGCTCAGTGATTGCTTGTTTTTACTACCTTGAGTTTGCCCGAGAAATATTAAAGGGAACAGAGAAATTTGAGATTTATAAAAAACTTAAGATTCAAATCGAACAGTTCTTGACCTCAATCTCGATTAGCACTGCGGAGATTGGATTTTTTGACCGTTTACTAAAGAAAAATATAAATGAATTAAATGATAAAGATATTTCCGGAAGTGGTTATGTTCTTCATACCCTTGAGGCAAGTATTTGGTGTTTGTTGACAACAGAAAGTTATAAAGATGCGGTTATAAAAGCAGTGAATTTAGGTGAAGACACTGATACCACAGGAGCAGTAACAGGCGGACTTGCAGGGTTACTTTATGGTTTTGACAATATTCCAACAAATTGGGTTAATCAAATCGCAAGAAAAGAAGATATAGAAGACTTGGCAGAAAGGCTTGCAAAAAAGTTAGCAATCTCAATATAAATTTCAAATATGAACCTTGTAATAACTAAAAAAGGATTGATTATGATTATTTTACCGATGAATAATTTCTTTTTTTAAATCTTAAATACTCATTTAAAGCAAATATCCAAGCTGCAGAAATACGCCCTTTTTTGTGTGATAGCCAATACCAAAAATGAAATTAGGATTGAATAGATACTCTGCACCACCACCAAAACAAATACCCGATTCTGTTTTAACTCTGTATTTATAGAGATAATTTGTATCGAATTCTCTTGCTAATATTGTGTCCGATTGAGAAAAATACCCCACAGTTGCAAATATGCTGAATTTACCAATATCATAGTAAAATCCTGCATCACCATAGACACAAACATAAGGGTAATCCTCCTCCTGATAATTTCCTTTCTTAGGGAATGGCTGATAAATGCTTGGATGTATTGAATTAGGAATGCTTTGGGCAAAACCGGAAAAACCTATGGAAAGACTAACAAAAGAATATCTGAAACCTGCTGTTACACCTAGTCCAAGAGTTCCGTAACTGAGTTCACCGAAAATCATCATAATTGTCTTCTCTCGGTTTGTCAAGGTTAACTCTTCGTATTCCTCTTCATCGTCATAATATGATTGGGAATTCACTTGGTTGAAATTTGTAGTTAAAATCATACAAACAAGAACAATTAGGCTCAGAAATCTTTCCATAGGTTTCTCCATAGAATCAGAAAACTAATTAATTTGAAACAAATTGCTTTGCATAATATTTTGCAGTGAGCTTCTCACCGGTTGCTTTTTCAATCATATCATTCCAAAAATATTTTGCTCCGGGTTTGAAAACATTTTCAATCAAGAATTTTCCAGCCTCAGGACTATTAACAAAGCTAAGATTTTTGGTTTCTTTGGTTTTTAATGCTTTGTCAGCCAGAGAAAAATAAAGTTGAGAAGCAAAAAGCTCACCCATATGATAATTATGATAATAGCAAGGACTTGTAGCAATGTGGATTTTAGTTGCCCAATCAGGTTCATTTCTTCCAGCAGGGCGTTTAATCATCTGATACTTTTCAACCAAATCCCACCAAAGTTTATTCAAATCCTGTTCTGGATTTTCATACATACTCTTTTCAAATCTATACATAACTTGAGACCATCGGCTGAATACCAATTGTTGAAGCTTTAACGTTTTAAAACAGGCATCAGCAATTTTATTTTTCTCTTCGGTTGGTAGATTTATCATTTGAGCCATCCATTCAGGATTTGTTGCTTGTCGTCCGAACAACATTGCAATGGCTTCTGTTGTAAATATGTGTGCAGGTTGTTTTAAATCCCAAGGTAAATCATCTCCTAAGAACTTTTCATAGATAGCATGCCCATATTCGTGTAAAGTAGTTTCCATCCATCTTGTGGTTGGTTTAATATTGCAAAGAACTCTAATATCTTTGGCATCACGGTCAATGTTGATACAATAGGCGTGTTGATTCTTATTTTCTTTTTCGAACAAATCACTTTTAGCTACCAAATCATCAATAGGTAAATTCAAGCCTTGGTAGTATTTTTTTGCAACTTCAACAATATCTACGTTTTCATAATATTTATCTAAATCAACATCGTAAATTTTGGGAGCTTCCTGAAAGAATCGGTTTTGATAATGCCAAGGCATCAATTCCTCAGGTTTAATTTTTAATCTTTCAGCTAAGACTTTATCCATTAATTCTTTTTCTTGCTTGAAAGCATCTCGAGTAAGATTATCAAGTTCATCAAAAAGTTTTTCGATTTCTTGTGGGTCTTGTTCGCTAAGTTTCAAACTCATTTCGTGAAAATTCTTGAATCCAAGCTCTTTTGCAACTTCATTTCGTAGTCTAACAATATCAAGAATGTCTTTGGCAACGAGCGAGCCAATCTTCTTTTGTGAAACCCAAACATTTTGGAGTTCCTTTGTATCCGTGGATTTTTTTAGAATTTCTTCAACATCATTATCAGAAAGTTTCTTTCCACCCACAACAGTCCTGAAGTTGGAATATTTATTTTCCAGATTGCTTTGCATTTCAGTCAATTTATTGAGCTTTTCAATATCTATTTGTTTTGAAAGAAAAGTATTATAAAGAACAGTTAAATGTCTGGATAATAATTCATCTTTTATGAGATTTGATTCTTTAATTTTCTTTAATTTATTGAAAGCTTCTTTATCAGCCAGAATTGCATTCATTAACTTTTCATTTTCAGCATATTTTTTCCAGTTTTCCTCGTTGCTGTTTATTGATGCTTCGAAATATGACAAAGCCATATTTTTGTAAGCTGGTTTCATCTTTGCTTCGTAATCCTTGACAAATCCCAAGAATTCTTGCTCCATTTTAATTTCCTCCTCTGATTTTGTTTCTTTGGCTTCTTTTTGGCACGATGTAACAAATAAAAGCGAACTAATAATTAAAAAATAAAATAAATTCAAAAAATAATTTTTGGATTTCATTTAATCACCTTTTTAAAAAATTTATTAAAATTATTTGTATTGTCTAAGAAATTCGAGCCTATCCTGTAATTTTGAGATATGAACTAATAATTTATCTTTACCGAGAATTGCTTCTTCTTGGCTTGTAAATACCAAGTCATAGTCTTTGCTCATAACAATGGCTTCTTCGGGACAGACTTCTTCACAGAAGCCACAGTAAATACAGCGAAGCATATTTATTTCGAATTTTACGGGATAGCGTTCTTTTTCGCGTTCTGTTTCTGCAGCCTGAACTTCGATAGCAAGTGCAGGACATACCCTTGAACAAAGACCACAAGCTATACAACGTTCACCGTCATCTTCATTAACAAGAACAGGCCTTCCACGATATGAACCAGTTGGAATCCAAACTTCCTCGGGGTATTGACGTGTAAATTTGGGCTTGAACATTTGCCGAAAAGTTATACCCATACCTTTGGCTATCTCTGGCAAATAGAGCTTTTCCCAGAAATTTAACCTTTCTGCCTCAGTATTCTTTCTAATATTCATATATATTATATCCTTAAATTCTTTTTAATACTTAAAATGCTATTTCAATATCCAAATACCAATAGCTGTTAATAGCACATTCAAGAGAGCAAGCGGTAACAATACCTTCCAACCTAAATTCATAAGTTGATCATATCTAAATCTTGGGACAGTCCATCTTACCCAAATAAAGAAAAATACAAACAATGCTATTTTTAGCATAAAATTAAGGAATTGAACGATTGCTAAAGAAATTGAGCCTTGTTGCAAACCTAACCATTCTGCAGGAATTGGTAATTGCCATCCACCGAAATATAGAAGAACCATAATAGCTGACGCCGTTGCCATATTTGCATATTCTGCAAGGAAAAACATTCCGAATTTCATTCCTGAATATTCAGTGTTATAGCCACCTACTAGTTCGGGTTCGGCTTCGGGCAAATCAAATGGTGTTCTGTTTGTCTCTGCAAAGGAGGAAACTAAAAATAATATAAAACCGAGCGGTTGAAAAATAACATTCCAACGCCAGATTACATCTTGCTTTCCTACTATATCATTCAATGACAAAGATCCAGCTATCAGTAATACTCCGACCAAGGCTAAGCCCATAGATAATTCATAAGATATCATCTGAGCTGATGATCTGAGTCCCCCAAGCAAAGAATATTTATTATTCGATGACCATCCTGCTAAAGTAATTCCATATACTCCGACTGAGGTTAGAGCTAAAACAAACAGAATTCCAATATTCAAATCAGGTGCAATTCCCATATGATAGACCTTATCCCCGATTTGAACATCACCGGCAAAGGGAATTACAGCATAGACGCTAATAGCAATTCCTAATGTAATGATTGGCGCAATCCTGTGAAATGTTTTATCAGCTGCTTTTGGAATTAAATCTTCCTTCATAAAAAGCTTGAAAACATCAGCAAAAGGCTGCAGTAAACCGAAAGGTCCTACCCTGTTAGGACCAATTCTGTTCTGAATCCAAGCTGAAATTTTTCTTTCCGCCCAAACACCTAATGCAGCGGCAAAAAGTAGAATAAGAGTTAAAATTACAACTGCTTTAATTAATGCCTCTAATAATGTCCAGATTATATCCATAATTCTACCAATTTATACTTTTATTAGTTTGGTTTCATATAATGTGATTCATAATTTCTAACTTTTGGATCAGGTTTTTCAGCTTTACCTAAAACCAGTCCCTGAAATTCATCAAGAAGCTCATAAGTCATTCCCTTAAAGGAAGCTATATTATGAGTGATTTCGAGGAAAACATCGTGGGAATTTCTAAAACTCCAACCAGCATTCAAATTATTAGCTATTTTTTGAATAATTTTCCAACTCTGTCTTGAATTTCTTAATTGATGTTGAGTCCATCTATCGTTGAAAGCTCCAAATTTATCCAATCGGCTCATCTTCATACCCATAAATCGTAAATTCTCAGAGGTAACAACAGCCGGGGTAAAGTGTTGAACCCTACGATTAATATTAACATAAGTGCCTTCGATTTCTGCATAAGTCGAGGCTGGAAGAATGACATCAGCTAATGAACTAAGATTCGAGTGATTATATCCAAGAATTATCAATAACTTTAATTCGCTTAAATTCTTAAAAATTTCCGTGTATTCTTCAAAATTTTCTTCCATAACCAAAAGGGCTTGAATATCGCCTGATGCGATTTTTTCACTTAATTGTTCAATCTTAACAGAATGAGTATCAGGTTTTATTCCAACTTCAATTGCACCGATTGAATTTGGGGTTTTGTCTGCACATCTAAGCAAATCATCTTGGAAATTCTCGTCAATTGATTTGATAAAATCAAGATTTTTTACGTTTAATAGCTTTGCAAATTTGGCAAGTATGTAGTTGTCTTCATTCGTAGCTTTTGCAGAGCCAACAAACATTATCTGATGAGGATTAAATTGTTTTAATCTGTTTGCTGCTTCGCTACAAGCTTCGTCGAGAGTGACTTTTTGATGGTTACCTTCTATTTTAATAAATGGATCTGTAATTCTATTATTATTAACGAAATCATATTGAGTCAACCTTCCGTAATCACACATCCAGAATTTATTCACATAAGGATTTGGTCTTGGTTCTATTCTCAATATTTCATTATTTCGGACGCCAATTTTAGTATTGCATCCTCTTGCACAACCGGGACAGATAGAATCATTAAAACTCATATCCCAAACTCTTGACTTAAACCTGAAATCCTTGCTTGTTAATGCACCAACGGGACAAATATCAATCACATTCATTGAATAAGGGCTGTCGAATTCCTTGTTTTCAAACAATTCAATTGTTACGTGGTCCCCACGCTGCACGAAGGTTAATACATCTTGATGG
Organism: Candidatus Kapaibacterium sp.; assembly: GCA_026418625.1. GTDB lineage: Bacteria > Bacteroidota > Ignavibacteria > Kapaibacteriales > UBA2268 > CALHRB01. Next base: position 208,027 of record JAOABA010000049.1, read on the forward strand.
GCTATTTCTTTTGCGAAGCGAATGCATCTTGAACAAGAAATACAGCGTTCTGCATCAAATAGCACATTTGGTCCCCAGCTTTGTCTTTTAGGTTTATGGTTTTTGGTCTCAATGAATCTGCTCATCCCTTTTGAGTGATTGAAAGCATATTCTTGAAGTTTGCATTGTCCTGCTTCATCGCAAATTGGGCAATCCAAAGGATGATTGATTAAGAGAAATTCCATCACAGCTTCCTGAGCATTGATAGCAGCTTCCGACTTTGTCCGGACGTGCATTCCTTCGCTCACAGGTGTAGCACAAGCTATTTGCAATTTAGGGAAATAGCTAATTTCAGGTTTTCCTGAACTATCAACTGCAATAGTTCCATTTGGTAACCTCTTTGGCATACCTACTTCAACAAGGCACATCCTGCAATTTCCTGCGACAGTTAATTCAGGATGCCAACAAAAATGAGGAATGTCTATTCCATTTTCAAAAGCCACTTCAATAATAGTCTTATTTGGCTGTGCTTCAATCAGTTTATCGTCTATGTAAATATGTGGCATTTAAAGTTTCACCTCTTTTACTTATTTTCTGATATTCAAAACATATAAATTACAAAAAAAGCTTGATTTTTTAAACTCATTATGATTGAAAAATATTATTCCTTACTATATTTTCTACTTCTTTTAACGTTTGCTCAAGCTTATCGTTAATTACAACAAAATCAAATTTATCTTTCATATCAAGTTCCATCTTTACTCTTTCTATTCTTTTATTAAATTGTTCCTCTGTTTCAGTCTGTCTTTCACGAAGTCTTTTCTGAAGTGTTTCAAAATCCGGAGACATCAAAAAAATCAGAAGTGCTTCTTTAGGATAAGCTTTTTTTATTGAGAGAGCTCCTTTGACATCTACATCGAATAGTAAAATTTTATTATTTTTAATTGCTTCATTTATTTCTGAATGTAAAGTTCCATAATAATTTCCATAGATTTCTTCATACTCCACAAATTCATTTTTGTTTATTTTTTCCTGAAACTCTTCTTTTGTCAAAAAATAATAATCTCTTCCGTTAATTTCATTTTCTCTTTTTTGACGTGTTGTAGCTGATATTGAGAATTTAATATTGGAAAAAGTAGAAAGTAAATGTTTTGCCACAGTAGTTTTGCCACCCCCGCTTGGTGCTGATAAAACTATCAATTTTTTATTCATTTAAAACATCACAACAATTAAAATGACAAATATATGAATTAGGATATTAAGAATTGATTCCAAAACAATTTTTTAATTAATTTTGTTCTTTTTTTTGAATTTATATGGATAAAATAAAAATTGGTGTTATTGGGACCGGTCATCTTGGGTCAATTCATACAAGACTATGGAAAAATAATCCAAATATTGAGTTAATAGGCGTTTTTGATGTAGATAGCCAAAAATCGGAAAAAGTTGCTTCAGAATTCGGATGTCGGTCTTTTAATGAATTAGACTCATTGTTGGATAATGTTCAAGCTGTTACTATCGCAACAACAACAACAACACATTTTGAAATTTCTAAAAATTGTATTCTAAGAGGTATTCACTGCTTAATTGAAAAGCCTATAACTCAGACTTATTTGGAAGCAGTTGAATTGATAAAAATTGCAAAAGAAACAAATGTTAAAATTCAAGTAGGACACGTTGAAAGATTCAATCCCGCGTTGATTTCCTTGCGTCAATATCAACTTCAACCATTATTCATCGAAGCTCATCGGTTGAGCCAATTTAAATCAAGAGCTACAGATGTATCTGTTATACTTGATTTAATGATTCACGATATTGATATAATGCTTTGGTTGATTAAATCAAAGGTTAAAAATATTTACGCAAACGGAGTTTCTGTATTGACAGACACCACAGACATAGCAAACGCAAGAATAACATTTGAAAATGGAGCCGTAGCTAACCTTACCTCCTCACGTATAACTGCTAAACCAATGAGAAAAATGAGGCTGTTTCAAAGAAATGCTTATATATCAATTGATTTCGCTAAACAAGATGTTGAAGTATTTAGATTATTGAAGGACGGCGAAGCAAGCTCAGGTTTTGCAATTCCTGCATCAATGCTTGGTGCAATAGACGAAGCCATCAAAAATCAAAAAATTGTTTTTGAAAAGCCTCAGGTTGTTTCAATCAATGCAATTGAAGAGGAGCAAAAAGCTTTCATCGAATCAATTATTAATAATTCACCTATAGCAGTAAGCGCTGAGGATGCTGCTGAAGCAATAAGAATTGCTGAACTAATAACAGAACAAATAAAAGAATTTCCTAATTGATTTTGTTTAAAGTCAAATTTTGTGCAGGATATTCCATTGTGTTCAAAGTTCCAATAATGATTTTATTATTGGTAACTGATAGATCGCCTTTGTAAGTTAAACCAGTTACACCAGAAAACGTCAAATTCAAAGTTGGATTTTTGAACGTTCCGGAGACAGTTACATTTGTTTCTTGAGGGATTCCGGCAACTGAAACATAAAAGGTTCCGTTTCCGGTAACGTTGCCATCTTTTTCAGATAAATTAAGCTTTAAGCCAAGTTTTACAGCAACCTGATAAGTTACCTCTCCCTCCCATCTACCGGTTATGACTGATTGATTTGAATTTGATGAATTGTCTGAACAAGCTATCAGAAGAAACATTAGTAAAATGGTTTGCAATATAATTTTCATTTCTCTCCTTAAAATCTTTTTAAAAATTGATTAACTATTAAAACATAATTTCATTGTTTGTTTAATATATTTTCTATGAATTCTTGCTCATTCAATATTTTAACACCAAGTTTTAGTGCATTATCATATTTGCTTCCGGGATTTTCCCCAACAATAACATAAGATGTATTTTTACTTACAGAACTTGTAACTTTACCACCTAAAGCTTCAATTTTTTGCTTGGCTTCGTTTCTCGTCATAGAACTTAATTCGCCTGTTAGAACAAATGTCTGTCCAGCTAATTTGTTTGACTTCAATGATAACTCTTCATCGGATAAACTAAAATTAACCCCATATTGAATTAACCTGTCAATTATTTCCTGCTCTTTCGGGTCGTTGAAAAAATCTACTATTGACTGAGCCATCTTTATTCCAATTTCGTGAATTGAAGTCAAATCCTCTATGGTAGCTTTTCTTAAATTTTCAATATTTCTGAAATTCAAGGCTAAAATGTTAGAAGCTCCTTCCCCGATAAATCTAATTCCAAGTGCAAATATTACTTTATTGAATGGTTGTTTTTTACTTTCTTCAATAGAATTCAGTAAATTATCAACGCTTTTTTCTCCGAATTTTTCAAGTTTTATGAGTTCATCCCTATATTTATATAGCTCGTAAATATCCGCTATATTTTTAAGTTTACCTAATGAAACAAATCTGTCAACAATTTTTTCACCTAATCCTTCTATGTTCATAGCATTTCTTGAAACAAAGTGTTCAATCCTTTTTCTAATCTGCCATGGACATTCAGGATGGTTGCAGTAGTAATTTGCTTCACCTTCTGGTCTAATCAAGGGAGTTTTGAATTCACAGGGGCAAAACTCAGGAAACACATATTTAAGTGAATTGCTCAATCTTTTTTCAATAACAACACCTGAGACTTTCGGAATAACGTCTCCCCCTTTTTCAATTATTACAATATCACCGATTCTTATGTCTTTTTCTTGAATATAGTCATAATTATGTAATGTTGCCCTACTAATTGTTGAACCAGCAAGAAATACTGGTTCAAGTTCTGCAACTGGCGTTACTACTCCAGTTCTTCCAACTTGCAAAGTTATATCAAGTAATTTTGTTTCAGCTTTTTCAGGCTCATATTTATAGGCAATTGCCCAACGTGGTGACCTTGCTATGGTTCCTAATATTTCTTGTTGCCTAAGTGAATCCACTTTGATAACAATACCGTCAATTTGAAAAGGCAAGGAAGATCTTTGTTTATCCCATAATTCAATAAAATCAAATACTTCTTGAATGTTTTCACATAGCTTATAAGAGTATCCTACAGGAAAACCTAACTTTTTCAGCAATTCAATATTTTCATATTGGCTTTCCAACTGGACTTCTTCAGAAAACAAATAATAAGAAACCAACTTCAAAGGTCTTGTAGCAACATAATTTGGATCTAAACTTTTCAAAGTCCCTGAAGCTAAATTTCTTGGATTGGCATAAGGTTTTTCATCATTTTCTATTCTTTCTTCATTGATTTTTAGAAAATCACTCTCCAGCATATAAATCTCACCACGCACCTCAAAATTTTGCAGTTTCACACCTTTATACACAACAGTGTTGACTTTTAAAGGAAGGTTTTTTATGGTCCTTATATTTGCAGTTACATCATCACCACTAAAACCATCACCTCTTGTAACTGCTAAATCAAATTCACCATTAGTATAAATAATACTCACTGCCAAACCATCGTATTTTAATTCAGTTACATACTTAACGGACTGTTCCCCTAAAATTTCTTTAACCCTTCGTTCAAAATCCAATATCTCTTCTTTGGTATAGGTGTTTGCCAGAGATAACATTGGAATTTTATGTGCGATAGTCCTAAATTCTTTTAAAGGTTGTTCCCCTAATCTTTGAGTTGGTGAATTTTTATCATAGTATTCAGGATATTTTTTTTCTAAAGCCTCTAATTCTTTATATAATTGATCATACTCATAATCAGAAATCAAGGGTTGGGATTCAACATAATAAGCATAATCATATTTTCTGATTAAATCTCTTAGTTCCTCAATTCTTTTCTTGGGGTCAAAATTCGATATTTCGCTTGAAAATAAGTCCATCATAATTTATATTAAGTTTAAAACTCTATTTGCGAGATATTTGGCTTTTTCATCGTCCACAGCTTCAGAAATAACACGGACAATTGGTTCTGTGTTAGAAGCTCTTAACTGCACCCAGCCATCTGTTAAATTTATTTTTATTCCATCTTGTCTAATAATTTCAGCATCTGAAAATTCTTTAATTATTTTTTCAATTATTTGACTTAATTCCCCTTGAAATTCTTTTTTAAACTTTAGCATTGTATATTCAGGTAGTTGCTTTGATAATTCCCTTAATGAAGCATCTTTAAGTGCTATTAATGACAAAATGAGGGCTGTGCCAACTAAGGAGTCTCTTCCATAATGTGCTTCTGGAAGGATTACCCCACCGCTACCCTCACCACCGATGATTGCTCCAACCTCTTTCATCTTCTTCACTACATTGATTTCCCCTACAGCTGATCTGACAACTCTGCCACCATACATTAAAGCGATATCATCCACCATTCTTGTTGTTGATAAGTTAACAACTACAGTAGGACTATCAACAAAATCAAAATATTCAGGGTTTTCGAGGACACACTGTGTTGCTAAAGTAATAGTTTTTTCTTCTCCAAATGGATCACCGAATTCGTCAATCAATACTAATCTATCAGCATCGGGATCAACTGCAACACCCAAATCAGCATTGTTTGCTTTAACATAATTTGCTAATTCAGTTAAATTTTCGGGAATTGGCTCAGGAGTATGGGGAAAAATACCGGTTCCATCGCAGAATAAGGGTATGACTTCACACCCAAGTGTTGCAAGTAGAGAGGTTATCGCGACAGAACCGGATGAATTAACAGCATCTACAACTATCTTTAATTTTCTCTCTTTTAATATATTAAGAATGTTTGATTTCTTGAATATATTCAAATTTAAAATCGTATTAATATGTGAATTTATTGCAGTTTTTTCAATTTCAACATCACTAAACTTATTTGAGGTTTCAAAAAGGAAGTCCTTATCATCAAGTATCCGCCATAAATCCTTATTCTCGAATTCGTCAAGAAAAACTCCATCTTTATTTAAAAATTTTAAACCATTCCATTGTTCTGGATTATGAGAGGCTGTAATAATTATCCCCCCAACTGCATCGCTTTTCTCGACAAATAACTGGACAGTAGGAGTAGGCACTACTCCCAAGGAAACTACTTCTCTTCCGCAAGACAATAAAGACCCAATAACAATTTTTTCAATCCATTTCCCTGAAGGTCTTCCATCTCGACCTACAATTATTTTTCCTTTTGGCAATAACTTTGCAAATGCCGATGAATAATTTGCTATTAATTCAGGTGTTAACCCATCTCCTAATGTTGCTCTTAAACCTGAAATCGACCTAATGACTGCCATCTTATTTAAATCATAAAAAAATAAAAATTCAAATTAAAAAAAAAATTTGTCTTAGGTTTATTTATCAGAAAGTAAGTTATTGCAGTGATAATAATATTTTATTCAATAAGAATAAATTTTTTTAGTCTTTTATTTTTTTAAATGAAGTAATCAATGAAAAAAATACTGGAAAATAGTTATCTAAATCTTATTGTTAGAATCTTCTTAGGAGTTTTCTTTTTACTTGCGGCACTTGGAAAAGCAGCCGAACCAGCCCTTTTTGCCAAAGAAATAGCTAATTATGCCATAATTCCCGAACCATTAATAAATCTTGTAGCATTGTTTATACCTTGGACAGAATTGGTTGTATCAATTTTTCTAATTTTCGGTATCAGATTGAAGTCAAGTGCTGCTATCACAGCAATTCTCTTATTGGTTTTCATCATAGCAGTTGGATCCGCAATGGCAAGAGGTTTAGATATCAACTGCGGATGTTTCTCTCAGAAAATTCAATATGTTGGTTGGCCCAAAATACTTGAAAATACGGGTCTTTTACTGCTTTCTCTTTATTTATTTTTCTTCCCTGTAAAGAAATTAACCGTTGAAAATTTAGTCGAAAAATAATCTTTAGACAGATTATTTATATACATATTTAAAACATTCAAATCTCACTTTATCTTAAGGTGAAGTGCCCATTTAAAAAAAAATGGATTCTTCCAAGCTTCGATTTTCCGAATGACAGTCGAATAAAATATTTATATTTTTAATTTTAATTCAGAAAATGCAGTTGGAGTTTAATAGTTATACTCGATACTACTGGTAGCTTTCATTCTGACGAATGAGACTTTGTGAAAAGTATGAAAGTAGTTATTTGTCACTCTGAACGAAATGAAGAGTCTATTATAATTCAATAACTTATGTAATATAAATTCTTCGCCTTCGGCTAAGAATGACTGGTTTTTATAGAGCTTTGTAGATAGGAGATCAAGAACAGGTTTTACATTATCCTTGGTGAGTGTGTCTTATCAATTGTAAAAAAAGAAGAACACATCCCTTAATCCCCTCTAAAGAGGGGAATATTCGGATTGACATTTCAAATTTACCCTCAGGAATTTATTATGTCCGACTTGGTGCTTGGATAGGTAGCTTTGTTAAAATTGAATAGCCATTACTTACAAGTAGTGGTTAAAGAAAATTATAGTAGTATTTACCAATGGAACAGACCTCTCCGACTATTCTTCTTTCCTGTGAATACAGGAATCTCTTCATTACTCTATCCTCTGCCTCCGCAGGAGCAACGCTCTCGACGCTCACCTCATACCTTGCTAGATAACTAATATAAAAAAATTAATGAAAATTAATTTGGATATTAGAATTATTTTTATTATTATGAGAATTGTTAGGTGTGAAAGTTTTCCGAACACCGAACACCGAACACCGAACACCGAACACCGAACACCGAACACCAAACACCGGTTTAGTTAATGTTATTTGACTTCAGATTAAAAAAAGAAACAGAAAGGAGGGTTAGCCTATGATTGCATTAAAAAAGCCGAATTGATAACCGCGAATTACGAATCCGGCAAGGGAAAGCGAGCATATGTTGCTGTTCGTAGGCTTTTGCCCTATTCCAATGGGCAAATTAATAAAAATTTTCAAAAATTAAAATTAATTTGTTAAATTATTAAAATAAAAATAATATGAAAACTATAATAATATCGATTATAACGCTAATATTCTTAATTATAGCATTCTTTAAAGAACTAAACGCAGACGAATCTTGTATAACGGACTGTGAAAACTCTGCATGGTCTTCATTTCAAGTAATTCCTCTTTATCTTTCAACTTGTTGGGGGACAGTTTTTATAAAATATCGTTATAGAATTGCTTGCAATATTTTTTACGATTATTATATAGAGGAAGTAAGATTTTCAAGTGCTATAAGGGACTGTTTAGATAGAATATATTGAGGGGATTTAAATATGATTCTACAAGATATAACAGAAGGACTAATTGTTGCAAACCCTGCAGGATTTCCCCCTATTGAGCCTAATAAATGCGAAACAAACTGGAGAGTTATGATGGGATCATGCTGGATGCCTACTATAATTCCTCACGTTCCAATGATTGAAAATGACAAAAAAGGTAAAAGTGATAATCTGCAGACATACATAGGTTATGATGTTCTCATACCATGTACCACTAATGATTGTTGTTTAGAATATTACACTGTTTGTACAGACCAATATGGAAATAGAACAATTACACAAACAGGTTATTTACCCCCTGAAGACCCGGAATGTGAAGGGAATTATAATGAATTATACGTTCCAGTTTGTGGTTCAATTTATAATAGATAACTTTTTTAGGAGAAATAATATGAGAATTTTAATAATTATAGTAATGTTGTGTTTTTTGTTTACTTCAAACAGTGTGTTAAGTGAAACTATTACTTTTAACTACTCTGGAGGTATAACAAAAGTTTCAACGGATAATGGAATAACATGGAATTATGTTAAGAAATTCGGAAATAAAATTGAAATAAACAGATTAGGCGGAATTAAGAAAATATCTGTTGATTTTGGAAGAACTTGGAGGGTATTATATAACCCTCCGGTTTTTACTGAAAATTTCGTTTCAATTTATTGCTCAGGTAATTATTTGTTTATACCTGATGTCAGTTTAAAAAATATTAGGCAACTAAGGGTTTACGATTATAGTGGGAAGTATATTACAGATTTAAGACACGAAACAACAGAATTATCAGATAATAAAATTGAAATACTTAACTTATTAACAAATGGGGTTTACTTTCTTTGTATCGAAGAAAACAGTTCAACCAGAATAGTGTGTAAATTAATGATAAATAGATAACTTATGTATTAGGATGGCTGTCTAGTTTATCTATTGTCATAAAATTATTGATTTTTTATTATATAAACATTAACCAAAGATAATTCTTTAGGAAAAAGTATGTAACCTAATTTTTACTAAAGGAGTAATTATGTTAAAAAAAGTTTTTTTGGTCTTTTTCATATCTTGTTTATCTGCTGTTTATGTATTAGCATATTTTGAAAAATGGTATAAAGTGAGTTCACAAATTGACAATGAGACATTGAATGATCTAACCTTTTATAATGACTCGATAATCTTTTCTGTAGGTAATTTGGGCTTGATAAAAAAAGGTAATATTAAAAATAATAGATGGCTTAGAGTTCGTGGTCACTATCATTATGAAGATTTACTTTCTATTAAGGTAACAAATAAAAAAATTTATGCAACTGGGCTAAATGGAACCTTAATAATATCTACAGATGAAGGTAATAGTTGGGTTGATATATCGTTGAATACAAAAGAGGACCTTTTATCTATAGATTTTTATGAAAATAAAGGAATTATTTGCGGAACAAACGGAACTTTATTTCAAACTACAGATTTTGGCATTTCTTGGAATAAATCAAATTTTGACTCTAAAATTAAGCTAAACAAAGTTAAATATGTAAGTAAAGATACTGCAATTTTAATTGGTGAAAAGGGTTTCATTGCAATTACAACTAACAATGGATTAGTATGGCAAAATGTTACTATACTTAAAAATTCTGATTTATTAGATTTAACACAAAATGAAATTGGTTCTATTCTTATCGGAGGAAAAGGGCGTACACTTATTAAGACTGATAAATTTTTTAGCGATTTCAAACTTTTAGATTGTATAAATCCACCTGATGACTTTATAAGTTTATTATATGTTAATGACACATTAGTCTTTGCAGGTGGATTTAAGGGTGGGGAGGTCCAGTTTATTTCTACTGATGGTGGTATGAGATGGAAAGGGAGTCGGCCAGAGATTGGTCCTGTTGCGCATAAGTCATTTTGTTTGGATAAAAATAAAGAATTTGCATATTTATGTGGTCTTCTCGGTCAAGTTAGAAAAATTGAAGTGAAGACTGTAAATTACAATGACTTTGTAAATTTTCCAAATATTGTGGAAATAGGTCCTAACTTTAATTACTTTACTAACATATTTGCCCTTAGTCAAAATATAATATTTTCAATATCTGGTGATGTTTTATTTAAATCGGTCGATAGTGGCTTTAAATTTGAAGATATCTATCGCTTTGATTATACATTAAAAGAAGTTACATCTTTCGATGCCGATAATATCACAATTCTTATGGAATATTTTTCAATTGTAGATGTGTCCGGAATTAAAAAAGCTTACTATTATTCTTATATAAATAATAGCAACGATGGGGGTAGAACCTGGTCAATCATAAGTCTTGACTCAGGCTATTCATCGGGTATGACTTTAAAAGCTTTTCGTAATAATTTGCTATTTTGTTATGGCAATTCAAAATATTTCTTCTTTTCTAAGGACAAAGGGTTATCATGGATGAAAATTGATACTCCTGACAGTCTGTTGTTAAGGGATCTATTTTTTGTTGATGAGAATAAAATAAACCTTGTAGGTTATAATAGCAACGATGAAAAATATTATCTATGTAAAAGCTATGATATGGGGAAATCTTGGGGAAAAATTATACTGAATGAATTGGATCAATTTAATAGTAAAATCTATTTCTTAAATGATGAAACAGGCTTTTTGTTATTGCCAAACAGATTAACAAACAAGAATAATAAAATTTTCAAAACTACTGATGGCGGTAAAAGTTGGTCATTGAAATATGATGAATATTTAACTTTAGAAGATTTTAACGAAATAAAATTCCTTAACGATAAAATAGGTTATATAGTATGTTCTAGTGGAAAACTATTAAGAACTAATGATTGTGGTGAAACTTGGAATGTATCATATTTTAAAAGATTTGAGTTGGATAATGGTAAAAATAGAATTTTCTTTCCTTCATCGGATGTTTCTTATATTTTTGATTCACGCTATATTTATCTATCAAAATCTTCTTCAACAAATGTTGATGAGAATTTTATAATTGATCATAACTTTTCAATCTTCCCCAACCCCTCAACATATTATATTGAAATAAATTATAATGTAGAAACTGGGCTCAGACATTTCTTTACTAACGAAATAAATATCTATAACATCCTTGGTGATTGTGTTTTATCAGAGAAAATTCATCCGATAACTCTGAGTTATCGGATGAATATCGAACATTTGCCTTCGGGGATTTATTTTGTCCGTCTTGGTGATTGGGTGGGGAGGTTTGTCAAAATTGAATAGCTTCTACTTTCAAGTAGTGGATAAAAAATATTATTTTTAATAGTGTTTTTCCGGTAGAACAGACAACCCTGTCTGTGCAATAAAAGATGTCCTACACCTCGTAGGTATCGGACATCTGAAAAATAGTATTTTCGTCACTCTGAACGAAATGAAGTGTCTATTATAATTCAATAACTTATGTAATATAAATTCTTCGCCTACGGCTAAGAATGACTTTTTTTACGCAACCTCGAAAGAAGTGAGAAAGAATCCAGAACATTATAAATAGATGCTTCACTACCTTCAATCTGACATTAAAATGTTTTTTATTTAACTAATGGATAGTCAAGGTTTAATCTTGTGATTAAATTAGAATAAAAAAAGGGGAGCTATTAACTCCCCTTCTTAATTGAATAAACGAAATCTTATTTGCTTATCACCAATTGTTTTGAATCAACAAATGGTCCGGATTTCATAATTACAAAGTAAACACCTGATGAGAGATCTGTTAAATCAACACTCAATTTATATTTTCCAGATCTCAGATTTTCATCCATTATAGTTTTTACTAACTGACCTAAACTATTATAAATACCTATATTAGTTTCCCCATCCAAACCAACACCAAATTCAATAGATGAGGAAGAATGCGAAGGATTTGGTTCAGGTTGACTTAATGAATATTGAGTATTACTGAACACAACTAGTCTTCCATCAAGGAAACATATTTTCTCGAGTTCAATAGTAGAGCCTACTAAATCATCAGTTGAGCAAGAATCCATAATAGCTTTAAACATCAATGGGGTATCTTTAAACTGGCTTAGATAAACCCTAAGATTTACTTTACATAATTCGACATCAATAGGTGTTGAAATATTTCCATTCCATTCCAATTTAATAAGCCCTTTCTGATGAATTGGAGTAGAGGGTATTAAGCCGGGGATATTCCCAAATTCTACAACCTTCTCATCTAATATCATTTCTGTGTTGAACTTTAGCTCAGCTTTGAGATTATTGATAATTGGGTTATCCAACTGAGCGATTTTCACTTTCAATGGAACTTTTAGTAGAGTCCCGGGGATAGCCTTTATTGAGCTTTGATCAGTATAAAATGTAATAACATCACCAGAACCTTTAAGCTCAATATTGAGGTCAAGGTCAATTGATGTTTTTAATGTTAAAGTAGTCGAATAATTTCTCTTCTGGGTAGGTGAAAACCTAATATCAAGCTCTCTATAGTTTCCGGGATTAATAGTAAAGTCAGCAGGTAAATCGACTGAAAATGCAGTTGAATCAGCTCCTGTAAAGTAGTAATCCACCACTGTGATTGGTGTTTGCCAGCTGTCGTTTGATATTCTCAATTTCTTTAAATTATCTGAACAGATAAGATTATTTTTGAAATCTAAAACACTAACAGTTCTCAAACCAAGCCCGTCACATTGAGCATCAACATTAGTATCACGCAATGGGAATTTGTTTGGTCCTGTAGCTGCATCACATCTTATTTTGATTAGCTCTACTCTGGTTCCAGATGATTGTGGTGAAAATATGATGTCAAAAGTTAATGTTTGTTCTTTCGGGACATAGAAATTTGATGGAGCAGTGCCTAGCCACCTGAAATCACCAGTATTATATGTAAATGAAACACTTTCAACATATAAATCTGCAGAGCGACTTGGATTAGTGATTTCAAGTTTAGCAATTGATGTTTCACCCGGTTTCACAGGATTATCACAAATCCAGTTTGTAGAAATTTTTGGTAAAACACCTTCACCCCTAATTGGTGCCCTCAATTTATTCGGTAAGGATTGAACTGATACTAATATCGTATTTGCATAGATAGTTTCATCGTTCGGTGTGAATGAAACGGGAATATGCATTGTATCTTTTGAAGCAATAGTAATCGGGAAAGATTTTAAAGATCCTAATTTGAATATATTGCCATCAGCTGTCTCAAACTCAATATTGGTAATATTTTGTGCCAGAAAACTATTGTTTGTAAGGACAATAAATGAGTCGTTTACAGTTAGAATTCTTCTTCCTTCCCAGTCGCAGGAGGATAGGGCAATATCAGCATCAACACCAAAGCCATTTAATTCTGTTGTTGGGTTTTCACAACCGGGTGGTAAATCATAAACCAAAAAAGCTACTCTGTCTCCGGGTGCTGAAGGTGTAAATGTTATTTTCAAGTCTTTACATTCATTGGGAGCAAGAAAAATTGGTGACCCATCAACAAAGAAATCAGAAGCATTCGGTCCTTGAATTTTAGGTTTAATTTCAACGTAATTAGTGTTAGTATTTTTGAAAATACAGGTTATAACAGAGTCTTTCTTGGTATTTACATTTATTTTCCCCATATCAACTTTTTCGACAACTTCGCCAGAGCAAACTCCAGTTCCTTTCAAAGTTAGAATAACCCTTGTATTGCAAGTGCCAACAATTTCAAGCTGGGCAGTTCTTGCTCCAATATCCTTTGGTTCGAAAACCATCTCGAGTGGAATACATTGACCGGGCTGCAACCATAAAGAGTTAATAGTTGATCCTAATATAAAATCAGATGTATTTGAACCAGTTATAACCGATGATGAGATTTCTACGGGAATTGTTCCTGAATTACATAGAAAATCCTGAAAAACTCTATATTCTCTTGATCCGATTGTGCAAAGACCAAAATCAACTGGATTCCCTTTAAATGATAATTTAGGAGCTTCGACTGAAAAGACTGTATCGCAAACATCTTGGCTGCCCGGTGTTCCTCCAAATTTTCTAATGAAGCCATCTGTTTTACCTTTGCTACTGATTGTAAAGGCTCCACTAGTCAAATTACCTGTGAACCTTCCTGCGTCATACTTATTTCCATCAGAATCATAATCCGTTGTTGATGAGTAGTCAGGATAATCAGTTCCTCCTAATTGAACAGAACGAATTGTTAAGTCAGATTTTAGTAAAGCTGTAAATTTCGTTGGAGTAGTTCTTCTTGGTAGAGACCAACCAGTGACTGATTGATAACTTCCTGTGTAAAGACCTTGGACGTATATTTCATCAGGATTTAAAGGATCTTGATTCCTTGGATCAGGATTTTTGGACACATACCTGATTTTTAATCCCCAAGCTTTGAAACCTGTGTGAATGTTATCAGGACCTATCAATACAATTGATGGAGATGTTAAATTTTCTGGATATCTTGCAACGAAACAATAAGGAGCATCTGCTATTGGCATATTTGGAGTTATATTTCCAAATTGAGCACTTTGAAAACAGGTGCCTGTTACATAAGCATTATTTAGAGGATCTACGCAAACGCCACTAGCTGAGTCAGCTCCAAAACCTCCAGCACTTACAACTCCCCATAAATTACCATCCAAGTCGTATTTTGCTAAGAATATATCTTTGCCTCCATTACTATTGGTTGTTTTGTTATCAAACGTAGCTTGATTTTCATAAAATCCTGTGGCATAAAGAAATCTATTATCATCTTGAACGGCTATTGAAGTAACAGCATCATCAAGGCTGCCTCCAGCTCCTTTGAGCCACATATAAGATGAAATTGGAGATACTACACCTTTAATTAAATATTGTTTACCTTCTTTTGGTGGTAACCATTTATGTTTTAGTCCAGTAGCATTATTCTTTATTAACTGCCAAGTAGCACCATTATCTGTTGAATATGATAAATTAACAGGTTTGTCAGGTTCGATACCAGCCCATTTTATTTCAATAGTGTCGCAAGTTGAAAAAATTTCGCCCTTGTTTGGATGAACTATTTGTATCTGTGAAATTCCTCCGACTAATGTAATGATTGGTGGGCAAGGTGTTCCTTCCGTTATCAAAGTTGCTTGGCGAAAAGCCCTTGTTGAACCTTGAGTAAATCTAATAGTAATAGTGACTGATGAATCTTTAGGTATTGTGAATGGAACTGTTCCATTGATTACCTGAAAGAAAGTCGACGGTTGAGCATACAAGGCAGTTACTTTAAAATCTGACCTCCGGGCAGTTAAAGTTACTGTTTTGTCAACGCTATTATTTGGAGGAGGATCGTTAAAAGATATAATACTTTCTGATGTTTGCACATAAGCTATACTCTCATCTGGTGCTGTATAATTTCTGTCAACTGTGGCATTCAACCTACTAAAAGTAATCTTTATATTACGTAATTTACTAATATCAGTGCATCCAAATGGAGCTAACCAAGAAATATGGCATAATTGAGTTCTCTGAATATCAAGAGCTATGAATGTATAAATATCATTTAATTCTCTTCGTGTATAAACTGCATAAGCAGCTCCGCCAGTTTCTTTTGATAATCTGTTCAGAGCAGGATGCATTGGCATTGCCAAAGTTATTGCATAGAACTGAATATTGTTTTGCAGTAATCCTGTTCCTAATCTATTTGAAAGCATAGAGTCAACTTTGGGTGGATCATTGGGATCACCGTCAGTCAAAAACACTATTATTCTTCTTTTAGTCAAATCTGGAGATTCTCTTTGAAATAGTTTAACAGCACCATAGAGTGTATCAAGAATTGGAGGTTCGTATAGTGTTCCACCAGCCACTTGAATGTTTTCCAGTGAGTCAATTAGTTCTTTTTTATTATTAGAAAAGTTACATCTTATGTAGGAAACTCTACCAAATGAAATTAAAGCGACTTTAGTTCCACTGGAATAATTTATAGCATTAATAAATGATTTTGCTCCTTCCAACACCCAGCTCCAACGTGTTTGCCCGCTATCGTTGGTTGTTGTCATCGAATAACTTTGATCCACGACTAATATGATACTTACTGCCGGATCAACAACTGTGTCAATACATTTTACATTCACTGTAGAATTCATTGATTGTCCATTTTCGAGGACATTGAAATCAGCAGGACTAAGATTTTTAAAGGGTTTTCCACTCGCATCATTAGCTATAAAAGCAGCTTTTACCCTTGGAAATTCCGAAGCATCAACTCCTGAAATGTTGAAAACAGCTTCATCTGAATATAATTTCATTATACCTAATAGCAGTATAATGAAAACTGATAAAAATTTTAGTTTGATTTTTTTCAACATAAATACTCCATTACATTTTTATTTTTAGTTTTTTTTTCTCAAAATATCTATAAAATTAACAAATTTTCTTAACATACAGATGGTTCTAATAATGTTAAAGTTTTATTTTTTGTGTTGATTTCAGCTAATGTCCCAATAGGAAGAGTCAACAACATTTTACTATTGTGTCCAATTGGTAGTCCTAACACTGAAGGAATACCTAATGGTTTAATTCTTGACTCAATCACTTGTCTTATAGTAAATGAATATCCCGGATAAAAATTTCTCCTTGAATCTATTGAGTGAAAATATCCAAAAATGATAGCTGAAGCTTTCTGAAGCTTTTCTGCAAGCCAAAGCTGAGTTAACATTCTATCAATTTTATATGGGTGCTCTGATATTTCCTCTAAGAACAAGATTGTTCCCTCAGTCTCAATTTCATATTCAGTTCCTAAAGTAGATGTAATTACAGTTAAGTTACCACCAACTAACCTTCCCTGAGCAGTTCCTTCGTTAATGACACTCATCGAAGGAAATTTATTAACTAATTTCTTAAAATCTTTATTAAACATTATTGCATTTTTTAAATTTTCATATGTAAAACTATCAAAATTCGAGGAAGCAACAGGACCGTGAAAGCTTATTGTTCGGGTTTTTCTAAAAACCGCATTTATCAAAGCACTAATATCGCTGAAACCAATCAGTATCTTTGGATTTTTTCTTATTATTTCAAAATCAAGTAACGGTAATAATCTAAGACTGCCATAACCCCCACGGGCAGCTATAATGCAATTGATTTGTTCATCTTCATAAAATTCCATCAATTCTTTGGCTCGAACTTCATCAGGAGCCGATAGATACCTCGTCGAACTATTATATTTTTTGATTGTATCGCCAACAACAACATCACAACCTAAATTTTTAAAAATTTTCATTCCCCTTGTAATCTCACCCATACTTGTTGAACTTGCTGGGGCGGTGATTGCAACTTTACTTCCTTTTTTCAAACCTTGTGGCACAGTAACAAAGTTTAAGTCCTCATTCCCTTTTTCATTAGTTTCGTCTGAACCTTTACTTCCATAAGATTTAGCCAAAGCACCCGCAAGAATTGAAAATTTTAAAAATTCTCTTCTAATCAAACCCATCTTAAAAAATTGAGTTAAATAAATAAAACAAACACAATAAGAATACAATATATTTAAAAAACTTTTCCCCATCAAAATCATTAACAAATAATGTGCAAGAAAGTTTCAAATGAGAAGCTTTTTTTTAGAGTTTAGCAAAAAATGATTAATTTTGTAATCGAAAATTTGGAAAGGTGCAGGAGTGGCTTAACTGGCACGCCTGGAAAGCGTGTGTACCGCAAGGTACCGAGGGTTCGAATCCCTCCCTTTCCGCTTCAGATCTAATAAAATATTGCTAACCAGATTGTAATTTCAGATTCGTCAGTCTTCTCAACTCTATGTTTTTTATGGGCAGGGATGTTCAAATAATCTCCGGCGTTAAGAATAAATGGCTTTTGATGGTCTTCGAATTGAATTTCAGCGTAACCTTTAAGTAGGATAACCCATTCGGATTCATCTTGGTCATACCAAAAACCTTCAGGGCTCTTCTGTCCTTTTGATATAATTCTTTCAATACGAATATTTTTTTGAGTTAGTAAATCTTGAAAAACTTCCACTGTCAAATCTTGTGGAATGTTATTAAAAATATTTTCAACTTTTATGAAATCATTCATCTTCAGGATCATCGAAAAGTTTAGAATTAATCACTTTTGATCTACTGATTCCAAAATGTTTGTAAGCAATTTCAGTAGCTGTTCTGCCGCGGGGTGTTCTGTTTAAAAAGCCCTGTTGAATAAGAAATGGCTCATATACCTCCTCAATTGTTCCGGCTTCCTCTCCCACTGCTACAGCAATGGTATTGATACCCACCGGACCACCATTGAACTTTTCGATAATTGTCAATAAAATTCTTTTGTCCATATCATCAAGACCGAATTTATCAACATCAAGAGCAGACAATGTCATTTCAGCAATTTTTTTGTTAATAACACCATCACCTTTAACGTCGGCGAAATCCCTTGTTCTTCTTAAAAGTCTATTAGCTATTCTTGGAGTTCCTCGAGAGCGAGAAGCAAGTTCAAAAGCGCCATCATCATCAATTGGAGCATTAAGAATTTTAGCTGATCTTTTAATCACAGAAACCAAGTCGTTTATATCATAATAATCAAGACGGTTAAAAACACCAAAACGGGATCGTAACGGAGCAGTAAGTAATCCCGCTCTTGTTGTTGCTCCAATCAGGGTAAACTTAGGTAAAGCAAGCTGAATAGTTCGGGCAGAAGGACCGGAATCAATCATAATATCAAGCCGGAATTCCTCCATAGCAGAATATAAATATTCCTCAATAACAGATGATAGACGATGAATTTCATCAATAAAGAAAATATCCCCTTCTTCGAGATTTGTAAGCATTCCTGCCAAATCAGCTGGCTTTTCAAGGACTGGACCAGATGTAATCTTAATATTCGTCCCCATTTCTCGTGCAATAATATAGCTTAGTGTTGTTTTGCCAAGACCGGGAGGTCCAGTGAACAGAATATGGTCTAAAGCTTCTCCTCTTCTTTTAGCAGCTTCGATGAAAATCTTTAAGTTTTCGACTATTTTCCTTTGTCCTGTAAACTCATTAAACCTTAGAGGTCTGAGCGAGGAATCAAAATCATCATCATTATTTTTTTCGGGAGATAAAATGCTTTGTTTAATCATTTTAAATATTTTTGATTAAAAATTTTAAATTAATAAATTTATATACAAAATTTCAGAATTTTTTTTGGCTAATATTATACAAAAAATCACTAAGGAAATATTAGTTAATAGAAAAACAAGTGAAAAAACAAGAAAAATCTCAAAAAAGTGTGTAATTTTTTACACACATTGTAATTTTTTACACACTATTTATGGCTCAAATTTTGATTATCATTTAACTTGCTAAAATAATATTCATCTTGTTGAAAAATAATGTAACTTTTAATATGAAAAATTGTTAGATTTAAGATTGTATTTATTCTTTTTTAATAATTTATTTGAAGGTTATTAACTATTTTTGTGAAAAGAAAAATAATTAAAAATTGTTTAATAAAATCAAGGAGTTAAAAATGTTTTTTAAAACATCTACTCGTTTACTAATACTTCTTGCTTTCCTGGTAATGTTTTCAAACCAAGGAAAAGCACAAAGACTTCAGGAAATGACTTTCAGTCAAACAAATGGGACTTGGCAGGAAATGACTGGTGGAACCTATCTTACCACCGGTGATGATGTATCTGCAGGATTTTATGTCCCTTTCAACTTCAAATGGGATGGAAGAAGTTATACTGCAAATGTTGATATTTTTTATGCCTGCACAAATGGTTACATTTGGTTTGGATCGGATAGAAACTTTACTTACTATTATTGGTCATCTTACCTTAATGATCTTTATCCAAGTATAACACCTATTAGAGGTGATTTATATTGCAGAGGTCAAATCACTGCTGGTGTTATTGGTTCAGCTCCAAACCGTGTTCTAATTGTTCAATGGACTGGAATGGACTATTACTACCAATATAACGCTAATAATAATTTTCAAGTAAGATTATACGAAACTTCTAACAAAGCTGAAATAATCTATGGACCAATGTATCAAGGAAGCTATTCAGTTGGAACCAGTTTATGGTGTGGTTTTGTTGGAATCGAACCTGATAGATCCTACATTAATGTTGTTCCCGGAGAAACTTTCCAAGCTTATTACTCGTCTAAAAATCCAGCTCCATACTATAATTATGGAGTGATAACAAACGCAAATATTGGCTATTTGACATCTGGAAAAACATTATCTTTAACTTCTTTCCCAAATTTAGTCGGAGTTTATCCAACTCAAGGAACTATTTTTGCAAGAGGACAAATTTATACAGGCAGTCAGCATCCTGGAATGTATTTCGATAGAATTTCGGGACAAGCCGATGTTTGGGCACGATATAGAATATCTGGTCCTCTACCGGGTTCTAATCCAGATTACAAAACTATATATATTGGAACACAATCTGATCCAACTAAAGAATTATTTACATTTAATCCTCAACCTGTTGGTTCACCAGCTTTTGCTAAAATTGCAAATGCAAAAGGTATAGCTGCTCGAGCAAGTGATGGTGCTTTAGATTTACAAACAAACCAAAATAATATTCCCGGAGGTGAATACGTAGTTGAAGCTCAAATGGAACTTCCTCAATTCAATTATGTTCAATATTATGAACCAGAGAATCCTCCAACATTTATTATTGCTTTACAAAATGATTTAGCTGTTACTCAAGTAATCTCACCACGAACAAAGAATGTATTAAAATACCCACTTTCTTCTTTTGTTCCAGTTCAAGTGAGATATACAAATGTCGGTATAAATCCTGTTACATCTTTTACAACCACAATTCAAATTAGTCTCGAGGGAGTTGTAAAATATGAAGAAACAGCAACTTGGCCCAATAATCCACCTCAATCTCTTACAACAGGACAAAGTGTTCAATTAAACTTTGCTAATTTCAGACCTCGAGATGTCGGTGTTTATGATTTCTTAGTTACAACAACACTTTTAAATGCTAACGATGATGATCTTAAGAACAATAGAATCCCGAGAACAGGTAGTAGTTTTCAACTTGAAGTTTCTTACGAAATTGAAGCAGAGGCTCTATCAATCAGAGTTCCCGGTGACCAAATCTTTATCGGCAGACCAATTTTACCAATCGCCAGATTCAAAAACAACGGGGTTAGTGATATATCAGATTTACCCGCTTCAATGTATATCATTAGATTAGCTACTGGTGATACAGTTTACAAAGATAATATTATTATTCAGGATATCCCTGCCGGAACACGCGTTAATACAACTGAAGTTATATTTGGCAGTAACTTTATACCAGAATTCGAAGGCACTTATATGGCTTGTATATCTTGTTATACACCAGATGATCCAAAAACTTCGAATAATACCTATTGTAAAAATTTTGAAGTCATAGGTGCCTTAAGTGGAACATATACTATTGGATTAACAAACTCTGGTAATGCAAGAAACTTTAACACTTTTGATGATGCTCTTAATGCTTTATTTACTCAAGGTATATCGGGATCGGTGATTTTTGAATTAACAGATGCAGTCTATAATGTTGGAGATATTAACAACCCAGTACCTGCAATTGATTTATCATCGAAAATTGTTGGAGTTAATAGCAATAGAACTATAACTTTCAAACCATCTTCTTCAAGAGCTATATATAAGGGCTCGGTTACTGTAAATCTTCACAGTGCTGCGGGTGTTGGTATTTTGATTGGTCAAAATCAAGCTCCAACTAATCCTAATGCTGCTGTCAATTTTGTAACCGCAAGCCTTGTTAAACGGTATGCTCAATCAGATGGTTGGATTGTCTTTGATGGTGGAAATCAAAAAGCATTAAAATTCAGATTGAATACAAATTCACCTTTTAGAGCTGTCTTTGATTTAAGGCAAGGTGCAGTTAATAATACTATTAAAAACTGCATTATTGAAAATTATACTGGCACAGTTCATTGCAATGTAACCTTGCCTCTAACCAGATATAATTCATCCTTACAAGGTTTTGAATACCAACCTGATGCAAATGGCACTATTTCTTATTCTGCTGGTATTTTGATGAGATCAATAGCACCTTTTGACAAAGGTTCGACAGTTCTTAATTCGTTCAACCTTGACTCTACAGCGCATAAGAATAACAAAATCATCAATAACGAAATTAGTGGTTTTGGTTATGGCATTGTTTCTATTGGAACTGGTATGTTGTTCGATCCAAACACACAAACATATAAGAATTTTTATGCTAGCAACAACTTAATCTCTGGGAATACAATATATGATGTATGCAGAGCTGGTATTTTTGTTGGTTTCGAAGATAATACTATTATCGAAAACAATAGAATATATAGAGTTACTGGTAGTGCAGGAACCGATGCAGCTGGAATTATTGCTGGTGGTGAGGGCAATGCGAATTATCCCGGCTATAGTAATACAAGATTAACGATTTCAGGCAATGAAATCAGTCACGTAAATTCTAGTGTTTTCTCAATAGGTATTAAAGTTGAGCAAACTTTACTTACTTATCCATCCTCACCAATGACAGATGGAATTTTCCCGAATATCCCAGAAAATATTAAAATTATCAATAATGCTATTTGGGGTTTATATACAACTAATACAACAGCTAACCGTGCTGGTATTCACTTACTTACAGCCCGAACTACTGCCAATACGGATTGGTTAACAAAAATGATTACACCCCGATATCCTAATCATTTCACAAGAAATGATATGATTATCAATAATACCATAAGGATTCCATCAAATAATGGATTGAATTCTAACGGTGCAGTTGCTGGAATTGGTGTTCAAAATGCAATTGGAACAAAAATTTATAATAATGCTATTGCTCTCGAGGATAGAGATGTTTCTAAGGTTAATCCTGTTTATGCTGCTATTTTCTATCAAGGACAATTTCCTGCAGCTCAAACTATGACTTCAGACAGAAATGCTTTCTGGTATCTTAATAATTCTGGTGGAACAATCTATCGTTTTATTTTGACAGATAACAAAAACAACAACATTGATGCTGGATTAAGAGATGAATATGCTACTCTATCTCAATGGCAGGCTTGGACTGGTCAAGATATGAATTCAGTGTTTGGCGATTTCACAACAGATTTAACATTGATTGGAACCGAACCCAATCAAAAATTAAGAATTAAATCGAATCCTGTCCCTCTTGGTTCAATTTTGAGCAATCGAGGTGATAGATTTGATTGGTTAACAAATGACATTGATGGTAATCCGAGAGGACCATCTGGAATTAGATACGACATTGGTGCTTCAGAATTTTCTGGAACTCAATATTTGACCGATGTCGAAGCCATTATGATTTCAAAGCCAATGTCATACAAAACTACAACTGGTAAATTTAGTGAAGCAGAATATATTATGACTGCCGCTCCAGTTGAAATTAAAGCTCGATTCAGAAATAACGGTAATCTTCAGTTATCTGGTATCCAAGCATATCTAAGAATCTACCGTGAATTACCTAATGGACAATTTTCAACTGCTACTGAAATACCATTGCAAACAGTAGAAATTCCAACTATCCAATCATCTGAAACAGTTGAGGTTGGTTTCAACCTTGCTGATGGGGTTGGTTTGGACTTCTATCCTTCGACTTATGGTGATTTCAGAGGAACTGTCCCTGCTTATGTTGTTCCTGATGAATTCAGAACAATGGAAGCTAACGTAACTCCTAAATATAAAATTGAAGTCTCAGTTAACGCCGACCAAAACAATAATAATAATATTATCTCAAAGGTTGTCAGATTCTATATACAACGCTCGCCCTTCAGAATACTTCTATCCGCTGAAAACAGTAATATCAACTTAACAGGAAGTTCAACGGTTGATGTCATAGCAGGAAAATTAAACTATGACACATTAGTTTCAGGTATGAATAAACTTGGATGGTTCATAAATATGGATTCTGACCCAAGACGTTATGATTATGATGTTTTCGAAAGGAAAGGTTGGGAACCAAGAGCTGTTGATTATAGCATTTATAGAACTTTAATTTGGTCTGATGGCGATGATAAACCTTCAACAAGAATTGAAAGAAGCGATATTTTAAGGTTCCTTAACGAAGGCGATAGAATTAATAAGAAGAATCTAATGATTGGTAGTCAGGAAATGGTCAGACAGCATAGTCAAAACGATGCAAACAGAGACCTATACTTTATCAATAATGTTCTTAAAGCTGTAAATGTCTCGCCCGGCAATCCTCTTGGCGCTAACGTCAGCAACGATGGAAATGAAGCAATTGGCTACGCTTTATTCAAAGGTTTAAGGCAAAAAATTTCAGCCACTAAATATACAGGCGACAGACCTCCTTACTGTGGAATTATGTCAATTTCACAAGAAGGTCAGGGACTTTCTTTGCCAGCTTATTTCTATGCAAATCACTCTGCAACACCAAATGATAGTGCAGTTGGAGTAGCAACAGCCTCTCTTAATTATAATATTGCTCATATTGGAGTTGATTGGAGACACTGGTCAAACATCTCGATGGCTCTTAGATCAATAATTGACTGGCTTGAGAAAAATGGTGGTATTATTCCTGTTGAACTTGTTAATTTCGAAGCTAACCCAGCTGGGGATAGAATAATAGTCAACTGGGCTACAGCAAGTGAATATAACACCGATAAATTTGAGCTTCAAAGAGCTATTAAGAATGAATCTGGTCTTACACAATTTACTAACATTGCTACTGAAAAAGCTGCTGGACAAAGCAACAGTTTGAGAAATTATGGTCCTATCGTTGATAGAGATGTCCGTTTTGGGAACACCTACATATATAGACTTAAGATGATTGATCTCGATGGTTTATATGAATACAGCAATGAAGTTGAAGTAAGGCTCGATGAAAGCGGTTCAATATGGTTAAGTGAAGCAAAACCAAATCCAGCAAATAATGAAGCAAGGTTTACTTTCAGCCTAAATGAACCAACAAATGTTGATATCTCTCTCTACGACTTGACTGGAAAATTAGTGATGAACATCTTCAATGGTTTTGCCAATCAAGGCCTTACAGAAGCTAAAATTGATTTGAGCAAAGTCCCAAGTGGTGTTTATAATTATATTCTTAATGTTAATGGACGCCAATATATTAGACAATTGCAAGTAGTAAAATAGTAATTTATCTCAATCTCAAATCACAAGGCTGTCTCAATATTTTGGGACAGCTTTTTTTTTCTGTCTATTATTATACAATAGACAAAATCCAATATAAATAGTATTGATCAACATCATTTTGGCAATTTGTAACTCATTGATTTGTATATATTTATAAAATTATTAAAAATTTAGTATGATTTTTGATAAATCAAAATTGTATTTTAAAATAGAGAATAAATTATGAGAAAATATACAATTTTTGGTTTATTACTATTTTTTTTCTTTTATACATTCTCCTTCGCTGAGACAATTATAGAGAAGGTGGAAATCAATCCACTGAATCGTGCATTGATTTATCTATCTGAAAAACCAATTAGTTTTTTTGGTGAATTATCACCAAGTAAACAAAAAATAACAATCAGGTTAGACAACACAAAAGTTAAGAACAATATTAATATCTTAGGCAGCACAGGGATAATAAAAAATGTTGCAGTAAATTCTTATAAAAATTTTTCAGAAGTCCTCATTGAGCTTAGCGATAAAAGAGGTTTCACTGTAAATTATCTTCCCTATTCCAAATCAATTATGCTTGAAGTTTTCGATTGGAATAAGTTAAATCAAGAGGAAGACTCATATCGTTTGGGACTTCTATCATTTAATGACGGACTTTACAAAGAAGCGGAAAACTATTTTAAAAGATCGGCTTCAAAAGAAATTCCAAATGCATATTTTTTTCTTGGATTAATTAATTTAACAAAAGGAAGGAATACCGAAGCAATCGAACACTTTCTTTTGGCTGAGAAATATAATTGCAATATTAAAGACAATTTTGCAGGCTTAGCCGAAGCATATAGATTACTACAAGATTCAAAAAAATCAAATTTTTATAAAGCTAAGTTCCAGATCCAAACAGGCATTAATCAAATCGATGAGCTTTACACCACAAACATTACTAACATTGAGACCACTGATGAAAATTTTGAACCTTCATTTCTCTCAAACAATTTTAGTTTAACAGATTCTTTTGTGGAAAAAGATACAACTCAGAAAACAAATTTAATTGCTCAAGACTCAAACAAAGTAAGCTCAAAAGCTGAAATAATTGAAACGCCAATTAACACATATAATAATAATCCAAATAATAACAATTTACCTGAGTGGTTGTCAAACGGAATCTTATATCTGGCATTAGTTTTAGGTCTATTTGTTACACTAATTTTATCTCTTTATAAAAAATGGAAAACTGAGCAATTACTTCAACAAAAAAAGGTTAATGATCAAAAATTTAAAGAAAAACTTGAGCAAGCCAGAAAGAATGTTGCCAATTCTAAACAGATGGCTAATATTTACCAGAAGTATGAAAAAACACAAAAGCAAGAGCAAAATACTGATGAAAATATAAAAATAAATTCTAATGAAGCTGAGATAAACAAAAAACAGACTGAAAAAATAAATGAAATTGAATTATTAGCTAAAACGATAGTATCGGAAAAGATAAAAAAACAAATTAATACTGAAGAATCAAAATCTGATGAAAAAAAAGCAACAAATATTCCTTTATCTAAAAAATTAAACCCAAATCTTGAATTAGCATTACACTTGCAAAATCAAAATTTACAACAAAAGAACAAAAAGCTTAATGAAATTGATTTCGAAGAAGATTACGATTCTGATAAATTATCCGAATTTGCCAAAAAAACTGGAATTGACACTGGTAGCCTTAAAGTCAAAAAAATCATTTCTCAACTACTTAATGATGATGAAGCCAAAAATGTTTTAAGTAAAAAATTCATCCAAGCTGTTGAATAATTTTTTCAGTTATCTATTCAATAAAAAAATATTTTTTTTTATATTCTGTCTTAATTTTATTGAAAAATATGTATTGATAGCAAAAGAAAATGATATTGCAAGTTAAATTGATTAGTAAATTATACATAGTTTTAATTTTACTATTTGCATTTCATTTTTCATTTGCTATTTCCAAATCGCAAAGTTCTAAAGTTACCATTAATGAGATAATATTTCTCAATAATACAGACAAACCAAAGAGCTTTCTCGAGATAATTTTCCAACTCAAAGATTCCAACACTGGCACTAAAATTGCACCAAAAAAAGATGCCGGGAAACAAAAAAGTTATTTGAATAGTGTAAGCGAAGACACTACCAAAAAGGAAAATAAAATTACAAGCGTTCGGGAAAGTAGTGATAAAATATTATTATATATTGATTTAATTGACTACGACCAAAGAATACAAATCAGTGTCTTCAATCTTTTGGGTAAAAAGGTTTTGGATGTTTTCGAGGGTTTACCTTACAAAGACCCAGACTACGCTTATGAAGTATCCAAAGCTAATCTTCCTAATGGTGTTTATCTATTCATTGTCCTCGGCAAAAATTTTAAGCTGCGAGAAAAATTCGTTATTTCAAGATAAGATAATTCAAAAATAATATGAAAAAAACTTTACTGACATTGTGCGGTTTTGCACTAATTAATTTCTATGCTGTTTATTCACAGATAACAAATGGTGGATATCCTGAATCTTATCTATTAAGGGACATTGGTGCAAGACCTATATCTATGGCTGGAACTTATTCAGCTATCTCAAATGATCCTTATGCTTTGTTTTATAATCCAGCAGGACTTTCTTTTTTATCGCCAAGGGCAACGATATCAAGCTCTTATTCACTACTCGAGTTTGGAAGAACACATACAGCATTGGCTTGGGGACAATCTTTTGGCAATGTTGGGCTTGGTTTTGGTCTTAATCATTTCAATTCAGGCTCTTTTACCGGACGAGATATCCGTGGTAATTCAACTGGTCTATTAAGAAATTGGCAATTCGAAATCATCAGCGGTTTTTCCTATATTATTAATTCATCATCATTTGGAGCATCAATTAAATATTTATCCAATTCACTACAAGGATCAAAAGAAAGTGCAGAAGGATATGGAATTGATATCGGGGCAAAGATTGATGTTTTCGACTTGTTTTCTTTTGGGCTAAGTATTCAAAACGCTTCAGGGGCCTTATTTTGGAATACAAAAAGCAAAGAAAAGGCTGTTCTACCTTATACTATAAGAAGTGGTATAGCTATGGAGTTCGAACTAAATGAGGAAACATATATTGAACAATACACACAAAATGGACAATTACAAAAATTAAGAATACCTCCTTCAAGATATATACTTGTAGCAATTGAAGGGAAATTAACTCAATATGAAATTGGTCCAACTCTTACAATTGCTTTTGAAGCAGTCCCTTATGAGATAATAGCTCTTCGCGCTGGAATATCTGTTCTTGGTGATGATCTCGGAGTTTATAAAGCTTTCCCTATGACTAACTTGGGGGCAGGAATTTCTTTAAGACCTTTACCAGAGGATACTCCCTACTCAATTATAATTGATTATTCATTCTACAATGATTTCATTGCGTCTAATAAATTAGGACATAATATTTCAATATCAGTTTTATTTTAACAAACAATAATTTAAAATATGTTGTCCTTTAAATTAATGCCACATACAGCCGATGTAATTATTCACGTTGAAGGAACTACAATCGAGGAGCTTTTTAAAGCTGCTGTTTTCGGGCTTGTTGCTGTTTTAAAACCCGAAAATCTTATATTAAATGAAAAGAATTATGAATTTCAAAAAATATTAAAATCAGAAAATCAAAACCTGTTATTGGTAGATTTTCTGTCTGATATTTTAACAATAATGCACATTCAAAAAGGACTTGTAAGTGATATAATTATAAGCAATTTAGACGAAAATCTTATTGATTATAAAATTTTTCTTCAAAAAGTGGATTTTTTCGAAAGAGACGTTAAAGCCATTAGCTATCACAATGTAAATATCAAAATAAATAACTCGAAAAATTTCGAGGCAGAGATAATTCTTGACATTTAATTGATAATTTTAACAAGTTCAAACTTACCTGAATTGTTACTTTGGAAAACAAATTCCTTTTTTAGTTTATTATATTTCCAGATTTCAACTGTTTGATTATTTGTCCCCAAATTTCGTTCGGTGGAATCTGGACTACCAAATAGAATATAAATCTTCCCTCTATCTGTTTTTGCACCGTCTTTATCTATTGTTGATTGAAAATTGAAAAAGGCATAATCAACTCTTCGAAAATATTCAGCCATTGCTTCATTATAAAGAGTTTCGGGGGTTGGATCTCTTTTTTTCCAATAATCTAGTATTTTTTTGAAGATTTTAGATGAAGAACCACTTTTGATTTCTTTATATTCATCATCAGGTAAAATATAATACATCATTTCAGCGGCATAATCAGGGTTTTTCAGGGACAATGGCATATTTTCCCATTCAATAGAAAAATCAAAGCTAAGTGTGTCATTCAATGATGTTGACCAAATTTTCATTAGATATTTACCGGGGACTAATTTATCAGCACCCAGAATAACTTCGAGTGTTCCTATTTTTAGTTTTTCATTTTTGACTAATCCCTCTGGTAAAATTGTTTTGGTTAAAACTATTCTTTCCAATTCATCTAATTTGAATTCTAAATATTGTCCAGTTTTTGGTGTGGCAACACCCTTAAAGGTTAATTTTCCATCCCAGCTAAACTTATTGTCTCTAATTTCTTTATTTTCAACAGAGAAATAATATTTTTCAAATTCATTAAAGTATGAGGCTAAAAGAAAAATATGACAGTCTTCAGAACCAAAACCTACATTTTTATTCATTAAATATGGCTCAAATTCTGATTCTTCCTGATTATTAAATTTATAGGCATAAATTGGTTCGCTAAGTCCGGGTGAACTATTGAGAACTAATTTTTTCAAAATAGGAAGCTTAATTTTTCGAGGTTTTGTTCGCTCTTTATTTGATAACTCAATATCTATTGAGTAATTATCTTTAGTTAATATTGAGCTAATTAATCCAAAATTATAAATTTCTTTATTCCTCGTTGCTTCATAATCTCCAACTAATATTTCTTTCTCCCAAATATCTCTTTTTCTAATTATACCTTGAGAATCTTTGTATTCTACATAAATGATGGGGTATGATACAAATGACTCAGATGTAAGCTTATTTTTATTTATATCGTTTATATTGTTGATATCAGCTTTTGTGAAGGGTATTACGCTATTTGCAAATCTAAAAATTGTTACAACAAGTTGCGAGTCAACTGATTCAATAGGGAATACATAAGATTCAGCAAAAAAACGCTCTCCAAAATCATAATAAAAACTTTTGTCTTTATCAGGTTGAGCTACTGAAGGTATAACTATAAGTAAAAAAAAGAGTATATTAATGATTATTTTACTTTTCATAAAATTTTGTATTTGTTCGAAGAGTTTTATTCGATTTATATAAACAAACATTGTAAAAACTCAAATTATTTAGTGAATCATAAATTCATTTAATATTCTCTTCAATAAAATCCCTTAGGATTATACAGGCTGCAATTTTGTCAATTTCTTCTTTTTTTGAACGAAATTTTTTTCTTTTTCCTATTCGTATCATTGTTTCAGTAGCTGATTTACTTGAAAAAGATTCATCCTGAAAAAAAACAGGAATGTTAAGTTGAGTTTTAAGTTCTTCAGCAAATTGCTTAATCTCAAGAATTAATTCAGTATCAACATTGTCTAATCTAATCGGTAAACCCACAACTAAAGCTGATAAATCATAATGCTTAATCAAATTTAATAATTTATCTTTAAAATTTTCATCATCAGTATAGAAAATTTCCTTAGCTGACACAGTTATTAGCATCTCATCGCTGACTGCAAATCCAATCCTTTTACGACCATAATCAATGGAACCAATTCTCTTCCCTTTTTGAATTTTTATAGAACTCACAAATTAATTTTCTGATTGTATGACATTTTTCTTTTGTGTAATTGCTTTAATTGTTTTATTAGGAAGGTAATTAGGAATGCAAAAAACAATTTCAGTGCCTTTACCTTTTTCACTATCTATCTTTAGTTCGCCACCGTGAAGTTCCATAACGTGCTGCATAATCATTGTTCCAATGCCATATCCTCCATTTTTCTTTGATGTGGTAAAATAGGGTTGAGTAAACTTCGATTTTGTATTTGCGTCCATCCCCGGACCGTTATCCTTGACAGAGATATAAACATATTTTGAATCTGACCAGTTTGAGATAGTGATAGTTCCATCACCTTGCTGGAAACTTTTAATACTGTTCTCTATAGCATTTCTTATTGCTCTTAAGATTTTGGGCTTATCACAAGAAACATTATAATGTTCAGCTTTTACGATAAAATTAATGTTTGGATAAAGGGTCGCATCAAATTCATTGATTGCATCAAAACAAATATCAAAACAATCTACGGTTGCCTTATAAATACTTTCGTTTCTTCCAACGGTTACAACGTCTCTAACCCTTTGAATTAATAAACCAACTTGGTGAATAATTTTCTTTCGTCTATCTTTATTTATTTCTTTTTCAAGCTCTAATTGTTCGGCATTAAGTCTAATGGTTGATAGATTTGTCTGCATATCGTGAGCTAATTGTGCCCAATTGCTCAACCTTTGTCGCTCGAGTTGTTCAGTTATATCAATTCCTGTTATTACCAAGCCCTTGAACCTACCTGTAAAACTTCGAAGAGGATAACTTGTATATATCCACTCATTCAAATCATTATTTTTTATGATATTAATTTTTTGAGTGAAGAAATCTTTTAACTCCATTGCTTTATCAACTAATTCTTTGATAGCTTTTGTATGCTCTAAAATACAATACTCCCCAAATAATTTGTTGAAAGGGACACTATCTGTTATACCTAATAATTGTTTACCGTATGAATTGGCGCTTTTCAATCTACCGCTTTGATTAATAACATAAACAACACCTGTGCTTGGCAAATTAATTAATGCTTTAAGCACCCTTCTTTGGTTATTATACATTTTGATGAAAACAAAAGCAAGAATCAATAAAATAGTTGGTATTAAATAATAAGAAGAGTTTTGTAAGAACCTATTTAAAAACCATAGTTCATTTTTGGTTCTTTCGAGAACCATTGAGCCAATCGCTGATGAAAAGACTAAATTATTTTTAGTAAATATTGCATTTGGTTTTAAATTAAAAGCTTCTCCAAAAGGAATATAATCAACTGAATTCAATGTCCCGTCTAAATCAAATGTCGCCAATCCATTCCTGAACATTGCAATAATTTGGTCATTTTCTTGCCATAGACCTATTGGTTCTATCAAATCCTTAGAGATTTTTGTTACATTGATATTGACTATATTTTTTAAATTTGAATAATCATTGACTACAAGAGAATAATCCGAACCATTTCTATTTAATTCAAGATGATAAACATACTTCTTCTCATCGTCTTTTACAACAACCCTATCTCCAGAAGCCTCAATCAGAGATTCGTATATAGAACCTTTATCAGGATCGATAACATTTAAAAGAGATATATTATAAGATTTAGAGGAAGTCAATAATATTACCTGAGATTGAAATGGAAAGAGATATATATCATCAGTTAAAAGAAATTGAGTAGCAAATTTGTCACTTTTGACTTTTTTTACAAAATACAAAAAGCCATATCCTTCTTTTGAATAAACATATACGAAATTTGGGCTATCGGCAGTTTTATGGTGATTATATAAACTAACAACAGTTTCAACATTATCAGAAAAGAGATTTGAACTAACTCTTTTATCATCTATGGAAATAACAAAAAGATTTTTGTTAATAATCAACAAATAATCATTTGGACCACATTGACCATACCATTTAGCCTGAATAGGTTCGAACTTGTTCCACTCACCAAAAACCTCTGTAATAGATTTAACTGCACCAATAGTATCAACCACAGACACATATACTTTATCATCTTCTTTCCAACACGCTAAAACAGAATGTTTGATAGGCATAGCAGATAAAATATAAGCATTGCCCAAAGTGCTTCCTATGAAATTGTCCCCTACTATACCCCTTTTGATATAGACAGCTTCTGACTCCTCCGCCCAATTTGGTTTGATAAAATAGCTGTATAAATTATTGTTATCGGCACTGTTTACAATTAGAATTTCACCACCCTGCTGGTAATCTATCCTTTTAAAAGAATAAGGATAAGTTTCATCTGATATTAATTCAGATACAGAAAAGATTAGAATTAACAATATGAAATATCTTAATTTCAATTTTATAATTTAAATAAGCTTTTTTGTTTTATTTTTCCATTAACTGACATACAGTAATTGCAGCTATTCCCTCACCTCTTCCAACAAACCCCATCAATTCATTAGTTTTAGCTTTAACACTAACTTTGTTGATATCAATATCGCAAATTGAAGCTATTTTTTTTCTTATAGAGTATTTGTATTTCGATAGTTTTATTTTCTCTAAAATAATTACTGTGTCAATATTAACAATTTTCAAGCCCCTATCTTTAACAAATCCAATAACTTTCTCTAAGAACAAAACGCTATTATAATCTTTATATTTTAAGTCAGTATCAGGAAATAGCTCTCCTATATCGCCTATTGCCAACGCTCCCAAAAGTGCATCAACAAGCGAATGAATAAGCACATCTCCATCACTATGTGCTATGGTCCCAAATTCTGACTCAATTTCTATTCCACCGATTATTAACTTTCCCCCTTCTTTCAAGCGGTGACTGTCATATCCTATTCCAATCATTTATTTATACCTTATTTATAAGCATACAATTACAAAATTAATATCATTTATTCTAATAACAATTCATTATTGATTTAGTTTCATAGAATAATGTATCAAATTTTTAAATTCATTTTATTATCTTTGTAGTATGAATGATAAAACTTTAACAGTAAGTCAGTTAACGGAAATAATTCAAGTTCTACTTGAAGATAGTATTGGTTTTGTTAGTGTTACAGGTGAAGTTTCAAATTATAAACATCATCAGTCTGGTCACCGCTATTTCACACTGAAAGATGATAAAGCACAAATTGCCTGCGTAATGTGGAAGCAAGTTCCTCTTAAATTTCAAATGAAAGACGGTGCTAAAGTTTTAGTTTATGGCAAATTAACTGTATATCCCCCACGAGGAAATTATCAAATAGAATGCTTGAGTATTTCAGAACTTGGATTAGGAGACCTTTATAAAAAATTCGAAGAATTGAAAACAAAACTTCAAGCTAAAGGATATTTTGACACTTCAAGAAAAAAACCTATACCATCTTTTCCACTAAGAATTGGTGTGTCCACCTCACCTTCCGGTGCTGGTTTTCAGGATATTATTACTACAATTAACCGAAGATTACCTTTATGCACAATTTATTTTAGGCCCACATTGGTTCAAGGGGATGGTTCAGCTGAAGATATAGCAAAAGCTATCGAAGAATTGGATAAATTAGGACTTGA